>QHBY01000144.1 GCA_003244245.1 Pseudonocardiales bacterium
TGGTCACTCGGCCACACCGTGATTCTGTGTCATCCTGGCAGAGCTGTGGGCGGGAGGTAGCGCTGCCCGAAGCGCCCCCATAGGACGCGGGCACGACACCCGACGAGCGGAATTGGAGGCTGGGACTCTAATGCCAGCGGAACACATCGCGGTCGCGAACCATAAGGGAGGGGTGGGTAAGAGCCTCACCTCTGTAATGCTGGCTGCCGGGCTGGCGCAGGCTGGGTGGAGGACTCTGCTGGTGGACTGCGACCCCCAGGCAAACGCCACGTCGATGTTCGATCCCGACGACAACGTCGAGTTCGACCTGTTCGACTTGGTGAAGGAGCGGACGCCACTCTCCAAGGTCATCCGCAGGACACGCCTCGAGTGTCTGGACCTGCTGCCTTCCACCTTGGCAGTGGCGCAGCTGGACCAGCAGCTCGTAGCCATGCACCGGCGCGAGGACGTGATCCGCAATGCGCTCGAACCGATCAGAGACGACTACGACACGGTGGTACTCGACCTCTCACCCAACCTCGGGATGCTGGTCATCGCGGCTCTGAGCAACGCCGATTCGCTGGTTGTCCCGACCGACGCTTCCCGCTGGGGTCGTCGAGGAGTCTCGATGTTTCTCGAGTGGTCCGAGCAGCTGCGGGAAGCCCGAGTACTGAATGCCGATTTGCTTGGGGTGCTACTCACCAAGTACGAGCCCACGACACGGGTCAGCCGAGACGTCCTGGCCGATCTCCAAGCCTCCGACATCCGAATGTTCGAGGCCGTCATTCCCAAGAGGGTCGCGGCTGAGCGGATGGTCGCTGACTGCACGGTTCTTGGTGACCAAGGGGCTGACCCAGACCTATCGAACGCCTATGCCAGGTTCACCGTTGAGGTGATGAACCGCGTAGTGGACCTCCAAAAGACCCGGGGACGCCACCATGCCTAAGAAGGACACCCGAACCGCTGTCCTCGCCATGCTGTCCAACGCCGGGGCGGAGAACCGCCCGGTGGTAGGCGCCACCACCCTTCGCCGACGGGGCTCGGGGGGCCCCGAGCTTGAGGGCGAACCGGATACCGACCCCACACCTGCGGAAGCCTGGATCGACGACACGACCCAGGTACTCGGCGAGGACTCGACAGCGATTAGCAACGTGCGGGCCTCCAACACCGCTAACGGTGTCGACGGATCCGCCACGGTCAACCGAGCCGTTCAGCGACGTGGGGCCCGTCGATCGAAGCCGCGAGGATCCCCCGGATCGGAAGGGGCGAGTCTGAACGCGCCCCGGACCCTCCGGCTGAGCCAGCCGGTAGCGAACGTACTACGTGCTGCGTGGCTCGAGGCCCGCAAAGCCGGGGACGTCCTGTTGACCCAACAAGACCACGCCAGGCGTGTGATCTCACGGGGATTGAAGTTGATACCTAACACCACGACGCGTCGTATGATGGGGCAGGAAGGGAGCAGTGACGAGGAGTCGGCGCGCGCGCCGCTCACTCTCCGGCTCGACCAGGCGACCGCCAACGAACTACGCGCGGGATGGTTGGATGCGCGGCGGGCGGGCGATCTCCTGCTCCCACACACGGCCTACTCCGACCAGGTCGTCCTGGCCGGGCTTCCAGCGGGGCGGCGCCGGTCCGCAGCCTCCCGCACCGACCCTTCTGCTGGCTGAAGGCGCGCAGCCGCGCGTCGCCCCACCAGATGTCTTGCGCTCAAGGCTTCGAGCCTGCGCCTCACCTTGTGATCGAATCACCTGTCACATCGTGACTGCTGTGGCGANNCGCGCCTGGCCCGCAGCGGCACGCTCGTGCTGCACGGCCTCTGCCGGACCCGGCCTGAGCGGACATGAACAGCTTCGAACTGCACCACCCTGACCAGCGGACCGCAGATTTCCGCAGCTCAAGGCGCTGTTCGGACTGGGCTGGGGGACAAGGAGTCACGTGATCAACAATGATCGTTGATTAGTGCTCTGAGCTGCGGAAATATGCAAGATCGCTGCAATCAGCGGCTTGACCCCTTGACAACAGGTCAGGTCCGGAGCATGCGCCACGTCACGTCAAGAGGTCGCGGTCGCACTTCAGATGCGGGGGCGGAAGCTCGCCCGCGCCGCGTATCGCACCAACGATGTGCGGGAACGCCTGGTCCAGCTAGGGCGCAGATCTGCCCGGAGATGTGATCGGTCCGTGAGGTGTGAGACCCCGAAGCGGGGGAGTGGCGCCGACTGTGATTCAGAAACTCGCTGAACTCGCCTCGGCGTGTCTCCGCGGGGTTTCTGAATCAGTAGGCCAAGATCTCCGGCATGCCTGCTCGACGTGGTCGTGGCGGCCGACCTTCACTCGGCCCACGGGACCGGATGATCACTGCCCTGAAGGTGGACGAGGCCGAGCGGATACGGGACATGGGTGACGCCGCAAGCGTCACCTACAGCGACTTGCTCGCTGGTCTCATCCGCATCGGGTTAGACCACCTCGACGAACTCCCGCCGGGGCTCCAGCCGAAGGAGGCGTTGCAGCTGCCCGAGTCCGCGTAGACCCTCGCCTGCGGGCTTACGGCCGCGGGTCCGTCTAACTGAACATCTGGTAGATCGCACACGGCCGCTGAAAAGCGGAGAA
>QHBY01000145.1:0-890 GCA_003244245.1 Pseudonocardiales bacterium
GCATGCACCAGCTCAACGGCGCTCAGCACCTCGTCCACCTCGGGTATTCCGATCGCCTGTGTGCACTGGTGGCGCACCACTCGGCGGCCACGTTCGAGGCCGAGGAGCGTGGGTTGGTCACCGAGCTGTCAAAGTGGCCCCGCGAGGAGAGCCGGCTGGCCGACGCCCTGTGGATGGCCGATATGACGACCGGCCCGGCCGGTGAGCGTTTCGACTATCCGGCCCGGCTCGGCGAGATCCTGACGCGCTATGAGCCGTGCTCGCCGGTCGTTCGGGCGATGACCCGCGCTCGGCCGACGGTGGAGGCGACGATCGAACGCACGCGGAGTCGGCTGCGCGCTACAGGATGCGCGGACGGCTGAGTCCGGCGAGAGCGTCGTTGATGCGGGTATGCATCGACGGGTGGATTGACAGCCCGGCCAGCTCCGAGGGCTCGACCCATCGCGCGGCCTTGGTCTCGGTGCCGTCCTCGCGCAGCTTACCTCCGAGTGGGCGGGCGTGGAAGCACACTGAGAACTCCTGGCGGACCTCGCCGTCGTCGTAGGCCATCACGTGGGCGGGACTGGTGTAGAGGCCGACCAGGCCGGTGATCTCGATGCGGATGCCGGACTCTTCTGCGACCTCGCGGATCGCGGCGTCGCCGATGGACTCGCCGAGTTCCATCGCGCCGCCTGGTAGAGCCCAGTAGTCGTTATCGATCTTGTGTATGAGGAGGAGCCGACCCTCGTCATCGCGGACGGCGGCGGTCACCGACGGAACGAGGCTGTTCGCCCTCGGTGCGTTCGGGTCGTTGTAATAGTCAGTACGGGCCATGCGTCCAGCATTCCCGGTCGGACAACTGGCGTCACTCCTCGGGTGTGCCGATCTGCCACACCTCGTCGAACGAGCGC
>QHBY01000145.1:912-2008 GCA_003244245.1 Pseudonocardiales bacterium
CCCCCGCCGCAGGTGCAGGATCGGCGAGAGACCAGCCGGGGCTCCGTAGGCGTGGGTGTTCACGAGCAAGTCCTGATCGAAGCGGTAAAGGGAGTTGTATAGGGTGGCGCCGTTGCGCGCGGATCTCGATCCCGGGCACATCTCGCAACGCTTGGAGGTACAGGCGGTGGAGCTGGATGCGGCCCTCCAGTCCGCCTGTGGTGCGTTCCTCGGCGGCCCGGAGGCGGACGGCCTCGCTGGCTTCGTCGCCGATGAGTACCCGGCAGTGGACTTCCTCTTTGGCCTTGCGAGCGAGGGTGCCGACCAGGTCGTTCTCGAACAGGTGGGTTCCGGCGTAGATCAGGATGTCGATCGAGTCGCGGGCGCTGTTGAACAGCTCCCGCCAGGAGTCGGCGGGAACCGCACCGCGTGACGGGTAGAGCTGGAGTAGCTCGGCCTGGCTCGCGGACTGACTGAGCGGGTCGCTGATGAGCTCGGGCCAGAGGTAGGACTCCTCCACCGCGAGCGCGCGGGCGGCCGCGACCCGGTGCAGCCGGTGCGGTAGCCGGCCCTTGGTGATCCTCGAACGGCTGGCTGATCATCTGTCCGCTACGCCCACGAGAGCCCCGGTCCGCCTACCGCAGTGGGTACGGGGCTCTCGCGCGTCCGGTGGGCTCTCGGAACGTCAGACCTTGTTCATCCAGTCGATGCGGTCGCCCGAGAAGATCGAGCCCTGGTAGAGGACCACGTATTGACCAGACGCGCTGCTCTTGTTGTCGAAGCAGACGTCACCGGTCACCTTCCCGCCGGGAGCGAGGTCGCCAGAGTTCAGCGTGTTGTCGCTGCCGCCGATGGTTGTGGTCAGGATCGTGCCGTTCGGGTCCTGCAGCTTCCAGTCGAAAGCATTGAACGATACTGGACCCTTCTGGTTGTTCTGGTAGGTCATCGTTGAGCACAGTGTCTTGCCGAACGTGCTGTCACCCTTCTTGATCACGGTGGTCGTGAGGACGAGATTGTCCTTGTTCACTGCGTCGCCAGCCTTGGCGACGGTGTCATCTTTGGTCGCGCCGGGAATTGCGGGCGGCCCGTCGGTGTTCTGCGCCGGAGCCGCCTGACC
>QHBY01000146.1 GCA_003244245.1 Pseudonocardiales bacterium
GACCCGGAGCTGTTTTTCCCCGAGGCAGGCGGCGGTGGGCGCGCGGCCAAACGGGTATGCGCCGTCTGCCCAGTCCGGACCGAGTGTCTGGCCGATGCCCTCGACCGGCGTGACACCGCCTACGGGGTGCGCGGCGGGATGACCCCGAGCGAACGCCGTGAGCTGCTGCGTCAACGCGGCGAGGTCGAGCGCAGCGGGCGGCGGCGGGTCGCGTGAGCACCCCAGCCGGCGAGCACGTCACCGAGCAAGCGCTGGGCCAGGGCCCGAGCCCCGCAACCCGGTGGGTTCGGTCCTCAACCGCGCCGGCGCCAGCTCGGTCGGACGCGGTAGAGGACCTGCACCGCCTCGACGACTGGGTCGAGCTGAACGACCTGGCCTGCCCAGGCTGCGCGGAGCCCGTCACCGACGAACCCCCAACAACCCGCCAGCCGGGTGAGCCCCCGCTGACCTGGTCACACCGCGACGGATCACCACTGTGCGGGCAGCAGCCTGGCGGCGGCCAGGCGGAGCCGATCGAGTGGCGGCAGTCCCGATGACCGCCGTTGACACGTCCCCGTCGATCCCACTGGTCAGTGCTTCGCTCGTCGCCGCTCTGGAGTCTGCGGTGGCTGACATCCGGACTCGTCACCCCGAGATCCCCGCCGTGGTGGTCATCCTCGGCGCCGGCTCGACCGGGAACGCGGCGGCCGGGTTGACGTTCGGGCACTTCGCCACCTTGCGCTGGCACCACGGCGACGCCAGCGACACCGCCCGGCTCCCGGCGGTGTTCATCGGTGGGGAGGGCCTCGCGCGTGGCCCGTTGATCGGCCCAGCCGATGACTGAACATGGCCCGGCGAGGATTCAGCGCCGCCGGACGGCGGGCTGGCGGATGCCCGACGGCGCCGTGTACGTCGGCCGCCCGACACGGTGGGGCAACCCCTGGACGGGCACCACCAGCGGCGACAAGCCGGGGATGAGCCCGGCGGAGCCGTCGAGCGCTACCGACGTCACCTGGCCGATCACCCCGAGCTGATCACGGCCGCCCGCGGCTGGCCCAAGTCGAGGGCCTGCCACCCTGCTCGGCACGACTTGCCGCGCGGGGCGCAGCGCCTGGAAGTAGGCCATTGTGGAGGTGGTGACGAGCCGCTGTTGTGGGTCACGGACATCGTCGCGGGGCGGTCCGCGCGCACCGGCAAGGTGACGGCGGATGCCGCGATGTCTTGGGTGCCCGAGTCGCCGCGGCGGCGCGGTCATCGGTAGGAGTCGTGTGGACCGGTAACGGCTGGTTGCGGCGTTGCGACGTAGTCCACGGGAAGTGCGATCTGTGGTTGGCGGGGAGTTGGTGGGGCGGTTGTGTCGAATCATTTGATCGTGGTGGTGCCTGGGATCGGGGGGAGTGTTCTGGCCCGTCTGGGTGATCGGGACGATGTCGTGTGGGACGCCGGGAAACGGGACATTGGTGACCTCGTGGTGCGGCCGAAGCGGATGAGCGTGAACGAGTGGCCGCGACTGGAGCCGATTGGGTTGACCCAGTCGACGAAGTTGTTGGGTTTCACCATCGTTGCCGGCTACGAGAGGCTGCTGGCGTCACTGGGTGCGTTCGGGAAGATCGACGGCCACGGCGATCCGAAGCGTCCGGTGCTGGGCGCGGACGTTGTGGTAGCGCCGTATGACTTCCGGTTGGGTGTGGTCGACGCGGCGAAGCGCCTGGACGCGGTCGTCAACGCGCACTTCGGTGTCGTGTCGGAGGCTGAGCGGGCTGGGCGGGTGGTCGTTGTGGCGCATTCGTTGGGTGGGTTGGTGGCGCGCCAGTGGTTGGGCGTGATGGGACGTTGGCGGTGGTGCCGGTCGTTGATCACCCTCGGAACCCCGCATCGGGGTGCGCCGAAGGCGCTGGACTGGATGGTCAACGGCGTTCGCGTCCTGGGTGTGCCACTGCCGTGGCCGACGCGGCTGCTGCGGGAATGGACGTCGGTGGCGGAGCTGCTGCCGCGCTACGAAGCGGTCACCGACTTGACGGCGGGTCGGGCCGTGTATCCCCACGAGCTGCCGATTCCGGTGTTGTCGACAGCGCGCGCAACCTACGAGATGCACCTGGAGGTTGAGCGGGCGTGGACGGAGATGCCTCGCGGCGGCCCGGAGGTGGTGGCGTGCCTGGGCTGGAGTCATCCCACTCCCGATGCGGCGACGTGGGATGGCACGACGCTGACGGTGGCTCCCACCGCGCCCGCGTGGCTGGACCGCACGGGTTGGGAGAACGACTTCGGCGACGGTACCGTGCCGGCGATCTCTGCCGTGCCGATCGAAATGAGCAACCACCAGAACGATCTGATCCGGCTGCNNGCGCGCTCGACATGTCCCGATGGTTGACACGCCTGGGCTGGTGGCGTTGCTGACGCGGTACCGCCAGCGGCGGGATGTGGGCTGGATCCGGGGTGAGGAGGGCACGGCGGCGATCGGTCTGGACCTGCCGGAGATGCACGCCGTCGGCGAACCGATCCCGGTCACCGTTCACCTGCGTCAGGTGCCCTCCGACGTGTCGAGACACCCGGTGTTCGCCACCCTCACCCCGAGCGGCGATGACCTGGCCGAGCCTGTGGAGGTGACGTTGGACTGGGCCGCTGATCGGCGGTTGTTCACCGGCGAACTACCGGGGCAGCCGGAGGGTCTGTTCGACGTCCGTATCTGCGCGCGAGCGGTTCCCGCCGCGGGCGACCTGAGCGCGCAGGACACGATCGCGGTGGTCGGGCCGTGAGCGGCTGGCCGCGATGGCAGCTCGACGGCGAGGAACGCGCGCTCGCCCACTTCGTCCTGCCCGACGAGGTGGCAAAACTAGCGCAAGTCCCCGCCCGGTCGGGGGAGGCGACGACCACGCGGCTGGGTGAGGTTTACCGCGCGCTGAGCGAGCTCGGGATCGGCTACGTGTTCGAGGCGTCCAGTGATGAGGCCGGACGGCAGGTGATCCGCCCACCCGATCAGGTGTTGTGGGCGCCCGGACACGGCACGTGCCTGGATTTGGCGCTCGTGCTGGCCGGCGGTTGTCTGCACGCGGGGTTGCATCCGGTCGTGGTGATCTTGGCTGCCCCGGGTGGGACGGGGGCGCTGCACGCGATCGTCCTGATCCGCCTTGACCGGGACCTGGACCCGACCGCCGAACCCGCGGACCCTGTCTGGCATACCCCGCCGGACCGGTTGACCGCCACGGTGCAACGGAAACTGGACGGGTCACGGGCCTACGTCGCCGTCGACCCGGTCGGGTTGGCCCGCTCGCTGGGTGCCACCGCTACCCTCGGGCTGGACGTCGAGCTCGACGAGGCGATCGCGAACGGCGCCCGCTACCTCCTCGGGTCCGACGACGAACCAGCATGGGGGTGGCGGCTCGGGGTTGACATCGGACGGGCCTGGCGGGCCCAGGACACCCTCGATCCAGGCCCACGGCCGGCGTTGGAGCCGCTGCGGGAGCCCTACCGTTCGGCGGACACGGCGGAGTCGCCGCTGCGGCTGTTGCGCGCGGAGTACGCGCTGGTCCGGTTCCAGGCTCGCGACGAGCTGACCGTGCTGCTGGACTGGTGCCACACGATCACCGCCGGGTCGGCCACCGGAATCGGTGTGATCACCGGGCTCGGTGGAGCTGGCAAAACCCGACTCGCGCTCGAACTCGCTCAGCGACTGCGCGCCCAAGGCTGGTACGCCGGGATACTCCCGAAAGGCAACGCGGGCGTCGAGTGGCTCGCCGGGGTGCTCTCCCCCGTACTGGTCGTGCTCGACTACGCCGACGGCCGCGCGGCGGACGCCGTCACGCTGCTCCAAGCTCTGCAAGCCCGCCAGGGCGCGCCGGCGGTCGTGCTGCTGACCGCCCGCTCCGGGGAGGGCGACTGGCTACCGACAATCCAGAACGCGCTCATCGGCACCCGGCACCCCTACCAGCAGGCGGCGATCGCGCTGCCGGATACCCATCCGGACTCAGGGGACCTATACCGCCAGACGGTGCGGGCGCTGACCAGCGAAGCGGTCACCCCGCCGCGTGTCCCGGACGGAATCCGGTGGACCACCCTGGATGTCGTGCTTCTTGGGTGGATCGCCGCGCAAGGCGCCGCCTCGCTGCCCAGCACACCCGGCGAGCTGTACGAGGCTGTGCTGGGTCACGAGGTTGACTACTGGTGCACCGTGCACACCACGCCCCATCCGGAACGACGACTGCTGCGCAAGGCCGCCGCCTGCGTCTCCCTGACCGCACCGGATGAGGAGCGGGCGTACGAGGTGCTCACAGCGGTGCCAGAGTTGGCCGACGACCCCGCCGAGCGGCGCGCGGCCCGCCGCACCNNGTGACCTGCCTCAGCCCGGCACCCGGAGAAGGCCTCGCCGTGCGGCCCGATCCCGTCGGGGACCACCTGATGCTGACCGAACTCGACGCCGACCGGGCACTGTTCACCCGAACCCTCGACAGCGCCGACAGACCCGGCAAACAGCAGGCCGTCATCGCGTTGACCAGAGCCGGTCAGAACAACCCGGAACGGGCCACGGGGCTGATCACCACGCTGCTGGACACGCAGCCCGGCGAGTGGCCGCTCGTGCTCTCCGTCGCGGCGGCGGTGGGCGGGGCCGCCGCGGACAGCATCCAGCACATCACCGCGCGATCGGACTGCCCGCTGCCGCTTACCGAGATCAGCCATCAGATTCCCTTCACCTCAACCGGGCTCTACGCCGTCGGGCTACAGATCGATCGGCGACTACTGGCTGACGCACGAAACAACACCGTTGCACCAGCCGATCTTGCTGCGCTCCTGGAGCGGGTCAGCGCCCGTGAGATGTACGCGGGCGACCGTGACGGCGCCTTGAGCTCCATCACCGAAGCCGTCCAGA
>QHBY01000147.1 GCA_003244245.1 Pseudonocardiales bacterium
GCGGTGAGCAGATGCGGCCGCTCTTCGATGAAGGAGGTGGTGACCTTGCCCGCCACGAAGTCCGGTTCGTCGAGCAGCGCGAGCAGGAACGGAATGTTGGTGGCCAGCCCGCGGATCCGGAACTCGGCGAGCGCCCGGCGGGCCCGGCGCACCGCGGTGGCGAAGTCGCTGCCCCGGCAGGTCACCTTGACCAACAGTGAATCGAAGTGCGCGCTGATCTGGGCACCCGCGTGCATGGTGCCGCCGTCGAGCCGGACCCCGGCGCCGCTGGCCGAGCGGTACGCGGTGACCGTCCCGATGTCCGGGCGGAACTCGTTGGCCGGGTCCTCGGTGGTGATCCGGCACTGCAGCGCGGCGCCATGCGGCACGATCGCGTCCTGACGCAGCCCCAGATCGGCCAGCGTCTCCCCCGCCGCGATCCGCAGCTGGGCGCCGACCAGGTCGATATCGGTGATCTCCTCGGTCACCGTGTGCTCGACCTGGATACGCGGGTTCATCTCGATGAACACGTGGTGACCGCCTCGGTCGACGAGGAACTCCACGGTGCCCGCGTTGACGTAGCCGATTTTCCGGGCGAAGGTCACCGCGTCGGCGCAGATCCGCTGCCGCAGATCGGGGTCCAGGTTCGGCGCGGGTGCCACCTCCACCACCTTCTGGTGCCGCCGCTGCACCGAGCAGTCCCGCTCGTAGAGATGGATGACGGCCCCGGTCGCATCGGCGAGGATCTGCACCTCGATGTGCCGGGGGTCGATGACCGCGCGCTCCAGGAACACGGTCGGGTCGCCGAATGCCGACTCGGCCTCCCGGCTGGCGGCCTCCAGTGCGGTGCCCAGACCAGAGGGCTCGGTGACCCTGCGCATGCCGCGCCCACCGCCGCCGGCGACGGCCTTGACGAAGATCGGGTATCCGATCGCCTCGGCGTCGCCCATCAGTTGCTCGATGTCGGCCGACGGTGCACAGGACGCAAGCACCGGCACGCCCGCGTCGCGGGCCGCGGCCACTGCTCTGGACTTGTTACCCGCCAGTCCCAGCACGGCGGGGGGCGGCCCGACGAAGGCGATGCCGGCCTGCTCGCAGGCCATGGCCAGTTTCGGGTTCTCCGACAGGAAGCCGTAACCGGGGTAGACCGCGTCGGCTCCGGTGCGCTGGGCGGCCCGGATGATCTCCGGTACCGACAGGTACGCCCGGACCGGATGACCCCTCTCGCCGATCTGGTAGGCCTCGTTGGCCTTGAGCCGGTGCTCGGAATTGCGGTCCTCGTAGGGGAACACCGCGACCGTCTGGCAGCCCAGTTCGAAGGCGGCCCGAAACGCCCGGATCGCGATCTCCCCTCGGTTGGCGACCAGCACCTTGCGGAACATGTGCCACCTCCCTTCGGTCGGCCGCTTGGCCGGGATGTCCTACCGGCGGGTACTGAGCGCAATCATCGCAGGTGATAACGGCCGCCGGGAGGAACTGTGATATCCCAGGCGCGCAAGGCTCTCCCACGCGAGCGGCTGGAGGGGTATCAAGGATATGGCATGAAGGGACGCAGCCATGGGCAAAGCGCGGTACCACCATTATCACCGCCGGAGTCGGGCGCGGCGGCACGTCGGTCCGCTGCTAGTACTGCTGTGCGCAGCGGTCCTGGCCGGCGCCGGCGTGGTCACCGTCGCACTGTTCGCCCTGGTGGCGGTCCTCGGGCAGGTCCTGCTGGTCGGAGCGGGTTCGGTAGTCGTGGTGCGGCACCTGCAGCGCCGCCGCCGGGCGATGGGCGCCGGGCAGCCGGCTGCGGTGCCACCCGCCGCGCGGGCCGCGCCGATTCCGGATTGGCGGGCTACCCGGGCCAGGTTCGCCCAGCTGCGCGGTGAGTACGGCCAGTTCGAATGCGACCCGCTCGCGATACTGCGGCTACCCGCGCTGACCGACGTCACCGTGGCGTCCACCGGCCGGTTCGTCGACGCCTTCGCCGAGGCCCAGGCACTGGACACGGACACCGAACCGCCGGCCGCGCACTGCGCTCGGTTCGCTACCGCAGTGGATCAGGCGTGGCGCGCCTGGCGCGCCGCGCGCGACGCCGCCGAACGCATCCGGCTGGCCGGGATCCCCGCGCAGGAGCGGGCCACCGTGGCACGGGCGATCAAGCTGCTCACCGTGGCCCGAGACTCCGACCACGATGCCGAGCGCACCGCCGCATACGCCAAGGCCCGCGCCGAGCTGGCGAAGCTGGACCGCAGCGGCACGCTGCGGCTCCCCCCGACCGCCGCCGCCGCGCTGGACGCCGCCGCCCGCAGCCAGCTACCCGCTGGCTAGAACGTCGACCGCTGCAACGTCGATCACTGGGGATGCGGATGCGAACACGTCGGTTCGGGGCCGCTCTCGCCGCGGGGCTGCTGTTCGGTGCGGGTCTGGTCGCCGCGGCCGTTGCCCCGGCGCGGGCTGCACCGATCCATCCGAGCGCCAAGACACCGGTGGCGCAGGGCTACGGCGGCGCGGTGGTCTCGGACACCGCAGAGTCGACCCAAGCCGGCCTGGACGTGCTGCGCAACGGTGGAACGGCCGCCGACGCCGCGGTCGCGGTTGCTGCCACGCTCGGCGTGACCGACCCCTACGTCGCGGGTATCGGCGGCGGAAGCTATCTGGTCTACTACGACGCGCGCACCCACCGGGTGTCCACCATCGACGGCCGGGAGACCGCGCCGGATGCCGACGGACCGTCGATGTTCCTCGACCCGGCCACCAAGCAGCCGCTGTCGTTGCCGACCGCAGTGACCAGCGGACTGTCCGTCGGCGTGCCCGGAACTCTGGCCACCTGGCAGCGCGCGCTGCAGCGGTGGGGTCGCTTCGGGCTCGCCGAGGACCTGCGGCCGGCCGAGCAAGTAGCCGAACGCGGCTTCGTGGTAGATGCGACGTTCCGGGAGCTGACGCGGCAGAACGCTGCGCGCTTCGCCCAGTTCAGCTCGACGGCGACACTGTTTCTGCCCGGCGGTGCGCCGCCGGCGGTGGGCTCGACGCTGCGCAATCCCGACCTCGCGAGGACCTACCGGGAGATCGGCAAGGACGGGATCAGCGCGCTCTACAGTGGCCCGATCGGCACCGACCTGGTCAACGCCGTTGCGCATCTGCCGTTGGCAGCCGGCGCCACGCTGGTGGCCAGACCCGGCCCGATGACGCTGTCCGACCTGCGCGCCTACCGCACGCGCGACGCCGAGCCGACTCATGTGAACTACCGCGGCCTCGACGTCTTCGGCATGGCGGCGTCGTCCAGCGGCGGCATCACTGACGGCGAGGCGCTCAACGTCCTCGGCAACGTCGACCTGGCCGCGCTGAACCGGGTGCAGGCGCTGCATCACTACCTTGAGGCCAGCCGGCTCGCTTTCGCCGATCGCAACCGTTACCTCGGCGACCCCCGGTACTTCGACGTGCCCGAGCGGCAACTGCTCTCGGCATCCTTCGGCCGCCAGCGTGCCTGCGTTATCGACCCGGCGAAGGCGGGCGTCAGCCCGGTCGCGCCCGGGGACCCGTTCACCGGCTCGCTCAGCTGCACACCATCGTCCGGCGCGGCCGTCCCGGTGCCCGACCGGGAACACCACACCAACCACTTCGTGGTCGCCGACGGTGCGGGCAACGTCGTGTCGTGCACCAACACGATCGAGGAGTTCGGCGGCAGCGGGATCGTGGTTCCGGGTCGAGGGTTCCTGCTCAACAATGAGCTGACCGACTTCAACTTCGCGCCGACGCAGGGCAGCGCGCCCGACCCCAACCTGCCGGCTGCAGGCAAGCGGCCGCGCTCGAGCATGTCACCGACGATCGTGCTTCGCGACGGTCGACCGTTCCTGGCAGTCGGCTCGCCGGGTGGCGCCACGATCATCACCACCGTCCTGCAGATCCTTCTCAACCGGATCGACTTCGGTATGAGCCTGCCGGATGCGATCGCCGCGCCCCGCGCCTCGCAGCGCAACGCCGCGACGACCCAGGCCGAGCCGGCGTTCATCGCGGCGCCCGCGACGCGTGGCTTAGCAGCGCTCGGCCACAAGTTCGCGATCAGCGACACCTCGCCGCTGGATCCCGGGATCAAGATCAGCCCGGATATCGGCGATGCGTCGGGCCTGGAATTCCTTCCCAACGGCACCGTCCTTGCCGCCGGCGAGCCCGCCCGACGCGGCGGCAGCTCAGCCGGCGTCGTCGATCCAACCCGCTGAACCCACCGTAAGTGCGTGGACACGAGGAGCTGCGCGCCGCCCCCGTCGATGGCCCTCGCTACTGGGCATGTGTCGAAGCTCCACGTGGTCGCCATGGATCCTCCTCGGGTTGAGATGTGCAGTCGCTATCTTCGAGTAGGTGCTGTGCGCAATCGTCAATCACGCTGGTGATGATGGCGCGAGCCGAGCGGCCGTAGCTGGCGACGCCGGCCAAAGAGTCGACAACGGTGCCGTACAGGTTCGTCTCCTGCTTTTGGGCGAGATTGAGTTCAGCAGAATGGTCTCGGCCATCACCCGGTTGCCGGGGATGCGCTCACACTTTTTGGAGGAATTGGGCGCGCTGGTCGTCGAGGAGGTCGGCCGCTAAACGGGCCAGACCGGGGTGCGCGGTGAGGTCGGGATCAGTGTCGACCAACTGCTGGGCGGCATGCCTCGCCTGGCCGATCAGGTCCGCGTCACGCAGCAGCGAGAGCAGCTTGAGCCCGGAACGCCGGCCGGATTGCATCGCGCCGAGCACGTCCCCCTCGCGGCGTAGCTCCAGGTCGCGCTGGGCCAGTTCGAACCCGTCGGTGGTCGCGGCGACGGCGTCGAGCCGTTCCCGACCGGCGGTGCCCTCGGGCGAGTCGGTCACCAGCAGACACAGCCCGGGATGCGTCCCCCGGCCGACCCGACCGCGCAGCTGGTGCAGCTGGCTGACCCCGAACCGCTGCGCGTCCATGATCACCATGACGGTGGCGTTCGGTACGTCCACCCCGACCTCGACGACGGTGGTGGCGACCAGGACGTCGATCTCACCGGCGGTGAAGGATCGCATCGCGGCGTCCTTGTCATTGCCCGGCAGGCGACCGTGCAAGACCCCCAGCCGCAGCTCAGCCAACGGACCTTCGGCGAGCTGCGGTACCAGCTCGAGCACCGCCAGCGGCGGGCGCTCGCCGTCCTCGCCGTCCTCGCCGGCCTCATCCTCGCCGGCAGCGTCCGCGCCGCCGATTCGTGGGCACACCACGTACGCCTGCCTGCCCGCGGCGACCTCCTCAGCGGTCCGCCGCCACACCCGCTCCAGCCAGCCGGGTCTTTCGCCGACCGGCACCACGGTGGTCGAGATCGGTGACCGGCCAATGGGCAGCTCGCGCAGCGCGGAGACCTCCAGATCGCCGTAGACGGTCATCGCGACAGTGCGCGGGATCGGCGTCGCGGTCATCACCAGCACGTGCGGGCTGGTGCCGTCGACCGCCCTGGCGCGCAGCGCGTCGCGCTGCTCGACACCGAAACGGTGCTGCTCATCGACCACCACCAGGCCCAGGTCGGCAAAGGACACCCGGTCCTGGATCAAGGCGTGCGTGCCGACCACGATCCCGGCCGCACCGCTGGCCGCGTCCAGCAGTGCCTGTTTGCGAGCTCGGGCCGGCAGCGAGCCGGTAAGCAGGGCGATCCGGGTGGCCTGCTCGGCTGACCCGAGCTCGCCAGCCCGGCCATGGTCGTCCAACAACGCTCGCAGGGACCGGGCGTGCTGCGCGGCGAGCACCTCGGTGGGCGCGAGCAGCACGGCTTGCCGCCCCGCGTCGACGACCTGCAACATCGCGCGTAACGCGACCACGGTCTTCCCCGATCCGACCTCGCCTTGCAGCAGCCGGTTCATCGGGTGCTCACCGGCCAGCTCGACGGCCAGCAACTCGCCCACTTCATGTTGGCCGGGGGTCAATGTGAAGGGCAACGCGGCGTCGAAGGCAGCGGCCAGGCCACCGTCGCGGCGCGGGCAGGCCGGCGCGGGCCGGCGCGCCGCCTCCTGACGGCGCCGCGCGAGAGTGAGCTGCACCGCCATCGCCTCGTCCCACTTCAGCCGGCGCTGCGCGGTCGCGATCTGCGCGCGGTCGTCGCTGCGGTGCACGGCGCGCAACGCAGCGCCCAGATCCAGCAGCCGGTGCCGCGCCCGCAGCTCGGCCGGTAGCGGATCCTCGGGATCGTCTAGGACGTCGAACACCTGGCGCACGCAGAGCTGGATGGTCCAGGACGGCAGGTCCTTGGTGGCGGGATAGACCGGGATCAGCGCCCGGGAGAACTCCGCGAGCTTGTCCGCGTCGTCGTCGAGCAGCTGGTACCGCGGGTGGGTGAGCTGCAGCGTGCGCTTTTTGCCGTACACCGTCACTCGGCCGGCGAACAGCGCCTGCCGACCGGGGACGAGCACCTTGGGCAACCGGTGCTGGTTGAAGAAAGTGAGGTTCAGCGTGCGGGTGCCGTCGAAGATCACGGCCTGCTGAATGGTGCCTTTTTTCTGTTGCATCGGGCGGGAGACGCAGCTGCGGATCTCGGCGACCACCGTGACGTCCTCCCCCGGCGTGAGACTTGCGATCGGGGTGAGTTGACCCTGGTCGGCGTACCGGCGTGGGTAATGCCGCAGCAGGTCGCCGACGGTACGCACATCCAGCTGCTCGGCGAGCAGCGTCGCCGACTTGGCACCGATCACCAGGTCCAGCACGTCATCCACCCCGGCCACGGCTCACTCCACCCCCACTAGCAACACGCGCCGCGGCACGCTACCGGCGTAGATCACCACGTCGACCTCGGGATGTGCTCTGCGCAGATGCTCGATCAGCGTGTCACCGACGCCGACTGGGGCGTCCTGGCCGAGCAGAACTGTGACCAGCTCCCCGCCCATGGACAGCATTCGCTCCACCAGCTCGCAGGCCGCGATCAGTGGGTCGCGGTGGATCAGGACGACTTCGTCGCCGACCATGCCCAGGGTGTCGCCCGGCTGGCAGCGTCCGGCCCAGGTCAGCGCCTCCCCGCTGGCCACGGTGAGCTCCCCGCGCCGGGTGGCGGCCGCTGCCTCGGTCATGGCCACCAGGTCGTCGGCCGGGCGCCGCGCGGCGTCGTGCACCGCGATCGCAGCCAGTGCCTGCACCGGGGATCCCGTCGGTACGATCACCACCTCCTGGCCGGTGCCCCGGACCTGGGCTGCCGCGAGTTCGACCCTGGTCACGGCAGCGGGCTCCGCCAGCACTGTGACATGCCGGGCGCGGGTGCCGACGAGAACCGCGCGTAGCTCGCCCAGGCCGCTGTCAGCCGGAGTGGTGATCACCCCTTCCCCGCGGAACAGTTCGGCCACTCCAGATCCGGAAACCATGGCGAGCACCGCGTGTTCGACGACGGACCGCCTGCGGGCCACGTCCTGGTCGGTGTGATCGGCAGGGGTTTGATCGGCGAAGCGCAGTACCGTGATGCGGTGCGGGCGCCCTGCCCGCACTCCGGCTTCGATCACAGCGCCGACATCGGAGCTGTGCACGTGCACTTTCCACAGCGCCGCGCCCCCCCCGACCGCGGTTGGGCCCGAGCCGACGACAGCCACGCAGTCACCCAGGTGGGTGAGCTCGGCGCGCAACGTGGCGGCGCCTGCCTCATCCGTACCGTCCAGCAGGTACATCACTTCGTGGTCGTACTCGGTGCGACCGCCCTCGCGCGCCACGTACAGCGCCTGCCCGGGGCGCGGCTGGGTTCGGGTGGCGGCAGTGGACCGCACGCCGGGACGCTCGGTCACCACCGCCAGCAGCGCTTCCAGCAGCAGGGTCAGCCCGCGTCCTCCCGCGTCCACCACCCCCGCGATGGCCAGCGCGGCGAGCTGGCGGGGAGTGTCGGCCAGCGCGCCGGCTGCGGCGGCAGTGGCCGCCGACGCCACGGCGCTGAGCTCGTCGGACCCGACCGCCGCGGCCGCCCGCGCTGCCGCGTGCAGCACGGTCAGTACCGTCCCGGACACCGGCTCAGACACCGCGGCCGTGGCCAGCTCGTCAGCCCGGCACAACCCCTTGCGCAGGGCCGCGCCGTCCCAGGCCCGGCCATCCAACTCCGGACCGATCAGGGGCTCCGCCAGACCTCGCAACACCTGGGACAGGATCACCCCCGAGTTGCCCCGGGCCCCCAGCAACGCGCCGCGCGCCAGCACCGCGACCGTGCCACCCGGCGGGACGCCCCCGCCCACGCTGTGATCCCGCAGCACCGCATCCAGCCCGGCCCGCATGGTCGCCAACAGGTTGGAGCCGGTGTCCTGGTCGGCGACCGGGAACACGTTGAGCGCGTCGATCTCGTCACGGTGCGCAGCGAGCGCGTCGCAGTAAGTAGCTGCCCAGCGACGGACCGCCGCTCCATCCAGCGACTGCAACACCGCGGCTGCTCACCGCCTTCATCGGAGCCGGTTTCTAGGCTGGTTCGTGGCTCTCCAAGAGCTACCAACCCCGTTGCGGGGCGCCTTGAAGGGCTACCAACGTCGAAGATTACCGGCCCACGCCGTCCCCGGTGCGCGGCGCCGGGCACCGCCGGGTTACGCTTCACCGGACCGCCCGGGAACGGGCGTATCACCCTAGCGACGAACCCAGGGAGTGTGTGACGTGGCTGCCGTGTGCGATGTCTGCGGCAAGGGACCGGGCTTCGGCATGTCCGTCTCACACTCGCACCGGCGGACGCATCGCCGGTGGGACCCGAATATCCAGACTGTCCGGGCGAAAATCGGCGCCAGCCAGCGCCGCCGCCTCAACGTCTGCACCTCCTGCCTCAAAGCAGGCAAAGTCTCCCGAGGCTGACCGCTCCACGACCACCACTCGGCTCCGAATCGCGGAGCGGACCGGCACCGAGAGCGCGATTCGGCTCCGAATGGCGATCCAGGCTTGAGCTCAGCGCAGGATCCAGTCCACGGGGTCGGCTCCAAGGTCTTCGAGCAGGTGGTTGGCGCGGCTGAACGGGCGGGAGCCGAAGAACCCGCGGTCAGCGGACATCGGTGACGGGTGCGCGCACTCGATACACGGAACGCCGGAGAGCATCGGACGTAGGGTGCGGGCGTCGCGGCCCCACAGGATCGCCACCAGTGGCTGCGCGGGACGCGCCACCAGGGCACGGATGGCCTGCTCAGTGACCTCCTCCCACCCCTTCCCGCGATGCGATCCCGGGCGACCGGGTTCCACTGTGAGCACTCTGTTGAGCAGCAGCACACCGCGCGCGGCCCACGGACTGAGGTCCCCGTTGGACGGGCAGGGCAGCCCCAAATCGTCGCTGTACTCGCGAAAGATGTTGGCCAGACTGCGCGGCAGCGGCCGCACACTCGGCTCGACCGAAAACGACAGCCCTACCGCGTGGCCCGGGGTCGGGTATGGGTCTTGGCCGACGATGAGCACCCGTACCTGGTCGAACGGCTGGGTGAAGGCTCTCAGGATGTTGGCGCCGGAGGGCAGGTAACGCCGCCCCGCGGCGATCTCGGTGCGGAGGAAATCACCAGCGGCGGCAATCTGCCCGGCTACCGGCGCCAGCGCGCCGGCCCAGCCGGTTTCCACGATCTCGTCTACAGCTGCGGGCACGGTGTGCGACCCTAGCGAGCGGTCAGCGGGCTCGCTGCGCCGCCACCGCAAGAAGCTTGCCGAAGCAACGGCTGCTGGGGTTGTCGCGGTACACCCCGAATCGCGGGATCTCGGAGTAGCCCGACGAGACGTAGAGCCCGATCGCCTCGGGCAGGCGGATCCCGGTCTCGAGCACCAGCCGCCGCCGGCCCGCAGCGACCGCCCGGCGCTCCAGTTCGGCAAGCACGACCCGGGATAGTCCGCGACCGCGCGCCGCCGGGACCACGTACATCCGTTTGATCTCCGCATCGCCCTCGGCGAACTCCGGCCCCGGGTCATGCGCTCGCCAGCCGCCGCAGGCGATCGCCGTCCCGTCGAGGTAACCCACGACGAAAATCCCGCGCGGCGCGACGAACTCGCTGCCCTCGATCGGCGTGGCATCGTCGCTGCCGTAACGGTGGACGTACACCTGCTGCAGCGCGGCGATCAGCCGCCGGGCGTCGGGATGGTCGAAGGTCCGCGTCTCGAGCTCCACGGCGGGCAGCCTACGGCCGCGTCGTGAGTGGCTCTGCTGGTTGCCAAGTGGCCGGAACACTGTTTGCCACTCACGAGAAGTGCTCCCAGCCCCCAGGGAGCACTTCAGAACCGTCGACGGTCACACCGCGCCCTTGGCGCACTACCCCGAGCTGCGCCCACCCCTGAGGCAGCGCCACCCCAGCGGGGAAGCTCGCCAGCAGCGCGTGATCCTCTCCGCCGGTGAGCACCCAGTGCTGCGCGTCAGCACCCAGCGCTGACGCCACCTCGACCAGCCTGCTAGCTACCGGTACCGCCGCCGAATCGATGTCGAGGCCGACGCCGGAAGCCTCGGCCAGGTGCCCAGCGTCGGCGAGTAATCCGTCCGAGATGTCGATCATCGCCGTGGCACCTGCCGCGGCGGCCTGCGGACCGGCGCCATAGGGGGGCTCCGGAACTCGGTGGGCAGCGACCACCGCCAGCGGCGATCGGAATCCACGGCGAAGCACCGCGAGACCCGCGGCGGACCAGCCCAGCCGGCCGCACAGCCCGAGCACGTCACCAGGTCGGGCACCGGACCTGGTGACCGGCGCACGACCCTGCAGGTCACCCAGGGCGGTCACCGACACGACGAGCTGCTCTGAGCTGACCACGTCGCCGCCGGCGATGCCGGCACCGGCCTGCCCGGCCTCCGCCCACATTCCGGCCACCAGGCCATCCACCGTGGATACCGGGGTGCGCCCGGGAACGGCCAGCCCGACGACCAGCGCGGTGGGCACCGCGCCCATTGCCGCCACATCGGCGAGGTTGGCCGCCACCGCTTTGCGTCCGACCTGGTGCGGCGTGGACCAGTCCAGCCGGAAATGCACCCCCTCGACAAGCACGTCGGTGGTCACCACCACCCGGCCGTCCGCAGCCACCAGCACAGCAGCGTCGTCCCCCGGCCCAAGTAGGGTGCCCGGCGGCAGTTCCCGGCCGGCAGTGATCCGGGCGATCAGCCCGAATTCGCCCAGGTCGGCTACCGAGCCCGCGACGGAGGGCGGCGGGTCAGGTACGGCACCACCGGCAGCACACACGGTCACGCCTCCGATCCAGGCGGTAGTCGATCCAAGCGGTAGATTTTGTCCTACCCCGATCGAGCCGACGAGACGAAGGGCCCCGCCGTGGTTCAGGCATACATCCTCATCCAGACCAAGGTCGGCAAGGCCGCCGCGGTGGCTGCGGCGGTGTCGAGCCTGCCAGGCGTCGCTAGCGCAGAGGACGTCACCGGCCCATATGACGTGATCGTGCGGGCGGAGGCCGCGGACGTGGACCAGTTGGGTCAGCTGGTGTTGGCCAAGGTGCAGACGGTGGACGGCATCACCCGCACGTTGACCTGCCCCATCGTGCACCTGTCCTGACGGCGGTCTGGCGTGCTCTCATCGGGCTCCGCGCGGCCGGCCGGCTTGCCACGTTGGCCGCTCGGGATCGCCCTGGCCCTGGCGGTGGCACTGGTGGTGGGGGTGCTCATCGCTGCTGCGCTGGTGCGCGACCAGCCTCTGGATCCGCTGGGGCTGGCTGTCGTCCCGGCCCCGTCGGCCCAGTCCATGGACTGTGCGCGGCTGCTGGCAGCCCTACCCGAGAGTCTCGACGGCGGCGATACCGGCGCCCTGCAACGCCGGAACCTCGCTGCCCCGGCCCCCGCGGGCGCGGCCGGCTGGGGCGAGCCGCCGGTGGTGCTGCGCTGCGGGCTGGGCCGGCCCGCCGAGCTCACCGCGACCTCGCGGCTGCTGGGTGTCTCCGGAGTGCAGTTCCTCGAACTCGCCGGGCTCGGCACCGGCACCTGGGTCGCGGTGGACCGCCCGGTTTACGTCGTGGTGGCCCTGCCACCGGCCAGCGGCAGCGGGCCACTCCAGCAAATCGCCGCTGTGATCGCGAAAACCCTGCCGCGGCGCGAGGTGGACGTCCCGCACTGATCGCGCTACATCCGTTGCAACCCGGCCAGAACCCGCTCCATCAGCGATATGTCCGGCGCGCTGTCCAAGCCCAAGGTGTTGCGGTGCACGTGCACCAAGCCGGTATCGATCATGTCAGCAAGCAGTACCCGGGCTACTCCCAGCGGCAGTCCGAGCAGGGCTGCCACCTCAGCGACCGACCGGACATCGGCACACAGCTCAGCGATTGCGGCGTGCTCCGCGGAGCAGATCGCTGTCACGTCTCGACCCTCGTCGCTGGTGGAGACCAGCGTCTCGACGGCGAGATCCTGCACCGGCCGGGTGCGCCCCCGGGTCCAGGTGTAAGGACGGACGACGAACCGGAAGTCCTCCGTCCCGTCCCACTCGTCGGCCGCCTCAACGACGGCCGCACTGGGAGCTGGCTCGACCACGTCAGCGGTGCCGTCGGGCGGGGCGTCGACGGAATGATCATCTAGTTGGGCGTGGCGGGCGCGATAAGCGTCCCGGCCCGGATCCAGTGCCATCCCGTCGGGATCGTCGATCACTCTGCCGTCCTGATCAACGGTGCCGCTGCTGCCGAATGAGACGAACAATCGCAATGCCTCCACACACCGACGTCACCGACCACACGAGGCACACCAGCGGACCGCGTGGGCGGCCCCTACGTGCCTAACTAGTCGTTCGTGAGTAGGTCGCTGGAGTTCACCCGTTTGACGCAGCGGCCTGATCAGATCAACGGCTCAGCGCAGCCCGGTGCCACGGGCGACCGCGGTGTCGATCAAGAGGGAGAGCAGACTCGGGTAGTCCACGCCGGTTACTGCCCACATCCGGGGATACATCGATATCGGTGTGAAACCCGGCATCGTGTTGATCTCATTGACGGTCAGCGCACCATCGGGTCCGACGAAGAAGTCAACCCGGGCGAGGCCCTGACAGTCCAGCGCACGGAAGGCCGCGACGGCCATCGACTGCAGCTCAGCCGTGATGTCATCATCGAGTTTGGCGGGAATGTCGAACTCGCATGCGTCATCGAGATACTTGGCGTCGAAGTCGTACCAGCTCGCGGCGCCCGGCGCCATCACCCGGATCTCCGCAGGCAGCGACGCCTCGATCCGGCCGTCGGGGAACTCCAATACCCCGCACTCGAGCTCGCGGCCGACCACCGCCGCCTCGACGAGCACCTTGGGATCGACGGCGCGTGCGGTGGCGATCGCCGCCGGCAGCTCGGCCCAGCCCGCCACCTTGGTGATACCCACCGATGAGCCCGCTCTGGCTGGTTTGACGAAGACCGGCAGACCCAGCCGCTGGCGCTGCTGCGCGGTGAGGGTGACGTCATCGGCGCGCAGCACCACGGTGTCGGTGACCGGCAAACCATGGGCGCGCAACAGTGTGCGAGCGAACTCCTTGTCCATTCCCACCGCACTGGCCAACACCCCGGAGCCGACGTAGGGCACGTCGGCCAGCTCCAGCAGTCCCTGGATCGTGCCGTCCTCGCCGAAAGCCCCATGCAGTACCGGGAACACCACATCCACTTCGGAGAGCACTTCGCCGGCCCGGGCGCCCGCGATGCGCACCAGTTCCCGCCTGGTCGGATCACCGGGCAGGACAAGCGCCGTGGCGGCACCGTCCACGGCGGGTAGCCGGCGGTCCCGGATCGCCAGTTGGGCAGGCTCGTCAGTACCCAGCACCCAGGCACCGTCAGCGCCGATGCCGACCGGGACGACCTCGAATCGCGTACGGTCCAGGTGGCGCAGCACGCTTCCCGCCGACACACAGGAAATCGCATGTTCGCTGCTACGGCCACCGAAGACGACAGCGACGCGTAGCCTGCGATCCGTCATGGCCGCAGACCCTACTCCCGGTGATCCGGCGGTCTCGGCGCTGCTGTCACGACGCCGCGAGCAGCGCAGCCAGCCCAGGTAGCGCCACGGCGAGCGCTGATCGGTGGGCCGGGGCGCCATAACCCAGAGTCACGCCGTGACAACCCGGCGAGCCGTCATGGAAGCACTCCAGCCCGTCGAGCAGCAGCCCCTCGCCGACGGCACGGCGCACCGCGTTGCGCTCGGCGTCCGCGCCCGGCAGATCCACCACCAGGTGCGCGCCGGCCTGATCACCCCGAACCGGCAACCCCGCCCCGCGCAGCGCGCCGACCAGCAGGTCGCGCCGGGTTACCAGTTCCCGGCGCACCCGGCGCAGGTGGCGGGCCAGATCTCCGGACACCGCGAGCGCGGTGAGTACCCGCTGGCCGGCCGGGGACGGCCGCATGCCGGTGGACGACCGGTACGCACAGACCGCGGCCACCACCTCGTCGGGTGCCGCCAGCCACCCGACACCCAGCGTCGGTGTGAGGATCTTGCTCGCGGTACCGAGGTGTACCACCACGTCAGGTCCCACGCTGGCCAGCAGCGGCAGCGGCGCGCCGTGGTGGCGCAGCTCGCCGTCGTAGTCGTCCTCCAGCACCCAGGCCGCGCGCTCGCGGGCCCACGCCACCAACGCGAGCCGGCGGCGAGCCGACAGGGTGGCGCCCAGCGGGAACTGGTGCGCCGGCGTGCAGTAGACCGCGCGGGCTCGGTCAGGTAGGGCGGCGACTACCAGCCCTTCGAGATCCACGGGTGCGGGCAGCACGTGCAACCCCGCGGCTCGCAGGGTCGCAACCGCCCGGGGATAGCCCGGTTCCTCCACGGCGACCACGTCGCCCGGCCGCAGCAGCACGGCAGCCAGCTCCGCGACGGCCGCGGTACTACCACCGGTGGCCAGCACTGCTTCTGGTCGCACCGCTAGTCCCCTGTGGCGCACGAGGTGATCGACCACCGCGGCCCGGAATTCCGGCAGGCCGGCCAGCACCGGACGGGTGAGCATCGGCGGATCCGCCGCCGCCCGCCAGGCTCGTCGCCATGCCGCAGGATGCATACCCGACGTCCAGGGCGCGCCAGGCCGCAGATCGATGCCCCGTTCCGGCTCCTGGTTTTTAACGCGGGGCACCTCCGGGTGCTTCGACGCCGATAGACCCGGCGCTGCGATGACGTAGGTGCCGGCGCCCCGTCGCCCACCGATCCAGCCCTCGGCCTGGAGCACCTCGTACGCCGCTGCGGTGACCGTTCGGCTGACGGCCAGCGTGGTGGCGAGCACTCGGGTGGACGGCAGCCGATCCCCCCTTCGGAGGGCTCCGCTTCCCGCTGCGGCCCGCAACCCGTCGGCCAGCTGAATCGCCAGCGGGCGAGGATCCTGGCGATCCACCGCTAGCGGTAGGTCGTCGGGCAGCACGAATGGCCCTTCATAACGGGATGCGAGTGGCCGTTTCAGGATGCCACTTTGCCGGGCACCGTGGTCAGCATGACGCTGTCACCCACCGCACGCAGCACCCCGCGGCGGTTGCGCGAGCGAGCCCGCCGCGATCGCGCCGAGCTGTACGCCCTGCTCGACTCCGCGCTGGTGTGCCATCTCGGGCTGATACTCGACGACGCTCCGGTGGTGCTGCCCACCGGGTACGGGCGCGACGGCGACACTCTTTACCTGCACGGCTCCAGTGGCGCGGCGAGCCTGCTGGCCGCCTCGCGGGCAACGCCGATCTGCGTCACGGTCACCCGGCTCGACGGCGTGGTCTATGCCCGCTCGGCCTTCCACCACTCCCTGAACTACGCCAGCGCGGTGATACACGGCACGGCGCGCGCGGTCACCGACTACGAGGAGGTGCGGCACGGGCTACGGGTGCTGGTCGAGCATCTCGCTCCCGGGTCCTGGGAGCACAGCCGCCAGCCCACCCACAAGGAACTCGCTGCCACCGCGGTGCTGGCGCTGTCGCTGGTGGAGGCCTCGGTGAAGGTCCGGACCGGCCCGCCGGCCGACGACGCCGCGGACGTGGCAGCGGTCCGGGCATGGGCAGGGGTGCTTCCCGTGACCGCTCACTGGGGCACCCCACAACCCTGCCCCCACCTACCCACCAACGCCCCCGTACCGCCCCACATCGGCCGCCGCTCGCCGCTGGGCGCCTAAGACCGCCCGACCGGTTCCGCCGGGCCACTGATCATAGTTTCGGAAGATCAACCGCGCTCACCGCGGCTACTCGTTCCGACAATGTGATCGTGGACGGGGGTGACCGGCAAGCCTTGGGCGACCCATGCGCGGAAGCCGCCCATCGCGTCCGTGGCGTTGTGCAGGCCCAGGATTTGGAGGGCAGCTGCGGCCAGGCTGGAGGTGTAGCCCTCCGAGCACAGCACGATCACCTGCACGTCATAACCGGTGGCCTCCGGTAGCCGGGCGTCACACTCCGGGTCGAAGCGCCACTCAAGGTGATTTCGCTCGACCAGCAAGGCGCCGGGAACCTCTCCCTCCTCGGCGCGCTGCCAGTCAGGGCGGATGTCCACCAGCAGGGCACCAGCCGCGAGCGCCTCGTACGCCTGCGCCGGGGTGAGGCGCTGCAGCCGCGAGCGAGCCTGTGCCAGCATCTGGTCGACGCTGAGCGCGCCGGGTGGCCGGCTCACCAATCCACCCCGGCCTGCTCCACGGCGAGATGGCACAACCTCGATGGCTCCAGCCGGTAGCGATTCATCACAGCCAGGCCTGGGGTGTAGACATGCACACTCACGGCAGGTACCGCGCCGGTGTTGGCGACCTGGTGAATGTAGTGCGGGCCGAAGGCGCGGCAACTCCCGGTGTTCAGCGCCCGGGTGACCTCGACCGGCGCCCGACCCGGCTTGGCTGCGACCACCCGTTCGGTCAGCGTGCCCGCCGCGATCGCGAAGGCACCCGACGCCGGGCCGTGATCATGCAGATCGGTGCCCTGGCCGGGTAACCAGGACAGCAACCACACCTCATGCTGGTCGGTTCGTTCGAGCAGCCGGTACCAGCGGGTGTCGGTGCGGTAGTCCAGCAGCCGCCACCACCGCTCTGGGTGCGCGGCCAGTCCCATAGCGAGGCTGACCGGGCCGCCGCAACGAGCGCTGTCGGGAGCCGGGACGGTGAGGTCGGGCACGGCGTACATAGGGAAATTCCTCCGCGGGATCGGCGAGACCGACCGCGCAGCAGCCACCACCCGGAAAAGGCGGGCCGTCAAGGAAACGCGGTCAGCAGAACAAGCTCACCGCGCGGGACACAGCGCGCTCGCCACCCGGCGCAGATCCACCGGGGACCGCCGAACGAGGACGAGGACGAGAGTGCCGCTCACAGCTAGTGATCAAACCAGCAGATCCGCATCCCCGTCAAGAAGCCTTTTCGTCAAGAACCTGCGTCAAAGGCTTGGCGCAGATCGGCAAGCAGCTCCTCGGGGTCCTCCACACCGACGGACAGCCGCACCTGGCCGGGCGATATTCCGGCCGCCGCGAGCGCGGTGTCGTCGAGTTGGCGGTGGGTGGTCGACGCCGCATGGCTGACCTTGGAGTGCACGCTACCCAGCGAGGTGGCGATCGCAACGGTGCGCAACGCATCGCAGAAGGCCATCGCCCCAGTCCGTCCACCGTGGACATCCACGGTGATCAGACTGCCGAACAGGCCGTCATGGAACAGCGCGCGGGCGGTGCCGTGCTGCGGGTGCGAGGGCAGGCCCGGGTAGCGCACCCGCGCCACCGTGGGGTGGCCCGCGAGCTTGTCGGCCAGCACCGCCGCGGTCGCGCACTGCCGGGCTACCCGCAGCGCCAACGTCTGCAGCCCCCTGTGCAGCAGGAATGCCTCGTCCGGGGCGAGGCAACCGCCAAGGTCGATCCGTGCTTCCCGGACCGGTCCGAGGTGCTCAGACCGACCGATCGCCACCCCGCCGGTAGCGTCGGCGTGCCCGCCGAAGAATTTCGTCGCCGAATGCAGCACGAGGTCTGCGCCGTGCTCCAACGGGCGGCAGATAACAGGTGTGGCGAAGGTGGAGTCCACCACCAGCCGTCCGCCGGCTTGATGCGCGATCTGCGCCAGGGTGGGCAGATCGGGCACCGTCAGGGTGGGGTTGGCGATGGTCTCGGCGTAGATCATCCGGGTCCGCGGGGTGACCGCAGCCCGGACGGCGGCGGCGTCGGTGATGTCGATCAGTACCGGGTGTATCCCCCAACGGGGTAGCCATCTGGTGAGTAGCGACCAGGTGCCGCCGTAGCAGCCCGCCGGGGCGATCACCTCGTCGCCCGCCTCGAGATGGCCGAGCAAGGTGGCGGAGATGGCGGCCATCCCGGACCCGAACGGCTCTGCGCCGACATCGTCGCAGCCTGGCGCCTCCAGCGCAGCGACCGCTGCGGCGAACGCGACGGCGGTCGGGTTATCGATCCGCGAATAGGAATACCCGGATTTCCGACCACCGAGTACCTCTGAATAGTCGTGCGAGTTGTCGAAGGCAAAGGCTGACGACCGCACCACGGGCAGCCCGAGGGGACGCGACATACCTCAAACGCTACCCGGCGGTGACCACGTTCCGGACCCCTGATCCGGTATCTCACATCGGTCGTGGCGCACCGGATCGTGACACGCTGGTACGTCCAATCGCGCCAGCACCCGGCCGGCTCCCGAAGCCAGAGGAACGAAACCGATGATCTTCGTTGTCGTCAAGTTCACCATCCGCTCCGAGCGCAGCCACCAGTGGCTCTCGCTGGTCGATGATTTTCACCCAGGCCACCCGGCAGGAAGCGGGCAACATCTTCTTCGAGTGGTCTCGCAACGTCGACGATCCGCACCAGTTCATCCTCCTCGAGGCGTTCGAGTCCCGCCAGGCAGGCGAGGCGCACGTCAACTCCGAGCACTTCCGCACGATGATGGCGTGGGCTCCCGACGTGATCGTGAAGACCCCAGAGATCGTCAATGTCGAAGTGCCACAGCACGGATGGGTCGAGATGGCCGAGCTGACCCCGCAGTGACGCAGCGTCAGCGCACGGTCAGCATGCGCTTGCGGGACTCATTCAGGTTTGTGGGCGCGGCCGAGCAACTTACCGGCCATCTCCCGTGGTGACTGGCCGTCGTAGCAGACTCGGCGTACGCCGTCGGCGATGGGCACCTCGACGCCGCACCGCGCAGCCAGCCCCTGGATCGACAAGCAAGACTTCACACCCTCGGCCACCTGGCCGTGGGTAGCCAGCTGGGCCTGCTCGAGCGTGTCGCCCATCCCGAGCCGGTAGCCAAAGGATCGGTTGCGAGACAACGGTGAGGCGCAGGTGGCCACCAGGTCGCCGAGCCCGGCCAGGCCCGCGAAGGTCACCGGGTCGGCCCCCAGCGCGGCACCCAGCCGTCCCATCTCGGCCAATCCTCGGGTGATCAGCGTCGCCAATGTGTTGTCCCCGCATCCCAATCCAGCAGCCATCCCGCACGCCAGCGCGATGACGTTCTTGCATGCGCCGCCGAGTTCGCAACCGATGACGTCGGTGTTGGTATAGGGCCGGAAGTAACGGGTTCCACAGGCGTGCTGCACCGCGATGGCACGAGCGTGGTCGATGCAGGCGACCACGCTCGCGGTGGGCTGCTCGGCGGCGATCTCCCGAGCGAGATTGGGCCCGGAAACCACCACCACCTGGCCGGGCACGACAGCAGTGACATCGATCACGACCTCACTCATCCGCTTGAGGCTGCCGAGCTCGACGCCCTTGGCGAGGCTCACCAGCGTGGCCTGCGGTGGGATCGACCGGTGCCACGCGCGCAGGTTGTCGCGCAGCGTCTGGCTGGGCACGGCGAAGACCACCGCGTCCACTCCGTCGAGCGCCGCCTCCGCGCGCACGGTGGCCCGCAACGAAGCCGGCAGGGTCACTCCCGGCAGGTATTCCGGGTTGGCGTGGCGGCGGGTAACCGCGTCGGCCACCTCGGCCCGGCGGGCCCACAGCACGACATCGCGGCCGGCGTCGGCGAGCACCTTGGCGAACGTGGTGCCCCATGAGCCAGCACCCATCACCGCGATTCGCTGCACCGCCAAGGTCATGACGTCCGTCCCAACAGGCAGGTGAGCGGGTAGCGCGCCACGATGCACAACCGGATCGCCAGGCCGGCCCTATCCCGTGCCACGCAATTCTCCTCCCGCTGATCACCCGATCGCCGAATGGGACCTGCGTGCAACGTGAGCCGAAGTCTTCCCTGCCGCCGGATCGAAGGTCCAGCGGGACGATGGGGCATGCACGTGGACCTTCTCGTCCCAGTGAAGCCTCTCACCTGGGCCAAGACTCGGTTGCGGGGTGCGGCCGACGGCGGCACCGGGGCACAGGAGGCGCACGCCCGGTTGGTGCTCGCGCTCGCCCGGGATACCCTCACCGCTGCGGCTGGGGTGGCGGCGGTTCGCCAGGTGATCGTGATCTGCTCTGATGAGGTGGCATGTGCGGCGCTGGCCGGCGACGGCGTGCAGGCGATTCCCGACGAGCCGGCCGCTGGCCTCAACCCGGCCCTGCGGTACGGGGAGGCTGTGCTCCGGGTAGCAGACCCGACCACAACGGTAGGGGTCTTGCAGGCTGACCTGCCTGCACTGCGCCCGGAGGAGCTGGACCGCGCGATCCGCGCTGCCCTGGTCACCGGCGGGCGAGCGTTCTGCACCGATCGGACCGGGACCGGGACGACGCTGCTGGTGGCCCCACCAGGGCAGCCCCTGGGCCCCTGCTTCGGACCTGCCTCGGCGGCAGCGCATCGGGCTACCGGCGCGCGAGAGCTCACCGGTTGCTGGCCCGGGCTGCGGTGCGACGTCGACACCACCGCCGATCTGGCCATCGCGCGCGGCTTGGGGCTGGGCCGGTTCACCAGTGCCGCGCTGGGCAGCACCTAGCCAGTCGATTAAGCGCGGCGAGATTACCCCGCGGCCGGGCGCGATACGGAACAATGGTCAAGTGAGCACGCACGGCGGGGACACCGGTCCCACGACCGCAGGCCGTGCCGAATCGATTGCCGACGGTGCCGTGGCGACGGTGCCGCCCGCTCCCCCAGCGGCGACCCCGGTGCCCGCCGCCACCGACCTGCCTGATGACCGCTACCTCAACCGGGAGCTGTCCTGGCTGGACTTCAACGCCCGGGTGCTCGCGCTGGCCGAGGACACCAGCCAGCCGCTGCTGGAGCGGGCCAAGTTCCTGGCGATCTTCGGGTCGAATCTGGACGAGTTCTACATGGTCCGGGTCGCCGGGCTCAAGCGCCGCGAGGAGGCCGGGCTGGCCGTGCGCAGCGCGGACGGCCTGACCCCGCGCGAGCAGCTAGCGCAGATCGCGATGCGCAGCCGGGAACTCACCGAGCGCCAGGCCCGGATCTGTCTCGACTCAGTCCGCCCCGAGCTGGAGAAGCACGACATCATCTTTGTGACCTGGTCTGACCTTGACGACCAGCAGCGGCTGCGACTATCGGGGTACTTCTCCGACCACATCTTCCCGGTGCTGACCCCGTTGGCGGTGGACCCGGCCCACCCGTTCCCCTACATCTCCAACCTGTCGGTGAACCTGGCCGTGATGGTGCGTGACCCGGACACTCGCCTCGAGCGCTTCGCCCGGGTCAAGGTGCCCAACAACGTGCCCCGCCTGGTCCGCGTGGAGAGCGACCAGGGCGGTCGCGGGTCGCCAGGCGCCACGTTCCTGCCGCTGGAGGAGCTGATCGGGGCCCATCTCGGTGAGCTGTTCGCCGGCATGGAGGTGGTCGACTGGCACATCTTCCGGGTCACCCGCAACGCTGATTTCGAGGTCGAGGAGGACCGCGACGAGGACCTGCTGCAGGCGATGGAGCGGGAGCTGGCGCGACGCCGCTTCGGTCCACCGGTGCGCCTGGAGGTGGCGGAGCAGATGAGCGAGCACGTGCTGGAGCTGTTGCTGCGCGAGCTCGAGGTCGATCCGCACGACGTGGTCGAGGTGCCCGGCCTGCTGGACCTGTCCTGCCTGTGGCAGCTCCACGCGCTACCCACCCCGGAGCTGAAGGACGAGCCGTTCGTCCCCGTGACACACCCGGCCTTCGGTGAGGGTGAGAGCCCCAGGGACGTGTTCACCACCCTGCGCGACGGTGACGTGCTGGTGCACCACCCCTACGACTCATTCTCCACCAGCGTGCAGCGGTTCATCGAACAGGCCGCCGGGGATCCGCAGGTACTGGCGATCAAGCAGACGCTCTACCGGACCTCCGGCGACTCCCCTATCGTCGACGCACTGATCGACGCCGCCGAGGCCGGCAAGCAGGTCGTCGCGCTGGTGGAGCTCAAGGCACGATTCGACGAGCAGGCCAATATCAGATGGGCCAGGGCGCTGGAACGCGCCGGGGTGCACGTGGTCTACGGGCTGATGGGGCTCAAGACGCACTGCAAGACCTCGCTGGTGGTGCGCCAGGAGGGTTCGACGATCCGCAGGTACTGTCACATCGGCACCGGCAACTACAACCCGAAGACCGCCCGGCTCTACGAGGACATCGGGTTGTTCACCGCCGAGCCGGCGGTCGGCGCCGACCTTACCGACCTGTTCAACTCGCTGACCGGCTACGCGCGGCAGACTTCCTACCGCAGTTTGCTGGTGGCGCCCTACGGAATCCGGCGCGGCATCGTGGAACGGATCGAGGGCGAGATCGCCCACGTCCGGGCCGGGCGCCCGGCGGGGATCCGGATCAAGGTCAACTCGCTGGTCGACGAGCAGGTGATCGATGCGCTGTACCGGGCGGCGCTGGCCGGCATCCGTGTCGACGTGGTGGTCCGCGGCATCTGCGGACTCATCCCTGGACGCCTCGGCCTGTCGGAGAACATCCATGTGCGCTCGATTCTGGGTCGCTTCCTGGAGCACTCGCGGGTCCTTCATTTCCGGGGTGCTGGCGAGCACTGGATCGGCAGCGCCGACATGATGCACCGCAACCTGGACCGCCGGGTGGAGGTGCTGGTGCGGGTGGCCGACCCGGCCGTGACCACCGAGCTGGACGCGATGCTCAGCTCCGCCCTGGACCCGGCGACGCGATGCTGGGTGTTGGAGGCGGCCGGCTCATGGAGCCCGTCGCCGTCAGCCGAATCCACCGTCCGCGACCATCAGGTGCAGGAGATTCTTCGGCACCGCAGGGGTGGCTGACCTGTGCCTGCCCTCATCGCCGCCGGCGCCGCGGTGTGGCGGCGGTCGCCCTCGGGCGACGTCGAGGTAGCAGTGGTACACCGGCCGCACTATGACGACTGGTCGCTGCCCAAGGGCAAGTCGCATTCCGGTGAGCTGTTGCCGGTCACCGCGGTCCGCGAGGTGGCCGAGGAGACCGGTCAGACCGTTACGCTCGGCCCGAGGTTGGGCACCACCCGCTATCGGGTGCCCGAGGGCGAGAAGGTGGCGCACTACTGGGCGGCACACCCCACCGGCGGTAGCTTTCGTCCCAGCGATGAGGTGGACGAGCTGCGCTGGCTGCCCCTAGCGAAGGCGATCGATCTGCTGAGCCACCCGCACGATCGGACGCTGCTCGCCGGCCTGGACAGTGCGACTGCCATCACGCACGCCGTGCTGCTGGTTCGGCATGCCAAGGCGGGCAAGAGCGAGACCTGGCAGGGTGACGATGACCTGCGCCCCCTGACCGCCCCGGGCCAGCGGCAGGCCGAGGTCCTGCGAACACTGCTACCGCTGTTCGGCGCCCGGCGAGTGTACTCCGCGCCACAGCTGCGATGCCGCCAGACCGTCGAGGCTGTCGCCGCGGACCTTGGAGTGCCGATCATCACGGAACCCGGGTTGTCTGACGACGCGTATTCGTCCAGGCCGGCGGCCGGCCTGGGCCGACTGATCGAGATCGCGGCCGAACCGGGGGGTCCGGCTGTGGTGTGTAGCCAGGGTGCGGTAATTCCCAGCCTGGTCGGCAGCCTCACCGATCAGGCTGGGCTCAAGCCGCGCGAGGGGTCCAGCAAGAAGGGCAGTTATTGGGGGCTTTTCTTCAGCAGCAGCTCCACGGGATCTCCCGTCCTGCACAGCGCCGATTACTACGACGACGCAGCGGGCTGATCGGCTCATTTCTTGGTAACAGATTTCTTGGTAACAGATTTCTTGGAAACGGACTTCTTGCCGGCCTTCTTCTCGCTGCCTTTGGAAGGGCTCTTTGCGTTGCCCTTGGTCTTGACACCGCCTCGCCGGTGCGGGGATTGCGCGCGGTTCGCGCCGCTCGCGCCCGCTTCTCCCACGCACACGACCTCGGCGCCGAGTAGCCGGGGGGAA
>QHBY01000148.1:0-1560 GCA_003244245.1 Pseudonocardiales bacterium
CGTAGAGGTTGACCATCAGCGGGACGCACGAGTTGAACCCATACTGCTCTCGGAAGGCCTCGGAGAGCACGAGCATCATCTTCTTGGCCAACCCGTACGGAGCGTTGGTCTCCTCGGGATAGCCCTTCCAGAGATCGTCTTCCGAGAATGGGGTGGGAGCGAACTTCGGATATGCGCACACGGTGCATGCACTGACCAGCTTCTTCACACCCGCCAACCGCGACTGCTCAAACACATTCCCGGCCATCATCATGTTGTCGTACACGAGCGGGGCTGGATTGCGACGGTTGTAGCCGATTCCCCCGACGTTGGCTGCCAAGTGGATGACGAGGTCCGCTCCCTCCACGGCTCGGCGTGTGGCGTCAGCGTCGAGCAAGTTGTGCTCGCGGGAGCGGACTACAAGCGGAGTTGCTCCAAGGCTCTTCAGCTTCTGGACAACGGCAGAGCCCACGAACCCAGCGCCCCCTGTAACCACCGTGCGCTTGCCGTCCCAATAGGGTGGATCGGGTATGTTCATGTATCCGCCTCCAAGCAATATTCCGGTATTCCGGATCCCATGCTGGTTGGTCTAGGCTTTCAACCGCGGGTGCAGTCAAGCACGTTGCCGTCTCAGTGGTATTTGGACGCTTGCTCCCCATAGCCGCCAAGCAGCTCAATCGGGCGGTCTGCCTCGGAGCTATAATCGATCAGAAGCCCGGTCTCATTCCGCTAGATCCACTATGCGGGCTGGCCGCGCCAACCATGGGCTTGCGCGCGCACACCCGTGGATGGCCCCAATAGTCCAAGAGACTACGTGGCGCTACTAGGTAGAGGGAAATCTGAGCCATGGCGGCGAGCGCCCTGGTATGGCCTGCACATCCACGCCGTGCGCTCGGACGGCAGCCGGCGCGCCGCTTGCCGCCAATCGTTCGACCAGCCATCGCCCGCGGTGTTCCTTGACCGTGATGGGGTCATCGTCGACCTCGTTCCGGACCCCCGCAGTGGAACGAACGAGTCGCCGTACGGTCCGGCGGNNGTATCCAACCAGCCCGCTGCCGCCAAGGGCACGGCCTTGATGAGGGAGTTGAAAGCAGTCCACCTGCGCGCAGTCGAGCTCCTGCGCCTTGAGGACATCGAGCTTGACGGGTGGCACTACTGCTTTCACCACCCGCACGGGCTGGTACCTCGCCTCTCCATCGAGTGCCCCTGCCGAAAGCCCAACCCGGGTTTGCTCCTGACCGCTGCCGCCGACCTGAGGGTGGATCTCGCTCGCTCATGGATGGTCGGCGATGCGGCGACCGACGTCGAGGCGGGGCGCAGGGCCGGATGCACAACGGTGCTCCTTGAGTATCAGGGCTCCTCCCACCGCCGTCCACCGGGGGCCAGGCGACCGGCGGACTACACCGCCGCGGGCCTGCCAGACGCAGCCGACATCATCTCCTCCCAAGCTCGGTAGACTCACGCCGTCCAAGCGGGAGGCTGTGTAAGCATGCGGGACTCCATACGTACGAAAATCTTTGCGGACGGGGCGGACCTTGATGAGATCTTTTGCCTCGCGAGCAACCCGCGGATCACCGGATT
>QHBY01000148.1:1592-1891 GCA_003244245.1 Pseudonocardiales bacterium
AACACCACCAACCCAACGCTCATGTGGAAGGCGGGTCTGACCGACTACGCGGATTTTGCCCTTCGGCTACTGGAGCGAATTCCGGAGCACCCGATCTCGTTCGAGGTGTTTGCTGACGACGAGGCAGACATGCGCCGCCAGGCGCTGATGATCGCCCAGTGGGGAAAGAACGTCTATGTGAAGATCCCTGTTACCACCACTGAAGGGGTGTCCATGGCGCCGCTCGTCCGCGAGCTGTCGGAGGACGGTGTCAAGGTCAATGTCACCGCGCTCATGACGCCGGCGCAGACCGAGGTCGT
>QHBY01000148.1:1968-2167 GCA_003244245.1 Pseudonocardiales bacterium
GAGCTCGCTGGAGATCCTCAACGCCACCGCCCCGGCGGCTGAGCTCATCTGGGCAAGTCCACGCGAGATCCTGAACGTGGTCCAAGCCGACTCGATTGGCTGTCACATCATCACCATGACCAGCAGCCTCATCTCCAAGCTCGACCTGCTCGGCAAAGACCTCGACCGCTTCTCGCTCGAAACCGTTCAGATGTTCCAC
>QHBY01000149.1:0-358 GCA_003244245.1 Pseudonocardiales bacterium
CAGCCCTGCTCGTCAGGGGGTGGCGGGTCCAGGTCGGGATCGTTGGGTTCGGCCGGGGGTGGCTCCTCGTCGGGGTGGTCGAGCAGGTGCTGTTTGTGGCGGGCTGTACGCCAGGCCAGGTCGGCGTCGACGGCTTGGAGGTAGAACGCCTGCCAGTACTCGCATTCGGCCAGCTGCATCCGACCGAGCTGCTCGGCCCCTCCCCCACCGCCCGTTGGCGGCGGCGGTGGGGTCGGGTTCGCTCTGGCGGCCGCGCGGCGGCGCGCGTTGGACTCTTCCACCGTGATCATGTGCTCGCCAGGGCGGCACCACTTCGACTCGATCACCGTCTTGATCACGGCGAGCACGGCGGGTGACC
>QHBY01000149.1:409-3512 GCA_003244245.1 Pseudonocardiales bacterium
CCCCCGCCACCGCCGGTTCGGCCGCCGGGAGGTAGGCCTGCACGTGGGCGCTGCGCAGCCAGGACAGCTGCACCACCACCGGGCGGTGCAGCGCCCAGCAGTCGGGCAGGGCGTCGCGGGTGATCTCGCCCCAGGGCACGAACACCTCATCGATCCACTGTGCGAGCCGGGGCCATTCGGCCGCGGCCTGCTCGGCGGTCAGCGCCGGCCAGTCCACTGCAGGGTTGCGGTTGCGCTGTTGGCGGGCCAGGACCCGCCGCAGTGACGCGGCGTGGTCTTCTAGGGTGTCGGTGATAACTCCTAGTCGCGCTTCGAGTGCGTCATGCGCGGCGGGGTGTGTCGTGGCGAACCCGTCGCCGGCGGCGTCGCGCGGCGCGGCGAGACCCGGACCGATCTGGGCGACGGTGTGCTCGAGCGCCGCGTGCGCGCGCTCGGCGCGCGCCACGCGGACCTGCAGCTCGGACACATCAGCGTCACCGGGGGGTGGCGGGTTGGAGGGGCCACCGTCAGATGCCGTACCGCGACCAGCGGGAGCATCCCCACTCCTACCCGAGCGGCGGTGATCGGGACCGTCAGATGGCGGCTGGTCTGGGTCGTCGGTGCTCACAGCTACGCCGCCTCCTGACGTCCAGCGCCGCTGGGCACCGACACCAGCTTCGGAGAGGCTGTGGGTTTGGGGGCCTGGTCGCGTTGGGCGGCGAGGTCGCGATCGAGACGTCGCAGCTGCGCTGCGGCGCGGTGGTGTCCGGGTTGGAACCGCACCACCGCCGGGCGGGTACCCAACCCGAGTACGTAGGCGTGCCAGCGGGGCAGGCCGTAGATGAGGTGCCCGGTGATCACCGGTTCGCGGGTGTGGGACACCGTGCGCGACCGGGGCCCGGTGGTGTCCTCACCGCAGTGTTCGCTGGTCTGGCGCACGGTGCGGTGCCCACCGAGGTAGGCCAGCGACTCGAGGTCCTCTTTCACCGAGACCCCGGGCAGGACAACCTTCGTGGGAAGGTTGGAGAAGATNNTGCAGTTGAGCGAGGTCCTGGGCCAGCGCGACGATCGTGATGCCCCAGCCTCGTGAGTCCGCCGCCCACTGATCCAACGGGACGGGGGTGATGTTCGCGACCTCGTCGAGGAACATCGACAGTGGCGGGTCGAGCCGCCCACCCGGTGAGTCCGCCGCGACGCGTTTGGCGGCGCCGAACACCGCCTCGGTCAGCGCGGTGAGCAGCGGCGCGACGCGACGGTCGTCCTCGCCCGCCACCACATACAGCGTGCCGGCGGCGCGCAGGAACTCCTCGATGTCGAACCGCGCCTCGGTCGAAGGCCGGCAGGCGTGCGCGACGAGCGGATTGTCCATGAACGACACCGCCGGGATCACCCCGGCAAGATAGCCCGAGAGGGTGTTCGGGGCGGCGTTGAGGTTGTTGCCCAGTGTGCCCGACCAGCCCGCCGGCACCGAGGGGCCGTGCTGCTCCAAGATCGTCATCGGGGTTTGGTCGTGGTGGTTGAGCGCCCAGTCCATCACCGAGGCCATTCCCCGACCGGTCAACGCCGCGGCCAGCAGGTAACAGCGCACGATCTCGACGGCCTTGGATGCCCAGAAGTCGCAGTTGTCCGCGCCGGACACCCCTCCCCCACCACGAACCAGGGCCCGAGCTCGGGCATCAGCCACGGCGGGGTCGGTGCAGTCAGCAACCGGATCCCACCCGAACGTCGATGCCAGCCCCGCGAGACCGGTCGGGTTGAACACCGACACCGGGCCCTGTTCGGCGCGCAGGCGGCCGGTCATGGTGACCAGCTCGGTTTTGGTGGAGGTGACATACGCCGCCCCAGGGGCTTGCAGGATCGGCCCCACCACCCAGGAACTCTTCCCCGAGCCCTGCGGGCCGAGCACCAGCATCCCCCGAGACCAGGGTGAATACACTGGGCGCCCGCGCACCCACCACGGTCCGGACACCAACCGCCCGACCTTCGCCCCATAGTGGTTGACCGGGGCACGAGACCCCACCTGCGCTGGACGCCTCCCAAAAGCGTTGGCGCGCAGCGCCCGGGCTCCGGCATGGGCGCGCAGCTGGCGGTAATCCAACCAGCCCCCCGCACCCAGTTCCCGGCGCAACCGTGGTGACGGGGTCTGGCGCCACAGCGCGAGAAGCCCGACGGCAAGCAGCGCTAATCCCATCACAATCTCGGTCACGGTCGGGGCGTAGCGGTAGGCCGCCAGGACCGCGCCGCCCGACACCGCGGCCACCTGGCGGCTGCGCACAGCGCCCCATCTCGAGGTGGGCGAGGCGGCGCCGCGACTGTTCGTGGTCATCACAGCCCGCCGATCTGGGTGCGCGGGTTCGTCGGGGGCGAGCCAGACAGGATCCGCAACGCATCCCACACGCACTGGGCGCGGCGCTTCTCGATGCGCAAGTAGCGCTGGATCGAGGTAATGCTGGGCAACCCGGTGTCAGCCCAGCAGGACAGATCACCGCGCGTCGTCGCGGTCCGGACCCGCGCGACCAGCGTCAATGTGTCGACCATGTCGGTGTCCAGGCGGGGTGCGACCCCCTCGCCTCCGGAGCTGGCGTCGGTGAGGATCTCGGCGAGGAACCCCGCGACCAGCGGCTGCAACGCCACCGCGATCACGATCAGCACTGGCGGGACCAGGTGCGCGAGCAGGGTCGCCAGGTTGTGCCACGTCCCGGTATCGGGCAGCACCGACACGGTGTTCATCGCGATTGTCGCAGCCAGCAGGAACACCTCCAGCGCATACACCCGCGCACGCGCAGGGCGAGGCGGGAACGTGCGCCCGAACTGAGCCGCGCGAGCCGACAAACCCATGATGACCAGCAGCGGTATCGAGAAGATCGGCTCCACCACGTAGGCGACCGGATTACCGCCCGACCCGACCAGCGCGTCATGCACCCCGATCGAGGTCCACCCGATCCCGGCCACCGCCACCGCGACCAGCGCCGACGAGCTCGCCACATGAGTGCGCTGCAGCGACGCCAACCGGCTGGTCGGGTCCAACAGCCGCAGCCGCCGCGCGTGCGCGCGGCGGCTCCACAACCGATCCGACAGCTCCATCCCGGCGAGACGATCCTCAACTCGTTGCTCACGCGAACTC
>QHBY01000150.1:0-5621 GCA_003244245.1 Pseudonocardiales bacterium
GGCCGCAGTGGGTTGTTCAGCCACACGTCGCAGCCCCAGTACAGGTACCGGGCCATCGACATGTCGTAGTCGGGCAGGAAAGCTATCCGGTGCCGCACGTCTGGCGAGTCGGCGAACCGCACGACCTGCTGGATCAGCGCCTTGCCCCCGTCATCAGCGGGGTGCGACTTGCCAGCGATGATCAGCTGCACCGGGCGCTGCGGGTCCAGCAGCAATGCCCGGAGTCGTTCGGGGTCGCGCAGCATCAGGGTGAGCCGCTTGTAGGTGGGCACCCGGCGAGCGAAACCCATCGTGAGCACCTGCGGATCGAAGATCCGCGACGTCCAGCCCAGCTCCGGCGCGGAGGCACCGCGCTCCAACCAGGCGGCTCGGACCCGCCTGCGCACCTCTTCGACCAGTTTGGCGCGCAGCACGCAGCGTAGGTCCCACAGGACGGAATCGGGCGCCGACAAGGCCGAGGGGCCATCGTCGGACTCGCCGAGCACACCGGCGAGTTCCCGCGCCGCCCAGGTCGGGCCGTGTACCCCGTTGGTGACCGATCCGATCGGCACCTCCTCGACGTCGAACTGCGGCCACAACCCGCGGAACATCGCCCGGGACACGGCCCCGTGCAGCTGCGAGACACCGTTGGCGCGCTGGGCCAGCCGCAGACCCATATGCGCCATGTTGAACATCCCGGAGTGGTCCTCGGCACCTAGCGCCAGCACTCGGTTGACGTCGACGCCGGGCAGCAGCGCAGCGTCGTTCGATGACCCAGCGCTTGATGTTCCGACGAAGTGGTGGCGCACCAGGTCGACCGGGAAGCGATCGATCCCGGCTGGCACCGGGGTGTGCGTGGTGAACACGGTGCCGGCGCGGACCGCGGTCAGGGCCTCGTCGAAGCTGAGCCCGTCGTCGGTGATCAGCTCGCGGATCCGCTCCAGACCGAGAAACCCGGCGTGGCCCTCGTTGGTGTGGAACACCTCGGGTTCGGGATGGCCGGTGAGCCGGCAGAACATCCGCACGGCACGGACCCCGCCGACCCCGGCGAGGATCTCCTGGGTGATCCGGTGGTCCTGGTCGCCGCCGTAGAGCCGGTCGGTGACCCCACGCAGGTCGTCGGGATTGTCCTCGATGTCGGAGTCTAGCAGCAGCAACGGCACCCGCCCGATGTCAGCCCGCCAGATCCGCGCGCGCAGCACACGTCCACCTGGCATGTTGACGCACACCAGCAGCGGCGCTCCGGTGGCATCGGCCACCAGGCGCAGCGGGAGACCCTGCGGGTCCAGGGCTGGGTAGTGCTCCAGCTGCCAACCGTCCAGCGACAACGACTGCCGGAAGTAGCCCGAGCCGTAGAGCAACCCGACCCCGATCAGCGGTACCCCAAGGTCCGACGCGGCCTTGAGGTGGTCACCCGCCAACACGCCCAGGCCACCGGAGTAGAACGGCAGCACCTCGGAGACGCCGAACTCCATCGAGAAGTAAGCGATCGCAGCCGGCAGCGCCGCTGCGTGCTGCTGATACCACCGGGGATCGTCGAGGTAGCGGCGCAGGTCTTCGGCCAGCGCGTGGGTGCGAGCCACCACGGTCTCGTCGGCGGCCAGCGCGGTGAGCCTGCGGGTGGGGATCTCACCGAGCAGCCGCGCCGGGTCCCCGTTGACGGCGTCCCAGGTGCGCTCGTCCAGCGAAGCGAACAGGTCCTGGGTCGGCGGGTGCCAGCTCCACCGCAGGTTGGTAGCCAGCGTCTCCAGCGGCGCCAGCGGTCCCGGCAGCTGGGCGCGGACGGTGAACCTACGCAGTGCTCTCATGGGCGGACTTTATCCGGCGGTCCCGTCTTCTGAAGGCACAACACAACGGTCACGAATGTCACACCCGCCGCGCACCGGTCGGCCGATCCCGGCAGACTGGAGGCCGGGGCTAGGACCGAAGGCAAAGGGGCGGCAGCGGTGAGTGGTCGGATCGCCATCGATGATGTGACGCCGGTGGTCTCGTGCGGGAGATACCCCAGCAAAGCAGTGGTCGGGGAGCATGTTCCGGTCGTCGCCACCGTCTGGCGCGAGGGCCACGACGCGGTGGGCGCCACGGTGGTCTGGCGCGGCCCGGACAACGGGTCGGGCGGCCAGATCCGGATGCAGCCTGGGCCACCTGGCCTCGACCAGTTCACCGCGACCGTGGTGGCTGACGAGGCGGGTTCGTGGAGTTTCCGGGTGGATGGCTGGGCCGATCCCTGGGAGACCTGGCGGCACGCGATCGAGGTGAAGATCGGCGCCGGCCAGACCGTGCACGAGTTGGAGAATGACCTGATCACCGGCGCCCGATTGCTGGAGCGGGCGGCTCGCCGGCCCGGACAGCAGGCCCACCGAGCGGCGCTGAGCACCGCGGCGGCGGCGCTGCGGGACGTCGAACTGCGCCTCGACGAGCGGGTCGGGCCGGCGCTCGCCGGGCCGGTGATCCAGATTCTGACCGCCGACCCACTCCGCGATCTGATCACCAAGGGTGGTTCGCACAAGGTGTGGGTGGACCGCCCCCGAGCCCTGTTCAGCTCCTGGTACGAGCTCTTTCCCCGCTCCACCGGCGGCTGGGACGCCCATGGCGAACCGGTACACGGAACCTTCGCGACCGCCACCGGTGAACTGGACCGGATCGCGAGGATGGGCTTCGACGTGGTGTACCTGCCGCCGATCCACCCGATCGGCGAGGTGAACCGCAAGGGCGCCAACAACACCATGCAGGCCGGACCCGACGACGTCGGTTCGCCCTGGGCGATCGGTTCGGTCGAGGGCGGCCACGACGCGGTGCACCCCCGGCTGGGCACGTTGTCGGACTTCGAGGCGTTCGTCGCCAGGGCCGGCGAGCTCGGCATGGAGGTCGCTCTGGATTACGCGCTGCAATGCGCGCCGGATCACCCGTGGGCCAAGGAACATCAGGAGTGGTTCACCACCCGCCCGGACGGGACGATCGCCTACGCGGAGAACCCGCCCAAGCGTTACCAGGACATCTACCCGCTCAACTTCGACTCCGATCCCCGCGGCAGCTATCTGGAGATGCTGCGGGTGATGCTGTTCTGGGTAGAGCGCGGGGTGCGGATCTTCCGGGTGGACAATCCGCACACCAAACCGCCGGACTTCTGGCAATGGCTGATCTGGCAGGTCAAGGACCGCTACCCGGATGTGCTCTTCCTCGCCGAGGCATTCACCCGGCCGGCTCGGCTCTACGGGCTGGCCCGGCTCGGTTTCACCCAGTCCTATACTTACTTCACCTGGCGCACCGGTAAACGGGAGCTCACCGAGTACGCGACGGAGCTGGCGTCCAGAGCGGATGAAGCGCGGCCGAACTTCTTCGTCAATACTCCGGACATCCTGCACGAGTCACTGCAGCAGGGCGGTCCGGGGATGTTCGCCATCCGCGCCACGCTGGCCGCGACGCTGTCTCCCTCATGGGGTGTCTACTCCGGATTCGAGCTGTTCGAGAACACCGCGGTGGCGCCGGGTAGTGAGGAATACCTGGGCAGCGAGAAGTACCAGCTGCGCCCGCGGGACTTCGCCGGTGCGCTGGCTCAAGGGCGATCACTGGAACCGTGGATAACGCGACTCAACGCGATCCGGCGGGCGCATCCAGCGCTGCAGCAACTGCGCACACTGCGGTTCCACCGGGTGGACAATCCGTCGCTGCTGGCGTATTCCAAGACCGATCCGGCCACCGGGGACACTGTGATCTGCGTGGTCACCCTGGAGCCGTTCAGCACGGTGAGCGGGATGGTCGCGCTGGACATGCCGGCGTTGGGTCTGCACCGGCTGGACCGATTCTTCGGATACGACGAGGTCAGCGGAGAGACCTACAACTGGGGCCAAACCAACTTCGTGCAGCTCCAGCCCTGGCGGGCCGTGGCCCACATCGTGTGGCTGCGCCACCCTTGACCACCCGTAGGCTTCTCCCCGTGACGATCGACGTGACGAGTGAGTTCGACGCTGCCGCGGCCAGTTACGATCGGCTGGTCGGCGCGAGCCCGGGTTACTACAGCAACCTGTCTCGGTCCGCCCACCGGATGCATCTGCCCGGAAGCGGCGCCGGATTACACCTGCTGGACCTGGGTTGCGGCACCGGGGCGTCGACCTTGGCGCTGCTCGCGGCCGCGCCCCAGGCCAGGATCACCGCGGTGGACGCATCGGCCGGCATGCTCGCCAAGGCCCGGCAGGCCGACTGGCCAGCGCGGGTGTCGTTCGTGCACGCCCGGGCCGAGGAGCTTGCCGACGCCGGGGTGCAGGGACCGTTCGACGGGATCTTCGCCGCATATCTGGTGCGTAACCTGCCCGACCCGGACCCGGTGCTGGCCGCGTTGTGCGATCAGCTGGTGCCAGGAGCGCCGCTGGCGGTGCACGACTACGCGCTGGACGGTCGACGGCGAAGCGCGGCGATCTGGACCGCGGTGTGCTGGAGCGTGATCATCCCAGCCGGGAAGGTGGTCACCGGCAGGGCCGGGCTCTACCGGTACCTGTGGCGCAGTGTGCTGCGTTTCGACACCGTCGATGCGCTGGCCGCCCGGTTGCGCGGACACGGCCTGGTCGACACCCGGATCGACACGATGCCCGGTTGGGAACGCGGCATCGTGCACACCGTCGTGGCCCGGCAGCCGGCGTGACCGGACGCGCCGAAAACGGGCAGCGGCCAGGCCGGGATCGTCGGGCCGTACTGCATCTCCCCCGGGCTGGTCGGCTACGGCCCGAGGGTCCGGCGCCCCGGGTCGCTGTCGTCGGCGGTGGGATCGCCGGCATCGCGGCCGCCGTGGCGCTGGCCGAGCGCGGTGTGGGAGTGCAGCTGCTGGAGCGGGAGTCGCAGCTCGGCGGTCGATTGCGCGGCTGGCCGATCGTGCTGGCCGATGGATCCGCGGTCACGATGAGCCGCGGGTTTCATGCCTTCTTCCGGCAGTACTACAACCTGAGGGCGCTGCTGCGCCGGGCCGATCCGCTGGGCCGGGGGCTGGTGCCGATGGCGGATTATCCGCTGATCGACGCCGACGGCCATCGCGACACCTTCCAGGGTCTGCCCCGCACGCCACCGTGGAATGCGCTGGCCTTCGCGCTGCTCAGCCCCACGTTCCAGTGGCGGGATCTGGTCACCCGGATCGATCCGGTGGCGGCGCTGCCGCTGGTAGACGTGTCAGTGCCGGAGATCTACCGGCGGCTGGACGACCAGGACGCGATGACGTTCCTGGAGCGGGTGCGCTTCCCGGACGCGGCCCGGCACCTTGCGTTCTCGGTGTTCTCCCGCAGCTTCTTCGCCGATCCCCGGGAGCTGTCGGCGGCCGAGCTGGCCACGATGTTCCACATCTACTTCCTGGGCTCGGCCGAAGGTCTGGTGTTCGACGTGACCCCCGAACCGTTCCCGCAGGCACTGTGGGACCCGATGGGCGGTTACCTGGCCGAACTCGGGGTACTGGTGCGCGCGGGCGTGACCGTCGAGCAGGTGACACCGGGTCGCGAGCGACGCTTCGCCGTCCACGCCGGCGGGGACACCTCGGAGGTCGATGCCGTGGTGCTCGCCACCGATGTGACCGGGTTGCAGGCGCTGCTCGCTGCCTCACCCGAACTCGGCGAAGCGCCCTGGCGGGCACGCATCGCGCGGTTGCGCACCGCCCCGCCGTT
>QHBY01000150.1:5642-6287 GCA_003244245.1 Pseudonocardiales bacterium
CCGCTGGACAACGTCAGCGTGCTGGAACGGTTCGAGGGTGAGGCGGCGCGCTGGGCTCGGCGTACCGGGGGCTCAGTGGTGGAACTGCACGCCTACGCGCTGACCGGAGACCCGGAGCATGCCAAGCGCCAGCTCGTCGACGAGCTGCGGCGGGTCTACCCGGAGACCGCCACCGCGGCGATCATCGACGAGCGCCACGAGGTATGGGCCGACTGCCCGCTGTTCGCGCCGGGGACCTTCGGTGACCGGCCCACCGTCACCACCCCCGATCCGAACGTGGTGCTCGCCGGGGACCTGACCCGCGTCGATCTCCCCGTCGCGTTGATGGAACGCGCGGCGACCAGCGGCTTCCTCGCCGCCGACGCGCTGCTAGGACAGTGGCGGTTGCGCGGGCACCCGCTGTGGACGGTGCCAACCCGGGGTCGCCTGGCCCCGCTACGCGCCGCCGCGGCCCGGTTCGGCTAGCAAGCTCAGCCTGGCCAGCGGCCGGTGGTGCGCAACTCGTAGCGACGTCGGGCGTAGGCCAGGTCATCACGCCACAGCCGGGCGGCCGCCCAGCGTATCGCCGGGCGCATCAGCGGCGCGCCACGGCGGGCTACCGCGAATCCTGGGCGCGGTGAGTTGGCGATGGTCGCCTCGATCACC
>QHBY01000151.1 GCA_003244245.1 Pseudonocardiales bacterium
GATTAACGCGGTGCAGCACTAGTTGGATGCCCTTCAAGTACCGCCAACCCCCCGCGAGAAGGTCGCCGACCGCCACCAACCTCGCCGTCGTGCGCTGCCGGTCGTCCCTCGAGGCACTAGCGCTGGACCCGGATCACGCCCTCCTGTACCGCATTGGCGATCAATCTGCCGTCCCGGCTGAAGAACCGACCAGTCGCCAGCCCTCGCCCGCCCGACGCGGAAGGTGAGGTGCAGTCGCAGAGCACCCAGTCGTCGGCCCGGAAGGGACGGTGGAACCACATCGAGTGATCCAGGCTGGCGGCCATCACGCCGTCACCCAACGCATGACCGTGCGGCCGGCGTGCTCCAAACCCTGCTCGGGTAGTTGGAACGACGCCGCCAACGAGAAGATCGCCTTGCCGTGCTGGATCGCCACCACGCGGCGGGTCGTGAATGACTGCCCATCGCGGATCCGGTCGACGTCGTAGACGATCGGCACCCGCGGGTCGCCGGGCCGAAAGAAGTACGCGTGCAGGGAGTGCACGCTGCGCTCGACTGGCACGGTGCGACCCGCCGCGATCAGCGCCTGGCCCGCCACCTGCCCGCCGAAGACCCGTGCCGGGGAGTCCGCAGGGCTGACGCCGCGGAAGATGTCGTCCTCGATGCGCTCCAGGTCCAGCAAAGCCACAAGACGGTCCACCACGGGCTGGCCTCGGAGCACCCCATCAGCGGTACGCGGGGCGTCGATCCACTGGCTCCACGCGGGGTCGCCAGTATCAGCCAAGATCCTCCTCGCCCAGGCGGTGCACCCGGACAAGGTTAGTGGAACCCACCGTAGCTGGGGGGGATCCCGCCACGATCACCACAAGATCGCCTGGCTGGTAACGCCCGATCGACAGCATCGCCTGATCCACCTGCCGGACCATCGCATCAGTGGTCTCGACCCTGGGCACGAGGAAGGTCTCGGTCCCCCAGGTCAGCGCGAGCTGACTACGCACCGAGGGCTCGGGGGTGAACGCCAGCAGCGGCAGCTGGGTATGCAACCGAGCCAGCCTGCGGACGGTGTCGCCGGACTGGGTGAACGCCACCAGCGCCTTGGCCTCCAGCCGCTCCCCGATGTCGCGGGCGGCGTAGGACAACACTCCCCGCTTGGTTCGCGGCACGTGGTTCAGCGGTGGGACGTTCGGCGAGCCGGCTTCGATGGCTTCGACGATCCTGCTCATCATTTCCACTGACTCGATCGGGTAGCGACCGACGCTGGTCTCCCCGGAGAGCATGACCGCGTCGGCACCGTCGAGCACCGCGTTGGCCACGTCGGAGGCCTCCGCCCGCGTCGGCCGAGCGTTGCCGATCATGGAGTCGAGCATCTGAGTGGCGACGATGATCGGTTTGGCGTTCTCCCTGGCGACCTGGACGGCCCGCTTCTGCACCAGCGGCACATGTTCCAAGGGCAACTCGACCCCCAGATCACCACGGGCCACCATCACGCCGTCGAAAGCCAGCACGATCGCCTCGAGGTTATCCACCGCCTCAGGTTTCTCCAGCTTGGCGATCACCGGCAGCCGGCCGCCCGGCACCTCGTCCATCGCGCGGTGGACGAGGTCGATGTCGGCTGGGGACCGCACGAACGAGAGCGCAATCAGGTCCACCCGCAACCGCAGCGCAAAGTCCAGATCAGCGAAGTCCTTCGCGGACATCGCCGGCACCGAGACGTTCATCCCCGGCAGGGACAGCCCCTTGTGGTCGCTGACCGTGCCGCCCTGGATGACCTCGCACACCACCTCGGTGTCTTCGACCTTGCGAACGAGCAGGGCGACCTTGCCGTCGTCGACAAGCAACGAGTCGCCCTCACGGGCGTCCTTCGCGAGCCCAGCGTAGGTAGTGGAGACCCGGTCGTGGGTACCTGGGACATCCTCGACCGTCACTCGCACCTCGTCACCGGTGCGCCATTCCACCGGACCTGTCGCGAAGCGCCCCAGCCGAATCTTGGGGCCCTGCAGGTCGGCCAGGATCCCCACCGCCTTGCCGGACTCGTCGCTGGCCTCCCGAACCATGGAGTAGACCCTCGCGTGCTCAGCGTGGGTGCCGTGGCTGAAGTTAAGGCGAGCAACGTCCATACCGGCCCGGACCAGCTCCCGGATCTTCTCCGGGGTCGCCGTGACGGGGCCGATCGTACAGACGATCTTCGCGCGTCGATTCACGCCTGACAGCGTAGCGGTGCTTCTGCACCGATCCGGCATCCGGCAGGTATCGGGCGGATGTATAACCGCGACTGCGCCGACGTCCTCGACCAACCAGCGCCTGGGTAGGTCTAGGGGACGAGGGCCACCTGCGGCTGCGTCGCGAGGGTTTCCGGCTCCTCCCGCCCGCGGCGGGCCACCGTCAGGTAGAGCACCGCGGCCAGGAACACCGCGGCTGAGGTGATCACATTGATCCGCAATCCGAAGATCATCGTAGCCGGGTCGGAGCGCATCAGCTCGATCCAGAACCGTCCTGCGGTGTAAGCCGCGACGTAGAGCGCGAAGGCCCGTCCGTGACCGAGCTGGAAACGGCGGTCGGCCCATACCACCAGTGCCGCGACGCCCAGGTTCCACAGCATCTCGTAGAGAAAGGTGGGGTGCACGATCGCCACCGGTGGACCCTGGGCGATCCCATTGAGCGGATCGGGGGCGCCGGTAATCGGATTCAGCCGCTGGTGGATCTCCAGCCCCCAGGGCAGTGCGGTCGGACCGCCGTAGAGTTCCTGGTTGAACCAATTGCCCAACCGGCCGATCGCCTGCGCGACGACGATGGCCGGCGCGACCGCGTCTGCCAGCGCCGGAAGCGGGATGCCCCGGCGCCGGCAACCGATCCAGGCTCCGAGACCGCCGAGCGCGACCGCTCCCCAGATACCCAACCCGCCCTGCCAGATCTTCAGGGCACCGATCGGATCTCCGCCGGGTCCGAAGTACTTCTGCCAGTCCGTGGCTACGTGGTAGAGCCGGCCGCCCACCAGACCGAACGGCACCGCGAAGACCGCGATGTCAGTCACCGCTCCGGCCTGACCGCCCCTGGCTTGCCAGCGACGCTCCCCCCACAGGATCGCCACGATGATCGCGGCGATGATGCACAGCGCGTAGGCCCGGATCGGCACCGGCCCCAAATGCCAGACCCCCCGATCCGGACTGGGAATCGAGACAAGGAACATCGCGGTGAGCACGCCGACACGTTATCTCTCCCCCACACCGCGCATTCAGCGGGCTCAGCGTGGTTATCAGGGCAGCAATAGGCACGCTGAGCCCGCTGAATGCGCTAGCAGGCAGAAGGTGGTCAGGCGGGTTGGGGAGCGGGGCGGCGGACGCCGGTGGCGAGGTCGGCGGCCAGCGCGCGGACGCCGGGTACACCGGCCCCAGCAGCGGTGACGAAGGCTGAACCGACGATCACGGCATCGGCGAACGACGCCACCTCAGCGGCCTGTACGCCATTGCGCACCCCAAGCCCGACGCCCACCGGCAGTCCCGGCGCGTGCTCCCGGGCGCGGCTGACCAGTGCCCCAGCGGTGCTGCTCACCACGTCCCGGGCACCGGTCACTCCCATGACGGAGCTCGCGTACAGGAACCCGCGGGTCGCCGCCGCGGTTGAAGCCAGGCGCTGATCAGTGGACGAGGGGGCCACCAGGAAAATCCGGTCCAGGTCGTGGGCCTGCGCCGCGGCGAGCCAGTCCTGCGCTTCGTCGGGGATCAGATCGGGGGTGATGACGCCGAGTCCCCCGGCCGCGGCGAGATCGCGGGCGAAGGCGTCCACGCCGTAGCGGTGCACCGGGTTCCAGTAGGTCATCACCACCGCCTGCCCACCAGTGGCAGCGATCGACTCCACCACCGAGAGCACGTCGCGCAGCCGTACCCCGGCCCGCAAGGCGGCCTCCGAGGCAGCCTGGATGGTCGGGCCGTCCAGCACCGGATCGGAGTAGGGCACGCCGACTTCGACCAGGTCGCAGCCACCGTCGAGCATGGCCTGCAGCAGTGCCCGCGAACCGTCCACCGTCGGGTAGCCGGCGGGCAGGTAGCCGATCAGTGCGGCCCGGTGCTGCGCCCCGCAGGCCTCGAACAACGGTCCGAGCCGAGCAGTCACTGTCCCTCCAGCAGATCGAACCACTTCACCGCGGTGTCCACGTCCTTGTCGCCCCGGCCGGATAGGTTGACCAGCAGCAAGGCCCCGGGCCCCAGTTCGGCTCCGAGCCGCAGCGCCCCGGCCACGGCGTGCGCCGACTCGATCGCCGGGATTATCCCCTCGGTGCGGGACAGGAGCTGGAAGGCGTCCATCGCTTGCGCATCGGTGATCGGCCGGTACTCCGCCCGCCCGGTGTCCTTGAGCCAGGAATGCTCGGGGCCAACCCCGGGGTAGTCCAGCCCGGCCGAGATCGAGTGCGTTTCGATGGTCTGCCCATCGGAGTCCTGCAGCAAGTACGACAGCGCGCCGTGCAGCATCCCGGGCTCACCGGCGGACAGTGTCGCGGCGTGCCGGCCGGTGTCCACCCCGTCGCCGGCCGCCTCGAAACCGACCAGGCGCACTCCGGGGTCGTCGATGAACGGGTGGAAGATGCCGATCGCGTTGGAGCCACCACCGACGCACGCGGCCACCGCATCGGGCAGCCGGCCGTAGCGAGCCAGCATCTGCTCGCGGGCCTCCACGCCGATGACCCGGTGGAAGTCGCGCACCATCACCGGGAAGGGGTGTGGGCCGGCAACGGTGCCGAGCAGGTAGTGCGTGGTGTCGACGTTGGTCACCCAGTCCCGCAGCGCCTCGTTGATGGCATCTTTCAGGGTGCGGGATCCGGTCTTCACCGGGATCACCTCAGCACCGAGCAGCCGCATCCTAGCGACGTTGAGCGCTTGGCGCTCGGTATCCACCTCGCCCATGTAGACCACGCACTGCAACCCGAGCAGCGCGCAGGCGGTCGCGGTGGCGACGCCGTGCTGGCCGGCACCGGTCTCGGCGATCACCCGCGGTTTGCCCATCCGCTCGGTGAGCAACGCTTGGCCCAACACATTGTTGATCTTGTGGGAGCCGGTGTGGTTGAGGTCCTCGCGCTTGAGCACGATCTTCGCCCCACCGGCGTGCTCGGAGAGCCTGGGCACCTCGGTGATCGGCGAGGGCCGGCCGGTGTAGTCGGCGAGCAGGCCGTTCAGCCGGGCGATGAACTTCGGGTCAGCTCGGGCCTCGGCATAGACAGCGGTGAGCTGGTCGAGAGCCTTGATGAGCGCTTCGGGCACGAACCGGCCGCCGTAGCGCCCGAAGTGACCGCGGACGTCAGGTTGCGCGGTGCCGGACTCAACGGGCTGGATGCCGACCATGTCCGTTACCGGGCCGGCTTGGGGCAGGCTGGGTGCGATCCCGCGGTGACCAGCTGGATGACGGCGGCCTTGGGATCACCGCTGGTCACCAACCCCTCGCCGACGAGCACCGCGTCGGCTCCCGCACCGGCATAGGCCAGCAGATCCGCAGGCCCGCGCACCCCGGACTCGGCGACCCTCAGCACGTCACCCGGCAGTCCCGGCGCGATTTTGCTGAAGACGTTGGGGTTGACGTCCAAGGTGTGCAGATCACGGGCATTGACCCCGATCAGCGACGCACCGGCCTCCAGCGCGCGGTCGGCTTCCTCGGCGGTGTGCACCTCGACCAGCGCGGCCATGCCCAACGACTCGACCCGGTCGACCAGCGACTCCAGGGCGTTCTGCTCCAGTGCGGCGACGATCAACAGCACTACGTCCGCACCGTGCGCCCGTGCCTCGTGCACCTGATAAGGGCTGACGATGAAGTCCTTGCGCAACACCGGGATGTCTACCACGGCACGTACCGCGTCCAGATCGGCCAACGAGCCGCCGAAGCGCCGACCCTCGGTCAGCACGCTGATCATGCGGGCGCCGGCTTCGGCGTAGTCCGCGGCGAGGGCGGCCGGGTCCGGGATGTCGGCCAGAGCACCTCGGGATGGGCTGCATCGCTTCACCTCCGCGATGACGGCGATCCCAGGGCCACGCAATGCCGTCAGCGCATCCAGGGGAGCCGCCGCCCGGGTGGCGCGCCGCTTGATCTCGGTGAACTCAACCGCGGCTTCGCGGGCCGCGAGGTCGGTTCTGACCCCTTCGAGGATCGCCTCCAGGACACTCAAGCCTTTCCCCTTCCGCCCCGTGCGCAGCCGGGTCTCGATGCTAGCTGCGGCCTGCCTTGCGACTCGTCACCGGGGGTGTCCCGACTCCGTGGGGTCCTCGCCGACGTCCATCCGCTCCCAGAACCGCCCGTCCGGCGGCATCCGCTCGTTTTGGCGCGCCGTCGGCGACTGGTAACGGCGACCCAGCCGCGGCATCCGGTGGCCCCGCGCCACCAGTGCGACGCCGGCCGCGGCGACCAGTAATGCACCGCCGGCGGCCAACGCGGGGCCTGCGAACAGCGCCGTGGTCGTGCCAACCGGCACCGACCGGGCAGGTAGCTCCAGTGCGGCCAGCGCCGCGGCGGTAAGCCACCGCCCTTCTGTCACCCGCAGCACCGCGACGATCGGCACTACCGCCGCGACCAGCAGCAACGCGCCGAGCAGCCATCGCGCCCAGCCACCGGTCGCCAGCACCGCGGCCACCGCGGCGAGCGCGAGCAAAGCCAGCGGGCTCAGCGCGGGCAGCACCGCTGAACCGTCGGCTCGCACCGCGACGACCCCGCGCAGCGGCTCCCGAACATCGAGCTGGGCCCACCCCAGCAGCGCCGAGACGCCGAGCAACACCGATGCCGCGATCAGCGCCACGATGACGGCGGCAAGCGCCCCGCGCGCGGGAGCGCGCTCAGGCACGTAGCGAACCGGCGGGCTCGGCAGTGGTGTCCCCGGCCGCGAGCCGCAAGGTGCCCGCGGCGGCGATGGCGGCCAGCACCGCGCCCGCCTTGTTCAGGCATTCGGTGTCCTCGGCCACCGGGTCGGAGTCGGCGACGATGCCTCCGCCGGCCTGCACGTAGGCGACCCCGTTGCGGACCATCGCGGTGCGGATGGCGATCGCGGTGTCGGCGTCCCCGGCGAAGTCCAGGTAGCCGACCACTCCCCCGTACACCCCCCGCCGGGTGGGCTCCAGTTCCTCGATGAGCTCCATCGCACGCGGCTTCGGCGCGCCGGACAGCGTCCCCGCCGGGAAGCAGGCGGCCACCGCGTCGAATGCGGTGTACCCCGGCGCCAGCTCGCCGGTGACGGTGGACACCAGGTGCATGACGTGGCTGTAGCGCTCGACCCGGAAGAAGTCGGTGACGTGCACCGTGCCGGCGCGGCACACCCGGCCGACGTCGTTGCGCCCGAGGTCGACCAGCATGAGGTGCTCGGCGCGTTCCTTCTCGTCGACCATCAGGTCCTTCTCCAGCCAGCAGTCTTCGTCTGGATCAGCGCCGCGGGGGCGGGTGCCGGCGATCGGGTGCGTGGTGACCTTCCCGTCCCGGACCGTCACCAGCGCCTCGGGGCTGCAGCCGACGATGCTGAAGTCCTCCAGGATGAGCAGGTACATGTACGGGCTGGGGTTGGTGGTGCGCAGTACCCGGTAGATGTCCAGCGGGTCAGCGTCGGTGGCGATCTCGAAGCGCTGGGACACCACCACCTGGAAGGCCTCGCCGGCGCGGATCGCCTCCTTGGCCGCCTCGACCGCGGCATGGTGCTGCTCCGGGCTGCGGCGGCGCACGAACTCCGGTGCCGGTCGGCTGAACACCGCCGCGCTGGCCGGCGCCGGCGTGCACAGCTTCGCGACCATCGCGTCCAACCGGGCCACCGCGTCGTCGTAGGCCTCGTCGACGCGGTCCGGGGAATCGTCCCAGTTGATTGCGTTGGCGATCAGCGTGACGGTGCCCTCGTGGTGGTCCACCGCGGCGAGGTCGGTGGCCAGCAGCATCACCAGTTCGGGTACCCGCAGGTCGTCGACCGCCAGTTCAGGCAGCCGCTCCAGGCGCCGGACCGCGTCGTAACCGAGGTATCCGACCATCCCGCCGGTGAGCGGGGGCAGGCCGGGCAGCGGCTCGGTGTGCAGTGCCTCGACGGTCTGCCGTAACGCCTCCAGCGGGGTGCCCGCCCACGGCTCCTGCACCCCGGGAAGCCCTACCGGCGGTGTCCCGCGCCAGACCGTGCGACCACCGGACTCGGTGAGCGTGGCAGCGCTGTGCACCACGACGAAGGACCAGCGCGACCAGGACGAACCGTTCTCCGCTGACTCGAAAAGGAACGTTCCGGGCTGGCCTTGAGCAAGCTTGCGGTACACCCCCAGCGGGGTTTCACCATCGGCGAGCAGCGTCCGGGTCACCGGGATCACCCGGCGATCTATCGCCAGGGAGCGGAACTGCTCCCCGTTCGGCTGCAGTTGCCCACTACCAGCCTCGGAGTTGCTGACCATGGATCTATTGTCCCCGCCATCTGCGCTAGCGCGCTTGTGAGTGCGTAACGGTGTTCTAGCACTGATTGCCACTCACGAGCACCTGCTGAAAGCAGGTGCATGCTCCCGTGTGGCAGGCAGGGCCAACCTGGTCGACGACGAGCAGCAGGGCGTCGCCGTCGCAGTCCAACCGCACCTCGTGCACGTGCTGGGTGTGCCCGGAGGTCTCGCCCTTGACCCAGTAGTTCTGCCTGCTGCGCGACCAGTAGGTGGCCCGGCCGGTGGTCAGCGTGCGGTGCAGCGCCTCGTCGTCCATCCAGGCCACCATCAGCACGTCGCCGGTGCCGCGCTGCTGCACCACCGCGCACACCAGCCCGTCGGCGTTGCGCTTGAGCCGCTCGGCGATCGCCGGGTCCAGCCCGCTCATCGGACGGTCACCCCTGCCTGGCGTAAACCGTCCTTGACATCGCCAATTCGCAACTGTCCGAAATGGAAGACACTGGCGGCGAGTACCGCGTCGGCACCAGCGGCTACCGCGGGGGGGAAATGGCCTACCTCACCGGCTCCCCCACTGGCGATCACCGGGACCGTGACGACGGCCCGCACGGCGGAGATCATCTCGAGATCGAAGCCGGCCTTGGTGCCGTCGGCGTCCATCGAGTTGAGCAGGATCTCCCCGACGCCCAATTGCTCGCCGCGCACCGCCCAGCCCACTGCGTCGATCCCAGTGCCCCGCCGTCCGCCGTGAGTGGTCACCTCGAAGCCGGACGGTGTTGGTGGCTGTCCGGGAGGCATTCGCCGGGCGTCCACCGAGAGCACGATGCACTGCGCACCGAAGCGGTGGCTGGCCTCACGCAGCAGCTCGGGGCGCGCTACCGCGGCGGTGTTGATACTTACCTTGTCCGCGCCGGCCCGCAGTAGCCGGTCCACATCGGCCACCTCGCGGATCCCACCACCGACGGTGAGCGGGATGAAGACGCATTCCGCCGTGCGGCGGACCACGTCATAGGTCGTTTCCCGGTCCGCCGCGGAGGCTGTGACGTCCAGGAAGGTCAGCTCGTCGGCCCCCTGCGCGTCGTAGGCGGTGGCCAGTTCCACGGGGTCACCGGCGTCGCGCAGCGCGGTGAAGTTCACGCCTTTGACCACCCGGCCGGCGTCGACGTCCAGGCACGGGATCACGCGCACGGCAACGGCCATCCAGCCAGCCTATGCGGCGGTCTACCGAGCGGCTGCCAGGGCATCGGGCAGGGTGAGCGCTCCGGTGTAGAGCGCCTTACCGATGATCGCTCCCTCCACACCATCCGGGGCCAGCGCCGCCAACGCAGCCACGTCGTCCGCTCCGGAGACCCCACCGGAGGCGATCACTGGAGCCTTCGTTCGCTCGCAGACCGCGCGTAACAGTTCGAGGTTCGGGCCGCGCAGCGTGCCGTCCTTAGTCACATCGGTGACCACGTAGCGCGGGCAACCGTCGGCGTCGAGACGCTCGAGTACTTCCCAGAGGTCGCCGCCAGAGGCGGTCCATCCCCGGGCGGCGAGGATGTGCTGCCCGTCGATGACCCGCACGTCGAGCCCCACGGCGACCTGCTCGCCGTGCTCGGCGATCACTCTCCGGCACCAGTCGGGGTCTTCGATCGCAGCGGTGCCCAGATTGACCCGGGCGCACCCGGTGGCCAGCGCCCGGTGCAGCGACGCGTCGTCTCGGATGCCCCCGGAGAGCTCCACCGCGATGTCGAGCCGGCCGACGACCTCGGCCAGCAGCTCGGCGTTGGCGCCCCGCCCGAACGCCGCGTCCAGATCAACGAGGTGGATCCATTCGGCGCCGTCNNGCCTGCCAGGCCAACGCGGACTCGACTGGGTCGCCGTACCACGTCTCGGTGCCGGCTTCCCCTTGAGTGAGGCGGACGGTTCGACCACCGGCGACGTCCACCGCGGGCAGCAGTACGAAACTCACCGGACCACCTTATTCGGCACGGCTACAGCGTCTCGATCCAGTTCCGCAGCAGGTGCGCGCCCGCGTCGCCGGACTTCTCGGGGTGGAACTGCGTCGCCCATAGCGGCCCGTTCTCCACCGCAGCGACGAAGGGCTCGCCGTGCTCGGCCCAGGTCACCAGAGGAGGTGTCAGCGGCTCTGAACTCTCCAGCTCCCAGCGGCGGGCAGCGTAGGAGTGCACGAAGTAAAACCGAGTGTCCGGGTCGAGACCGGTGAACAGCCGCGAGCCGGGCGGCGGCGCCACGGTGTTCCACCCCATGTGCGGCAGCACGTCGGCCTTCAACCGCTCGACGGTGCCCGGCCACTCCCCGCAGCCGTCGGTCTGTACCCCGTGCTCGACACCTCGGCTGAACAACACCTGCATCCCGACGCAGATCGCCAGCACCGGGCGACCGCCGGCCAGCCGGCGACCGATGATCCGGTCCCCCTGCACCGACCGCAGCCCAGCCATGCAGGCGGCGAAGGCCCCGACCCCGGGCACCACGAGTCCGTCGGCATCCAGTGCAGCGTCGACATCCGCAGTCACCACCACGTCACCACCAGCCCGCCGCAGTGCCCGCTCAGCAGACCGCAGATTCCCCGACCCGTAATCCAAAACAACGACACCGCTCACCCTGCCAGCTTGGCCCACCCGCATTCAGCGGGCTCAGCGGGGTAAACGGGGTACGAATAACCCCGCTGAGCCCGCTGAATGCGTCATCCTGGGGTGGTGCGCGAAGAGGACCTGATGCGGCATTTGGGGGATCTTGTGGCGCGCAGTTACGAGGGGGCGGTGTCGTGGGCGGATCGGGTGGCGGTGTTCCGCCGCGCGGTTGAGTTGCTTGATCCGGTGATCCGGCGCGTCCTCGCCGAGGCCGACGCGGCATTTCTCGACAACACCGGCGAGATCACCCGCCGCAGCGTCGAGCAGGGCGACGGCAGCGTGGGCGAGCGCTGGGAGCTGTCCTGGCCCCGGCAACGGGAAGCCCTTTCTCGAGACGGTGGTCCCGTCGCGCCAGTCCAGGTGATCGCCTGGTTCCGTCGCAGTTTCAACCACGCCCATTTGCGGGGCTCGACCGCTGGGGACTGGCCGCTGCAGGTGACCAGTGTCGACGACGCCACCCGGCAGCTACCAATCGTGCACGCCATCGTCGAAGCGGAGTTACACCAGCGGATCTACGAAGGGCGGTACCCGGTGATGCCTGTGGCGGTACGCAAATACGGCCTGCCACCCCGCTGAACGCGCCGCCGAGATGCCCGTAACCACCGAATGCCGCGGCTCCGGCGAGATGCAAACCGACCTGCTGACCTGCGCTGGCGAGCAATCCACAGGTATCGCTGGTCCAGTTATGTCCCGCAGGGTTGCCGTTGGCGAGCTCATCGGCAACTTGCTTATCGGCAGTGGTGATGAAGATGCCGCCAGGGCGCAGCACCCGCGAGACTTCCCGGAGCACGCCGTGTGGATCATCGACCATGTGCAGCCACCACACCGCCGTGACCACGTCCACGCCGGCAGTGCGGATGGGCAGTGCGGCGGTGGCATCGGCGCGCACTACCCGACCCGGCAGACGGACGATGGCGCGCCGCAACATCGCCGCCGAGATGTCAAGCCCGAGCACTGTGCCCGGCAATTCGGCCGCCACCGTTGCGGGGCCAACAGCGAGATCGAGAATACGCAGGTGATCCGTTGCGGGCAGCAACGTGCGGAGGGCGTCAGCAGCAGCGCGAGCGCGAGGCAGTCCACCGTGAGCGTCGTCGTAGTGCTGGGCCCGCTCGTCCTCGTCAGGCATGCACTGTGTGTCCCGAACTCAACAGCTAGAGCTCTCCGCCCGACCTCAGACAGCGCTGCTGTTGAGTTCGGGAGGCGGGGAGCAGGCGCGTGATCAGAGCAGCCAGGCGACGCCGCCGGCGCTCGCAAGTGCGGTCCCGATGCCTAGCCCGAAGTTTCCTGATCTTG
>QHBY01000152.1 GCA_003244245.1 Pseudonocardiales bacterium
CCGGCGAACAGCGCGGACTCCGCGCCGCCCTCCCCTGACTTGATCTCCATCACCACGTCGGAGTCGTCGTGCGGGTCGCGGGGCAGCAACAGGTCGGCTAGCTCGGTTTCCAGCCGCGGCACCCGGTCGGCGAGGGCGTCAGCCTCGGCGGCGAAGGCCGGATCCTCCGCGGCGAGCTCGCGGGCGGCCTCGACGTCGCCGCGGACCTGATCCAGCTCACGCACCGCCCGCACGATGCGAGATAACTCTCCGTAGCGCCGCCCTACCTTACGAGCCGTGTCGGGATCGTCGTGCAGGGTTGGATCAGCGAGCTGATCCTCCAGCTCGGCATGCGCAACCAGCAGCGCCTTAACTGCCGCGGTGTCCACGCCGCGTCACCAATCCCTACTCGTGTCGATCCCCCACTCGTACAGCGACCTTGCCTTTTCGTCGGCTACTTCTGCCGTTTGCCGTAGCGCTTCTCGAAGCGCGCCACCCGGCCACCGGTGTCGAGAATCTTCTGTTTGCCGGTGTAGAAGGGGTGGCAGCTAGAGCACACCTCGACGTGAATCTGGCCGTCGCGCTTGGTGCTGCGAGTAACGAAGGAGTTGCCACAACCACAGGTGACCTGCGTCTCGACATACTCCGGGTGGATGCCCTGCTTCATGGATGTCCTCTCTTCGTGGCCGCCGGGTCCCCGTGGATGCAGACGCGGGGTGAACCGGAGCCGGACCGTAGCAGTGTAAACCGTCAGCGGTGCCGCGATGTTCCCGCCCGTTGAGCTGATGTTTACAACAGCTCGGGCTGGATATCAGCGTACTGCCTGCGCAGGATATCCAGCACAGGATGCTCGTCCGACCACTGGATGTCGTCGACAGCACTGACGCAGCGGACGCCGACCGCGGCGTTAGTGGCGAACACCGCGTCCACACTGGCTAAGTCACTGAGAGTGACCGGTGCGGTGGTGGCATCGCCGTACCGGGCCTCGTTGATCAATCTCATGGTCACGCCGGGGAGGCAGTCCGCTTGTGGCCAGACGATCCGGTCGCCGTTCACGAAACCGATGTTCGATGTGGCCGCTTCGGAGATGACGGCATCGCCGTCGGTGAACAGCGCGTCGTCGAAGCCATTGCGCTGTGCGACGCGCCGCCACCGAAGCGAGCCGAACAGCCCGACATGTTTGACCTCGGGCAGCTCTCGGCAGTACTGCGCTGACTGCAGACGCAGCGCGGGAAGCGGTGCCACCGCGGCCGGCCGGGTGGTGACCAACAGTTGCGGCTCGGCGTCGGCTCCAGGGCGCCCGAGTTCGAGATCGGGATCGAACACGGTCACCCGGACCACGACCGATCCGGCGGCGCCGACCAGCGTGCGCCGGACGAGATGCCGGACCCGGTCGGGGTCCAGGTCGGTATCGAAAATCCGGCGGCAGTCCCTCGTCAAGCGTTCCAGATGCAGGGTCAGTCCCCGTACCCGCTGGTCATCCACCTGCATCGAGGTGTAGTGACCGTAGTTGAGCAGAGCCAGCGCGGTGACCTGATCAAGGTCGCCGCAACCGCCGGTACGGTCTCCCACCCACCTGCTCAGTCGGTGCCGTTGCCGGCTGTCGACTTCGAGACCTGCATCAGGAACTCGATGTTGGTCCGGGTTTTGCGCAGCTGGGCCAGCACCAGATCGATGGCCTGCTGCGACTCCAGCCCAGACAGCACTCGCCGCAGCTTGTGGTAGATGGCCAGTTCGTCCGGGGAGAGCAGGAGCTCCTCCTTGCGGGTACCGGATTGGTTGATGTCGACAGCTGGGAAGATCCTCTTATCAGCGATCTTGCGGTCGAGCTTGAGTTCGGCGTTGCCGGTGCCCTTGAACTCCTCGAAGATCACGGTGTCCATCGTCGAGCCGGTCTCCACCAGCGCGGTCGCAAAGATGGTCAGCGAGCCGCCATCCTCGATGTTGCGCGCCGCACCGAGGAATCGCTTCGGCGGGTACAGCGCGGTGGAGTCCACCCCACCGGACAGGATCCGGCCGGATGCCGGTGCCGCCAGGTTGTAGGCCCGACCCAGCCGAGTGATGGAGTCCAACAGCACGACCACGTCGTGGCCCATCTCCACAAGCCGCTTGGCCCGCTCGATGGCCAATTCCGAGATCGTCGTGTGATCCGACGGCGGTCGGTCGAAGGTCGAGGCGATGACCTCGCCCTTCACCGAGCGCTGCATGTCGGTGACCTCCTCAGGCCGCTCATCGACGAGCACGACCATGAGGTGGCATTCCGGGTTGTTGGTGGTGATCGCGTTGGCGATCGCCTGCAGGATCATCGTCTTGCCCGCCTTAGGCGGTGAGACGATCAAAGCCCGCTGACCCTTGCCGATCGGCGCGACCAAGTCGATCACCCGGGTGGTCATGATGTTCTGCTCGGTCTCCAGCCGCAACCGATCGTTGGGGTACAACGGGGTCAGCTTGGTGAACTCCGGGCGCTGTTTGGCCTGCTCGACGTCCAAACCGTTGATGCTGTCCACCCGGACCAGCGGGTTGAACTTCTGTCGCTGCTGCTCGCCGTCGCGAGGCTGGCGCACCGCGCCGGTGATCGCGTCACCTCGGCGCAGCCAGTACTTGCGGACCAGCGACAGCGACACGTACACGTCGTTGGGCCCGGAGAGGTAGCCCGATGTGCGGACGAACGCGTAGTTGTCGAGCACGTCGAGGATTCCCGCGACGGGCAGCAACACGTCGTCCTCGCGGACTTCTAACTCACCACCGTCTCGGCGGTCGCCGCCGCGGTCTGGGCCGCGGTCTGGGCCGCGGTCTGGGCCGCGGTCGACGCCACGGTCAGGGCCTCGGTCATTCCGGTTGCGGCGATTGCGGTCGCGGAAGCGCCGTCCACGGCGTCGGCCGGCGTCATCATCGTCATCGCCGCGCGGACCATTCTGGCCAGCTGCATTCTGACTGACCTGCTGGCTCGCGTTCTGGCTGACGTTGGGGCCGCCCGATGCCTGATCAGCCTGGGTTTGCTCGCCGTGAACCTGGTTCCCCTGGCTCTGAATGCCCTGGATCTGATTCCCCTGGGTCTGATTCCCCTGGGTCTGATTGCTTTGGGGTCGGGCTATCTCACCGCCGCGGACCGGACGTCGCCGCCGGTTGCGCGACCGATCAGCACTGTCGCTGTCCCCGTCCGGCTGGTCCTGGTCTTGCTGAGGCTGGTCTTGCTGAGGCCGGTCTTGCTGACCCTGGGTCAGCGACTCAACGGGGGTCGGCGACTCCACGCGACCCGACTCGAGGCGACTCGACGCGACGGCGGGCGCAACGTGCTGCTCGGCGGCCGGCACATCGGTGTGAACTCCCGCGGGAGGGGCAGCCTGGGTATCTTCCCTAGCCGCGGTAGAGGTACCTGTCCGGCCACTCGTTTGAGTGGCGGTTTCGGCTACCGGGCCGTCGAGCGGGAGTTGCTCAGCGGCCGCACGTCGCTGCCCGGGGACGGTGCCCTGGCGCTCCTTGATCGCGGAGATCAGGTCATTCTTACGCATGCCTGCGATGTTGGATATGCCCATCTGACCAGCCAGCTGGCGCAACTCCACCATCACCATTCCAGACAACCCGGCACGGCGACGCGGCGCCGCCCCGTTGCCTGAAGGCGGGTCAGCGCTTCCAGCTTGGTCGGCTGGGCGCTGGTCCGAAGATTCCGCAGCAACAACGTCACTGCCCAACAGGTTGATATCGCTCACGCAGGTCCTTCCTAACCGACCCGAGACGTAGCTCGGATCAGCCTGTTCGCCGTCCGGCGGTATGCGGACGGCGCTTGATCCGGTGCGGGAGGCTCGCGTACCCAAAAGCAAACGGTTCGAGCCGACCGGCACGGGACATGCTCAGTTGTGGCAAGGGCCTGGGTGCCAGCCTTCCCGCTACCACGTAACTGGAGGGCGGGAGATTAATTGTCCGGGTGAGAGGAGCCCGAACACGGCACCGGCGCCCGTGCACACGGTGTCTGAACGCCACTGAGACTATCGGTCCGGCGCCATCGCGGCAACAACCGGCCCGCGGACGGATGGATCAGCCCCACTCGACGGCGGCACCAGCGCGGGCGACGTCGAGTGGAACCTGGGTGAAACCGGCAGTATCCACCACGGTCAGCGCCTCGCCGCAGGCCGGCAACGCGAGCACCGTCGGCCCGGCACCCGACACCGCGGCGGGAATCCCAGCGGCGCGCAACGCGTCGGCCAACCGACCCGTCGCTGGGTAGGCCGCGCGCCGGTACGACTGATGTAACCGGTCCTCGGTGGCGGCCAGCAGCAGGTGCGGCGCGGCCGTCAACGCGTAAACGAGCAACGCGGCTCGTCCGGCGGTGAATGCCGCATCAGCGTGTGGCACTTCGGCGGGCAGCAGCCCTCGGGTGACCTTGGTGGCAGAGGTCTGCGCAGGCACCAGCAGCACCGGCGCCAGTTCCGAGTGAGGCTCCAGACGAACTGCCCGAAAGGACTGCTCGTCACGCCAAGAGATCACCAAACCACCGAGAAGGCTGGCACCGGCATTGTCGGCGTGCCCGTCAAACCCAGCCGCTAGCTCCAACGCCGCCTCGTCCGGTTGCATTCCCGCAAGCGCATAACCAGCCAGCACCCCGGCAACGGCAGCCGCGGCTGAGGAACCCAATCCCCGGGAGTGCGGGATGCTGTTGTAGCAGCGCAGCACGAGCCCGTCGGGCCGGCAACCGCACCGGGTGCACGCCGCCCGCAGCGCGCGGACCACGAGGTTGCCTTCGTCGGTAGGCACCTGACCTGCGCCCTCGCCGTGCACCTCGACGCGCAGACCGGACGCCACCGGCGTCACCTCGACCTCGTCATACAGCGCCAACGCCAACCCGAGGGCATCAAAGCCCGGACCGAGGTTGGCCGTGGACGCGGGCACCCGGACCCGCACCACAGGACCGGTCAAGAAAGATCCAGAGCGGCGGCTACCGCGGCCGGATCGACCGGGGTGGGTTCGGGCTCGGGCGCGTCGCGCAGCGCGGTGTCGGGGTCCTTGAGCCCGTGCCCGGTGACCGTGCAGACCACCAGCGAACCGCGAGGCAGCCGACCATCGTCGACGACTCGCAACATGCCCGCCACCGAGGTGGCCGAGGACGGTTCGACGAACACCCCTTCCTGACCGGCCAGCAATCGGTACGCGGCGAGGATCTGCTCGTCGGTGACCGCCTCGAAAAGCCCACCGGACTCGTCGCGTGCCCGCATCGCCCCGTCCCAGGACGCCGGGTTGCCGACCCGGATGGCGGTGGCGATGGTGTCCGGGTGCAGCACCGGCGCGCCGTGCACCAGAGGGGCGGCACCAGCGGCCTGGAAGCCGAACATCCGCGGTCTACCGGCCACCACCGCGTCGGCGTGGTACTCCGTGTAACCCATCCAGTAGGCGGTGATGTTGCCGGCGTTGCCGACCGGCAGGCAGTGCACGTCCGGCGCCCGTCCCAGCACGTCGCAGACCTCGAACGCGGCGCTCTTCTGTCCCTGCAGCCGGACCGGGTTCACCGAGTTGACCAGAGCGGTCACCGGGTAGTCGGCGGCGGTCTTGCGGGCTAGCTCCAAGCAGTCGTCGAAGTTGCCGTCGACGGCCAGAATCCGCGCGCCGTAGGCGGTGGCCTGCGCGAGCTTGCCCAGCGCGATCTTGCCCTGAGGCACGAGCACAGCGCTGGGGATCCCGGCCCGGGCCGCGTAGGCAGCGGCTGAGGCGGCGGTATTGCCGGTCGAGGCGCACAGCACCGCTTCCGCGCCACGGGCCAACGCTTCGGTCACCGCCATCGTCATCCCGCGGTCTTTGAAGGAGCCGGTGGGGTTGGCGCCTTCGACCTTGAGCAGCACCTCGCAACCGGTGCGCGCCGACAGCGCGGGAGCAGGCAACAGCGGGGTGCCGCCCTCCTGCAGGGTCACCACCCGGGCGCCGGGGCTGACCCGGATCCGGTCCGGGTAGGCCTCGATCACTCCTGGCCACGCTCGGCCGGCCGACACCTGCAGTATCACGTGACCTCACCCTCCACCCGCATCACGCTGACCACGTCGCGAACCGCGTCCAGCCCGGCCAGCTTGTCCACTGTGGAGCGCAGCGCGGCGTCCGGCGCGCAGTGCGTGACGATCACCAGGTTCGCCCCGGCACCGCCCGCCGGCACGTGGTCAGGCGTGCGGCCGGTCTGGCGCACCGCCATGATGGACACCTCGTGCTCGGCGAAGACCTGCGCCACCTGCGCCAGCACCCCAGGGCGGTCGACCACCTCGAGACTGACGTGATAGGCGGTCGGGGTGTCGCCCATCGGCTGGATCGGCAGGTCGGCGTAGGCGGACTCGCGCGGGCCGTAACCACCCGCCACCCGGTTGCGGGCGACGGCCACCAGGTCGCCGAGCACCGCGCTGGCGGTCGGCGCCCCGCCGGCGCCTTGGCCGTAGAACATGAGCGCACCGGCGGCGTCCGCCTCGACGAACACCGCGTTGTAGGCACCCGCCACCGTGGCCAGCGGGTGCGAGCGGGGAATCATCGCCGGGTAGACCCTGGCCGAGACCGCCTCGGTGCCGGCCGCGTCGACCACCCGCTCGCAGATCGCCAGCAGCTTGACCGTGCGACCGAGCTGCCGGGCGGCGAGAATGTCGGCGGCGGAGACCTCGGCGATACCCTCCCGGTAGACGTCGGCGCTGGTCACCCTGGTGTGGAAGGCCAGCGACGCGAGGATGGCGGCCTTGGATGCGGCATCGTAGCCGTCCACGTCCGCGGTCGGGTCGGCCTCGGCATAGCCCAGGGCGCTGGCCTCCTCCAGCGTCTCGGCATAGCCGGCCCCGGAGCTGTCCATGGCGGACAG
>QHBY01000153.1:0-1814 GCA_003244245.1 Pseudonocardiales bacterium
GGCTACAGCCCTATCGTGCAGTACACCCCGTGGCTGTTCGAGTGGATCTTCACCAGCCTGGAGCGTCGGCGGTGGGCGCAGTCGGTGGCCGCGTGGTTCTGCGGGCTCGCGCAATCGAGCGTGCGCGGCTGGGTGGGCGGCGCGGATGTGATCGTCTCGACCTACCCACTGGCTTCTCAGACCCTCGGGCAGCTGCGCCAACGGGGCCAGCTGGTCGACCCAGTTGTCACCTTCCTCACCGACCCGGCCGCGCACCGCACATGGATCCACCCCAGCGTCGATGAGCATCTCACGGTCACCGCGGCAACCGCTGCCCACGCCGCCGCCCACTACCCTGTCTCGCTACGCGCGGTCGGGGCGCTGACCGAGCCCCGGTTCCGCGACGCCGTAGAGAGTGGGCGTCGGCGGGCGTTGCGCCGCGAGCTTGGCGTCGAGGGGCTTCCGGTGGTCCTGATGAGCGCCGGGTCGCTGGGGATCGGGCGGGTTCCTGACACCGTCGACGCCGTGCTGCACCACCCCCGGGTGCGTGTGGTGGTGCTGTGCGGGCGAAACGGGCGCTTGCGCCAGCGCTTGGAACGCCGCGAGCGGGTGGTAGCCCTGGGCTGGCGCCGCGACATCCCCGAGCTGATGGCCGCCGCCGACGTACTGGTCCACAACGCCGGCGGCCTGTCGTTCACCGAAGCCCTGGTTGCTGGGCTACCCGCGATCACCTACCTACCGATTCCAGGCCACGGCCGCGCCAACGCCGCTGTGCTCGCCGAGGCCGCCCTCGCCCCGTGGCCGACCTGTCCGGCGGGCTTGGCCGAGGCAATTGACACAGTCTGCGCCCACCCGCGCTCTCGCCCGGCCGCCCAGATCTGTCCTCCGAGCCTCGACGCGGCCGACGTCGTCATCGACCTGCTCTTCGGGACCCAGGTGGGACGCCCAGACTCGCCGCTCCCCGATCAGCGCACCGCCTGAGCAACGCCAACGCTGGACACACGGAGGAATGGTCGGACGATGGTGATCCTCGCGGTGTCCGCCGCGGTCGCGGGCGCGGCGAGCATCGGGCTGGCCACCGCCGCGCAACAGCGAGCGGCGGTCAGTATCAGCGCGGGTCNNGGTCCTCAGAGCCTGGCCAGGCTGTTGCGCCGCCCGCTGTGGCTGCTCGGGCTGGCCGCCACCGTCGTCGGACTCGGCCTGCAGCTGTTCGCTCTGAGTATCGCACCGATCACCCTTGTCCAACCGGTCTTGGTGACCGGGTTGCTGTTCGCGGTCGCGTTCTCCGCCGTGTTCTCCCGCCAGCGCCCCGACCGCATCCTGGTGCTGGGCGCGGCGTCCTGCGTGGCCGGGCTGGCCGCGTTCCTGGCCCTGGCACAACCGCAGGCGCCGAGCGAGGCGCCCGGGCCGGGTCCCACACTGGCGGCTGGGCTGATCTGCGTCGGCGTCGCGGTCCTCGCGCTGGGGTGGGCGTCGGTGTCGCGGCGCGACTGCCGGGTGTTGGCGCTCGCGGCAGCCACCGGCGTGCTCTACGGGCTCACCGCCAGCCTGTTCAAGGTTCTGGGCGCCGAGCTGAGGGTGGGTTGGGCTGAGCCGCTGGCTCACCCCACCCTGTACGTGGTGTGCGTGCTCGGGCCGGGCGCGTTCCTGCTCAGCCAGTACACCCTTCAGCAGGGCCGGCTGCTCGCCCCGGCCATGTCGGTGATCAGCGCCGTGGATCCGGTGGTGGCCATGGTGCTGGGCGCGGTGTGGTTCGGCGAGCGGATCGTCACCTCACCGGAGGCGCTGGCCGGAGAGCTCGCCAGTGCGCTGCTGATCATCGCCGGGATCGCCAA
>QHBY01000153.1:1832-2002 GCA_003244245.1 Pseudonocardiales bacterium
CCGCGCGTCTGCGTGCCCACCGCGAGGACCTCGTCCACCACCACCGCTCAGCACCTCCAGTCCTACAATCGTAGGTGGCAGGTGGATGCGCGTGCCGCCGGGGTCACTCCACCCGCCGCGACCCCGGCTGAACCCGACGCCGGTGGGGTTCACGCTGCTCCGTCCACAGC
>QHBY01000154.1 GCA_003244245.1 Pseudonocardiales bacterium
CGGCGCGACCTGCCACTACGTGACCGAGGACCTCGACGCCGGACCCATCATCGAGCAAGACGTCATCCGCATCGATCACGGCCACTCCGTGAACGACATCATGCGGCTGGGTCGCGACGCGGAGAAGCTGGTGCTGGCCAGGGGGCTGCGTTGGCACCTGGAGGACCGAGTGTTGGTACGGGGCAACAAGACGCTGGTGTTCGCCTGATCAAACCCGCCGTCCCCACCGGCGGTGACATCATGACGGTGTCCCGGAGCCACTGGTTCGCCAGTGCAAAGTGATGAGGTGCGTGTGGAGCTGGAGCATCTGGACGAGGATCGGTGGACGGACATCCACACCTTCCGCTACACCGGCCTGCGGTTCGATCCCAGGACCGGTGTCGCCGAGTTCGATTACCTCCAGCAGGGCAGCAATCAGGAGTTGGCCTTCACCGACGTCATCCNNTCCCGCTGCCAGACAAGCTTCCCAACGCGGCCGAGTTGAGTGCGTTCCGCCGAGCGCTCGAGCTGCTGTATGTCGCGGTCGGAACGATCTACTACAAGGCCGTGGCACCCCCATCTGTGTCGCTAGAGAGCCTGGCGCTGGCGCCGGCGGCTGCACGCTGGACACACCAGCTCTATCGGCGGGGGGTTGGGGGGGTTGCCCNNGATTGGCGGAGTTCGCCTACCGTTGGACGTTGCCACATGTCCTCGAGTTGGAGCCGGTGATCGGTTCCGCCGCGGCGGAGGCGGAGCACCGCGATCTCGCCGCGACGGATCGTGCTCCGGTGGTCGCTATCGGCGGCGGCAAGGACTCGATCGTGTCCTTGGAGGCGTTGCGGGCCGCGGGTTTCGCGCCGGCGACGTTCGCGGTCGAGCGCGAGATCACCCCGTTGCTGTCGAGGATGATGGCACTGGGCGGGGGCCCGGGGCTGCTGATCAGACGCCGCCAGGATCCGCGGATGACCGAGCTGCTTCGCAGCAACAGCGTGCGGATCGGCCATGTACCGGTGACCGCGATCAACTCGCTGGCCGGTGTGACCGCCGCCGCGCTGCACGGGTTGGGGCCGGTGGTGATGTCGAACGAGCGGTCCGCGGACGAGGGGAACCTGGTCTGGCATGGCCACCAGGTGAACCACCAGTGGTCCAAGGGTGTGGCCGCGGAGGCGTTACTGAGTGACGCGTTGAGCGAGCACGCCGGGCTGGGCAATGCCTGCTTCTCGCTGCTGCGGGGGATGTCGGAGCTGAGCATCGCACGGCTGTTCGCCTCCACCACGGGCTATGACGAGCTGGTGACCAGCTGCAACTACGCGTTCCGGATGAGCCACCAGGAGCGCAGCGAGCGGTGGTGCAACAACTGCGCGAAGTGTCGGTTCGTGTTCTTGGCGTTGGCGCCGTTCACCGACCGTGCCCGGCTCGTCGGAATCTTCGGTGAGGACCTGCTCGATGACGACCGGCACCTCGACGGCTACCGCGAGCTGCTCGGTTTGACCGGGCNNGGGCACAAGCCCTTCGAGTGTGTCGGTGAGCTCGCTGAGTCCCGTGTCGCGGCGACCCTAGTGGCCCACGATCCGGCGTGGGCGGGCTCCCGGGTTGTGGGTGAGCTGACCTGGGAGATGCCGGCCCCGGATGAGCAGTCGACAGAGGAGGTGCTGGCCGTGCACCCACCCCGGTTTGCGCCACCTCGCTACGTGGCGGCGCTGCGCGCATTCATCGCGCAGGGGTGCGGGGTGCCCGCTCGACTCTGAGTGGCGTCCGGCGGTGTGATCGTCAGGTGCAGGGCGGGTTGTAGTCGACGTCGCGGGAGACGTAGGTGTTCCACGCGTCCGTGTTGAGGTCGGCGGCGGTCGATTGGCAGATCCGTTGGATCGCGCGGTCGACGTTGAGCTGCCAGAGCAGCACCGTGTGGTCGCGGCCGCCGCTGGCGAGGGTTTCGCTGTCAGGGCTGAATCCCACGGTGTAGATGAAGTTGATGTGCCCGGTGATGGGGTGTCCCACGGTGGTTCCGTGGGTCGGGTCGGTCACGTTCCACAGCACGACGGTCTTGTCGTCGCTGCCGGTGGCCAGGGTCTTGCCATCGGGGCTGTAGGAGAC
>QHBY01000155.1 GCA_003244245.1 Pseudonocardiales bacterium
GGTGCAGCCGTAGCCGACCAGGTGGTAGCCAAGCTTTTCCAGGTATGGCCACAGACTGGCCTTCTCGTAGTAGTCCGTGACCACCTGGGAGCCCGGCGCCATCGACGTCTTCACCCATGGTTTGACGGTCAGGCCCCGTTCGACGGCGTTGCGGGCCAGCAGCGCGGCGCCGATCATCACCGAGGGGTTAGACGTGTTGGTGCACGAGGTGATCGAAGCGATCACCACCGCGCCGTGGTCGATCTCATAGGCAGCGCCTGTGGTGGGCCGCACTGGCGTCGGGGCGCTGGCACGGCCCGGCGCGGCGGCGGGCGAGATCGTTTGGTAAGGCGCTCCGGCGCCGTTGCCGCTGCTCACCGCGGGAGCGTCGCTGGCAGGAAAGGATTGGACACCGGCCTGGTCGACGGTGGACTCGGTGGCGCACGTGTAGCCGACGAGCGCGCGGCGAAACGCCGTCTTGGCGTCGGACAGTGAGATCCGGTCCTGCGGACGCCTAGGCCCGGCGATGGAGGGGACCACCGTGGACAAGTCCAGCTCGAGGTACTCGGAGTAGGTGGCCTCCCGGTGCGGGTCGTGCCAGAGGCCCTGCTCCTTGGCATAGGCCTCGACCAACGCGAGCTGCTCGGCGGGGCGGTCGGTCAGCGTCAGGTAGCGGATGGTCTCCTCATCGATAGGAAAGATCGCGCAGGTAGAGCCGAACTCGGGGCTCATGTTGCCGATGGTGGCTCGGTTGGCCAGCGGCACCGCGGCCACGCCCTCGCCGTAGAACTCGACGAATTTTCCGACCACGCCGTGCCGGCGGAGCATCTCAGTCAGGGTGAGCACGACATCGGTGGCGGTTGCGCCCGGCGGGATGGAACCGGTGAGCTTGCAGCCGATCACCTGCGGGATGAGCATCGACACCGGCTGGCCAAGCATCGCCGCCTCGGCCTCGATGCCGCCTACGCCCCACCCCAGCACACCGAGCCCGTTGACCATCGTGGTGTGGCTGTCGGTGCCCACGACAGTGTCCGGATATGCCTGGCCGTTGCGGATCATCACGGTACGAGCCAGATGCTCGATGTTGACCTGGTGCACGATCCCGGTCCCCGGCGGGACCACTTTCAACTCGTCGAAGGCACCCTGGCCCCAGCGCAGAAACTGGTAGCGCTCCCAGTTGCGCTGGTACTCCAGCTCGACATTGCGTTCGAAAGCGTCCGGGCGGCCGAACACGTCGGCGATCACGGAGTGATCGATGACCAGCTCGGCCGGTGCTAGCGGATTGACCGCGTGCGGGTCGCCGCCCAGAGCCGTGATCGCCTCGCGCATCGTGGCCAAGTCGACCAGGCAGGGCACTCCAGTGAAATCCTGCATGATGACCCGAGCCGGGGTGAACTGGATCTCCGTTGATGATTGCGCCTGGGCGTCCCAACCGGCGAGTGCCTCGATGTGCTCGGCCGTGACGTGCCCACCGACAGCGCCTGATTCCCAGCGCAGCAGATTCTCCAGCAGCACCTTCAGGCTGTACGGCAGGGCGCGCCACTGTGTGCCGAGGCGCCGGTCCAGCTCGGCCAACCGGAACACCTCGTAGCGGGCGGATCCGACCGACAGGGTGCCGCGGGTGCCGAAGCTGTCGGCGCTGGCTGCTGCGTGGGTCACTGACACCTCCTTGGGACAGGGCTAGGCCGGTGCCCTCCACCATGACTCTACGTCGGGGCATCGACCGGTGTGATCAGTGGGCGCGGGCTTAACGATCAGGTGAAGCGCAGGAATCATCGTGGTAACACGTCATACCCTGAGGCCCTTGCGGGCAACGAGAACACGCCGGAGGTGGCAACCATGCGGGTGCCCTTGACCGTCGCAGACTTCCTGGCCCGCGGCGAGACGGCGTTCGCCCAGTCGATTGCGGTGGTCGACGATTCCGACCAACCGGCCTCACCGGTTTCCACGTCGACCTTCCGGGAGCTGGGCAGCAGGGTCCGCGCCTGGCAGGCCGGCCTGGACGCGCTCGGGGTGGGTGCTGGGCAGCGGGTCGCCGTGGTCAGCCACAACTCGGCGCGGCTGCTCGAGCTATTGCATGCAGTCCCGGCCAGCGGCCGCATCTGCGTGCCGGTGAACTTCCGGCTGCGCACCGAAGAGGTGGACTACATCGTTACGCACAGCGGCTCGTCGGTGCTGCTGGTCGACCCGGAACTCGACGACGCCCTCAAAGCGGTTTCGGCGGCGCACCGTTTCGTGCTCGGCGCGCAGACCGAGGAGCAGGTGATGCGCTTCGACACCGAGCCGCGCCCGTGGGCCGAGCCGGATGAGGATGCCACGGCGACGATCAACTACACCTCGGGCACCACCGCGCGCCCCAAGGGGGTGCAGCTGACCCACCGCAACATCTGGATCAACGCGGTCACTTTCGCCATGCACACCCGTGTCTGGGAGCGCGACGTCTACCTGCATACCCTGCCGATGTTCCACTGCAATGGTTGGGGCATGCCCTTCGGGCTCGCCGGGTTGGGTGCCCAGCAGGTCGTGCTACGCAGGATCGACGGCACCGAGATCCTTCGGCGGATCGACCAGCACGGCGTGACGCTGATGTGTGGCGCCCCCACGGTGTGGAACGCGGTGCTCGACGCCGCCACGAGCTGGGATGGCGAGATTCCCGGGCGGGGACGGGTGCGGCTGGTCTGCGCGGGGGCGCCGCCGCCGACCAGGATGATCCAACGCATCGGCGAGGAGCTCGGTTGGGAGTTCATGCAGCTCTACGGGCTCTCGGAGACCGCACCGTTGCTGACCTTCAACCGCGCCGGGCCGGCCGACGACGAGCTGCCCCCCGCGGACCGCGCCCGCAGGCTGTCCCGGGCCGGTGCCCCTGCGCTGGGCGTGCAACTGCGCACCTCCGAGTCCGGGGAGGTCCTGGCCCGTTCCAATGTCGTGATGGCCGGCTACTGGGACAGCGCACAGGCCAGCAGCGACGTGCTCGTGGACGGCTGGTTTCACACCGGCGATGGTGGGTTGGTCGATGATCAGGGCTACCTGTCCATCAGTGACCGAAAAAAGGATGTGATCATCACCGGCGGTGAGAACGTTTCTTCCATCGAGGTGGAGGACTGCCTGTTCAGCCATCCGGCGGTGGCCGAGGTCGCGGTGATCGGCGCGCCGTCGGATCAGTGGGGTGAGACGGTCACAGCGCTGGTCGTGATGGCCGTGGGGGAGCAGGTCACCGAAGAGGAATTGATCGCGCACTGCAAGGAACGGTTGGCTGGCTTCAAGGCGCCGAAGTCGGTGGAGTTTCGCGAGTCCATTCCGCGTACCGCCACCGGGAAGATCCAGAAGTTCAAGCTGCGCCAGGAGTACTGGGAGGGCCGGGAGCGGCAGGTGAACTGACTCCGCACTCCTGGTCTACTGCCGTTCCCTCATCACACACTGTGACGAGCATCTCTGTGTGTAACACATGTGGTTGATGTTGCGAAAGTTACCAATGAGATCGTTGGTGTTCGCGAGGGGGGCGTGACAGAGTGCACCCGCGTGCCTACTTGACGAGATCTGGCCGACGTCAGGGGGACTGGCGCCTACCGAGGGGCACCGGAGAAGGAGGGAGGTGTGAGCGTCCGGACTCGACGTCACCTCGCCGGCCGTGGGTTCGTCGCAGTGATGCTCGCGGTGCTGGCACTGGTGGGACACCCGGCCATCGGGCAAGCGCTGCCTCCGCCTCCGCCCGATCCCAGCGACGACGATCTCAAGTCCAGCCAAGGCCACGTCGACGCGACCGCGTCCCGGGTGGGGCAACTGGCCAACCAGGTCGCCCAGGCGGACGCCGCCCTGCTGGCAAGCCAATCCCAGGTCGAGCTCCGCCACGAGCAGGCCAACAAGGCGCTGATCAACCTGCAGGCCGCGGATAGCGCCGCGGCCGCTGCGACTCTGGCAGCCGACAGCGCCCGCGCGGAAGCCGACGCGGCCGCGGCTCAGATCGCGGTGGCGCATCAGGATCTCGACCAGTTCGCGGCCGCGAGTTTCCGTCAGGGCAACACCGTCGGGTCGCTGTCGGCCTTTCTCGGATCGACCAGTCCGAAGGACCTGCTGGCCAGGGCCGAGCTGCTGGATGCGGTCGGAGGCGCTCAGCTTCACGCGGTGGAGAACATGCGGCGAGCCCGCGTCGATGCCGCCAACAAGGACTCTCAGACTCGAGCGGCCGTGGCGGCGGCCCAGGTCGCCAAGCAAGCTGCCGCTGATGCCAAAACAGCGCTCGACACCGCCTATCGGGTGGCCATCGATAGCGAGGCGGCGCAGTCCGCCAAATCCACAGCTCTGCAGGACCGTAAGACGGGCCTCGAACGGCAACTCTACGACGCGCAGAACGCCGTGGCCGGGCTGCGTGGACAGCGGCAGCGCTACGAGGAGTGGCGCGCCCAACGGGATCGTGAACAGGCGGCCGCCGCGGCGGCTGCGGCAGCGGCAGCAGCCGCCGCCGAGAGAAGTTCCGCGGTCACGGGTGGCGGCAGCCCTCGCCTGGCCACCGGAGCTGTCCAGTCAGTGATCAATCGCGCGATGGCCCAGCTCGGCGTCCGCTACTCGTGGGGCGGCGGAAACGCCGCAGGACCCACGGTCGGCGTTCGGGACGGTGGCGTCGCGGACACCTACGGTGACTACCGCAGGGTCGGCTTCGACTGCTCCGGCCTGATGATCTACGCGTTCTCCAACGCGCTCGGCGGATCGTTACCGCACTACACCGGCTTTCAGTACAACTCCGGCCGCAAGGTGCCGCTGGCCCAAAAGCGCCCCGGCGATATGCTCTTCTGGAGCACCGACGGCGATATCCACCATGTGGCGCTCTACATCGGCGGCGAACAGATGATTGAGGCGCCGTACTCGGGAGCCGCGGTCCGCGTCACCTCGGTGCGCTACAGCGGCATCATGCCTTACGCCGTCCGGGTGCTCTGATCACCTTCACAGCCGTCACACCGGCGCGGCGGTTGGGTCTGGCTGGATCCTATGTATCTGCTGCAGCGTGATGTGCGCCCGAGCCGGACCTGTGCGAGGAGGACCCGTGAGCAAGGCCGATGGTGCGGCTCCCCTGCCAGCATCGGGGCCGGCCGACCATCTCGGCCGACTGGCCACCCCAGCCCGGGACGCCCAGCTCATCGAGCGGACGGTCTTCGAGATCCAGCGGGTGATCGTGGGCCAAGACCGGTTGGTCGAGCGGATGCTCGTCGGCCTGCTGGCCCGGGGCCACCTGCTGCTCGAGGGCGTGCCGGGAGTGGCCAAGACTCTCGCTGTGGAGACCATCGCGCGGGTAGTCGGGGGTTCGTTCTCGCGCATCCAGTTCACTCCTGACCTGGTGCCCGCCGACATCCTCGGCACCCGGATCTACCGGCAGGGCAGGGAGCAGTTCGACGTTGAGCTGGGGCCGGTGATGGCGAACTTCGTGCTCGCTGATGAGATCAACCGCGCGCCGGCGAAGGTGCAGTCGGCGTTGCTGGAGGTGATGGCCGAACGACACGTGTCCATCGGTGGTACCACGTATCCGATGCCCACGCCGTTCCTCGTTCTGGCCACCCAGAACCCCATCGAGAATGAAGGCGTCTACCCGCTTCCCGAGGCGCAACGCGACCGGTTCCTGTTCAAGATCCAGGTGGAATACCCCACGGTAGAGGAGGAGCGCGAGATCATCTACCGGATGGGGGTGCATCCTCCAGAGCCGCACCGGGTGCTGGACCCCACCGAGCTGATCAGGCTGCAAGAGGTCGCTTCGCAGGTGTTCGTGCACCACGCACTGGTCGACTACGTGGTGCGGTTGGTGCTCGCCACTCGGACACCTGCTGAGCACGGCCTGTCCGACGTCGCCGGGTGGGTCGCCTACGGCGCCTCCCCACGAGCCAGCCTGGGTATCGTCGCGGCAGCCCGAGCGTTGGCGTTGATCCGCGGGCGAGACTACGTCTTGCCGCAGGATGTGGTGGACGTGTCGGCCGACGTGTTACGACACCGCCTGGTGTTGTCCTACGACGCGCTGGCCGACGGCGTGCCGGTCGAACACATCGTCACCCGAGTGCTGCAAACCGTGCCACTGCCACAGGTGTCCGCCCGTCCACAGAGTTCTGGCGCGGTCGCGGCTGATCCAGGAACGCCTGCCGGGGTCGCGGGCCCGAGCTGACTGACGGATGACGGCGCGCAGCGAGTGGGGTCAGCGGCACCATTGGGCGCCGCCGGCATTACGCGAGGGCCGCATGGAGGCGGGGCTACGCGCGTTAGAGCTCACCGTTCGGCGCCGGCTGGACGGGCTGCTACAGGGCAATCACCTGGGCCTGGTGCCGGGGCCGGGCACCGAGCCGGGGGAGGCCAGGCGTTACCAGCCCGGCGACGACGTCCGGCGGATGGACTGGGCGGTTACCGCGCGCACCACCGAGCCGCATATTCGCGATACCGTCGCCGACCGTGAGTTAGAAACGTGGCTTGCCGTGGATCTGTCGGCCAGCCTGGACTTCGGTACCTCGGAGTGTGACAAGCGGGAACTCGCGGTGGCTGCCTGCGCCGCGGTGACGCACCTGACCAGGGGCGGCGGGAATCGGGTCGGCGCCGTGGTCAGCACCGGCGCCGATGTGTTGCGGATACCCGCCCGCGGCGGTCAGCCGCATGCCCGCGGGATGATCCGCCGGATCGCCGAGGTGCCGCGCGCCACCGAAGGTATCCGCGGCGATCTCGCCGGGATACTGGAACAGCTGCGCCGCCCACCGCGTCGCCGCGGGTTGGTCACGGTGATCTCGGACTTCCTCGGCCCACGATCCGGGGAGGTGTTCGACTGGGAGCGGCCGCTGCGCGGGCTGGCCGGCCGGCACGACCTGATCGCGATCGAAGTGTTGGATCCACGCGACCTCGAGCTGCCCGACATGGGCACCGTCGTGCTCGCGGATCCAGAGACCGGTCGGCAGAAGGAGGTCGTGACCACGCCGCTGCTGCGCCGGGAGTTCGCCGCTGCGGCGGGCGCGCACCGCGACGAGGTAGCCGCGACGTTGCGGCGATGCGGTGCCGCGCAGCTGATGCTGCGCACCGACTCGGACTGGGTTTCCGACATGGTCCGCTTTGCGGTTTCCCGCAAGCGGCACTGGTCGGGCGGTGGCACATGAGCCTGACCGCGTTCACCAGTCCGCTGTGGTTCCTGCTGCTGGTGGTGGTCGCTGCGCTGGTGATCGGCTACGTATGGATGCAGCGCCGGCGACGCCGGCAGGTGCTGCGCTTTGCCAACCTCGCCATGCTGGAGCGGGTCGCGCCCAAGCGTCAGGGCTGGTACCGGCACCTGCCAGTGGCGCTGCTGCTCGGTGCTCTGGTGCTGCTCACGCTTGCTCTGGCGGGTCCCACCGCGGAGCAGAAGGTGCCGCGAAACCGGGCTACCGTTATGCTGGTGATCGACGTGTCGCTGTCCATGCGCGCCACTGACATCGAACCGACCAGGATCGCGGCGGCACAGCGGGAGGCGAAGAGGTTTGCCCATGACCTCACCCCGGGGGTGAACCTCGGTCTGGTGTCCTTTGCCGGTTCGGCCACCGTACTGGTGTCGCCCACCACCGAGAGGGCCTCGGTGATGCGGGCGATCGACAATCTCAAGCTTGCCGAAGCCACCGGGACCGGTGAGGCGATCTTCGCCGCGCTGTCCTCGATCGAGGCGTTCGGCGCCGTGGTCCCCGACGTCCAAGGTCCGCCACCGGCGCGGATCGTGCTGCTCACCGACGGCAAACAGACGGTGCCGACCCCGGACGGCGACGACTCGCGCGGGGGGTTCACCGCCGCCCGCGCCGCTGCCGCCGCCAAGGTCCCGATCTCGGCGATCTCCTTCGGCACCGCCTACGGTCAGGTGGACATCAATGGTGAGCGCCAGCCAGTGCCCGCAGACGATGACTCGATCCGCAGGATCGCGGACCTGTCCGGCGGGCAGTTCTACAACGCGGCCAGCGCTGGCCAGCTCAGCGATGTCGTGAGCACTCTGGGCGAGCAGATCGGTTACGAGACCAAGCGAGCCGACGCCAGTAAGCCATGGCTGATCGCGGGCACACTTGCCGCGATAGTCGCTGCCGCCGGCGCATTAGCCATCGGGCAGCGGCTGCCCTGAGTATGGGAGGCTCGTCCACTCACGAGCCCGATCGCAGGGAGCGCAGGTGTCCCGTTCCGTTCTTGTCACCGGAGGCAACCGCGGTATCGGGCTGGCCATCGCTCACGCGTTCGCCAAGCAGGGTGATCGGGTCGCCGTGACACACCGCGGTTCCGGCGTGCCCGACGAAGTACTCGGGGTGCGGTGCGACGTCACCGACGGCGCGGCTGTGGAGGCGGCATTCGCCGTGGCGGAGCAGGCCCACGGGCCGATCGAAGTGCTCGTCTCCAACGCCGGGATCACCGACGACACCCTGCTGCTCCGGATGACCGAGGACCAGTTCTCCAGAGTCCTCGACACCAACCTCACCGGCGCGTACCGGGTGGCCAAGCGTGCCGCCAAGAGCATGCTGCGGGCTCGTTGGGGGCGGATGGTGTTCATCTCCTCGGTGGTTGCGCTGTCCGGCGCGCCCGGCCAGGTGAACTATGCGGCCAGCAAAGCGGGGCTGATCGGCGTCGCCCGATCCATCGCACGTGAGCTGGGATCCCGGTCGATCACCGCCAACGTCGTCGCCCCTGGCTATGTCGACACCGAGATGACCGCGGACGTCAACCAAGCGCGACGCAATGAGATCCTGAGTTCGATCCCGCTGCGCCGCCAAGCGTCCCCCGAGGAGGTCGCCGCGGTCGTGACCTTCCTCGCTTCAGACGCGGCCGGGTACATCACCGGGGCGGTGCTGCCGGTCGACGGCGGCCTCGGGATGGGTCATTGACCGCCAGAACAGCGGAGAGGACAACAGTGGCGGGTCTGCTCGACGGCAAGCGGCTACTGATCACCGGGGTGATCACTGACGCTTCGATCGCTTTTCACGTTGCGCGGGTGGCGCAGGAGCAGGGCGCCGCGGTGGTGCTCACCGGATACGGTCGGATGCGCCTGGTTGAGCGGATCGCGCAGCGGCTGCCCCAGCCAGCTCCCGTGCTGGAGCTCGACGTGACCGACCAGAGCCAGCTGGACTCGTTGGCGCAACGACTCGGTGCGCACGTCGACGGGCTGGACGGGGTGCTGCACTCCGTTGGCTTCGCCCCGGCGTCATGCATGGGAGGGGAGTTCCTCAACGCGCCGTGGGAGGACGTCGCCACCGCGCTGCACGTCTCGGCCTACTCGTTGAAGTCGCTGGCGATGGCGAGTCTGCCTCTGTTGGGGCCGGGTGCCTCGATCGTCGGGATGGACTTCGACAACCGGCAGGCCTGGCCCGCATATGACTGGATGGGGGTCGCGAAGTCGGCGCTGGAGTCGGTGTGCCGCTACCTGGCCCGCGACCTCGGCCCGCACGGCGTCCGGGTCAACCTGGTGGCGGCCGGGCCGGTGCGCACCCTGGCGGCAAAGTCCATCCCCGGCTTCGCCGCGTTCGAGAACGCGTGGAACGGTCGTGCCCCGCTGGGTTGGAACATCGACGATCCGACCCCGGTGGCTCGCACGGTCTGCGCGCTGCTGTCCGACTGGCTACCCGCCACCACCGGCTCGATGGTGTGGGCCGACGGCGGCTTCCACGCCGTCGGCATCTAGTCGGTATGCCTTCAAGTACCGCCAACCCGGGCCGAACGGGTCGTCAACAGCCGCCAACCCCGGGCGGTTCACGGCAGTGATCGACGCAGTGCTGCTGCTGTCCTTCGGGGGCCCGGAGGGACCCGACGACGTTCTCCCGTTCCTGGAAAACGTCACCCGTGGCCGGGATATCCCGCCGCAGCGGTTGGCTGAGGTAGCGCAGCACTACCTGCATTTCGGGGGAGTGTCGCCGATCAACCAGTGCAACCGCATCCTCATCACCGCGATCGAGCAAGCGCTCGCCACCGCCGGGCTTGATCTGCCGGTGTACTTCGGCAATCGCAACTGGCACCCGATGGTGGAGGACACCGTCGCTGCGATGGCCGCCGACGGGGTGCGCCGCGCAGCGGTGTTCACCACCTCCGCGTGGGCTGGGTATTCGGGTTGCCGGCAGTACCACGAAGACATTGCCCGCGCAGTACACGCCGTCGGGTCCGGGGCACCGGAGCTGATCAAGCTGAGGCAGTTCTTCGATCACCCGTTGTTCATCGCGGCCTGCGCCGACGCGCTGCGTACCGCCCGCGAGAGGGCTGATCGGGCCGCCCGGGTGGTATTCACGGCGCATTCGGTGCCGCTGTCGGCGGACGCTGCAGCCGGGCTCGCGGCGCAGGGCGGTCACCGCTACTCCCGGCAGGTCAGCGAGGCGGCTCGGCTGGTCGCCGCCGCAGCGGGGGTGGACCGCTACGACGTCGGGTGGCAATCCCGCTCCGGACCCCCGCAGGTGCCCTGGTTGGAGCCGGACGTGACCGACCACCTCGACGCGCTGCACGCCCACGGCGTGCCCGGCGTCGTGGTGGCGCCCATCGGTTTCGTCTCTGACCATCTCGAGGTCGTGTGGGACCTCGATCACCAGGCGCGGCAACGGGCCGCCACGCTCGGGCTGAGTTTCGTGCGAGCTTCCACCCCGGGCACCGACCCACGTTTCGCCGAGATGGTGGTGGAGCTGGTCGCCGAGCGGGTGCGCGGTGCACCCGCCCGCCGATGCTCGCAGATCCCGGCAGCCGGTCAGGGCGTCAACGGCACACCCTGCGCAGCGGACTGCTGTCAACAGGTCCGGTAGCCGGTTAGCGCCGAATACGGCTGATTAACGCCGGCCAGCGCGTGGTGTCAGTGCCCGCACCGCTTCAGCGACCGCCGAGCGGCGGGCCTCCCGCACCGCGGTGAACAGCGGTCGCAGCGCCGCGGACCGGGCCGCTGCCACTGACGCGGACAGCGCACCACCGAGGTTGTCGGTGTCCGCGGCGCGCAGGATGGCCTCCACCTCGTCCGCCTGCTCGAGCACCCGCAGCGCGCGGGCCGGGGTGCCCTCGGGCCAGGGCGGCCGGACTCGCTGCTCCAGCGCTTCGGCGATCTCAGCGCGCACGCCGGGACGGTGCCGGGCCAGGTCGAGCTCCACCAGCGTCGTCGCCGCCTGACGGACCGCGCCGCGCAGACCGTGCTCCGCGTCGGACAGCTCGGGTTCGGGGGCCGGGGGGAGCCGGCCGTCGGCGAACACCGTCCAGCGAAGCACGCCCTCGGCGACGACATTCGGCACCGCCGCCAGCTCCGCGCCGGTGAAGACGGCGGCCTCACCGCTGCCCAGCGCCGCCGCGGCGAGCGGCCCTTGGGGTGGCAGCCCCCGGACGTCGCCGGGCACCGGCAACAACAGCCGACCGACGCCAGCCCCCGCCCGCCGGGCGGTGGCCAGCAGGCCGACCACCGAGGTCGGGACTTCTCCAGGGGCTGGCAGGTCAAGCTGCCGTGCGGTGGCCTCGTCCACGGCCACCACCTCATGCAGGCCGGCCCAGGTATGCAGGCCGTCGATCACAGCATCAGGGGCGGCGCAGCCGTGCAGCCAGGCCGAGGCCCACACGGTGAATGTCGCGCTGGGGCATGGCACGGAGTAGGAGCGTAGAACGCGGACTCGCAACATGCACGCCCGGCGTGGCTGCGCCGCGGAATTCGGACCTCCGGCTACCGTCGAAGACATGTGCCCCCGCGACCTCCCGAGCAGCTCACCGGGTCGTAGCGCACGTTATGGACCAGACGTGCTCCGCCAGCCACGCCGGCGCCGGGAGGTGCCGCAGCTGCCCGCCGAGGCGGGCTTAGTGGTAGAGGACGCTGCGAGCGGGTTCTGCGGCGCGGTGCTCCATTGCGAACACGAGTCGGTGGAGCTCCAAGACGCCAGGGGCCGTGTCCGGACCTTCCCGCTTCGAAGTGCCGCGTTCCTTATCGACGGTGATCCCGTGACGCTGGTACGCCCGGTGCAGCGGGCCACCGCGGGAGTGGTCAGGTCGGCGTCCGGGTCGGTCCGGGTGGCGCGAACGCGGGCCCGGGTCGCCCGGGCCAGCCGGATCTGGGTGGAGGGCAAGCACGACGCTGAGCTCGTGGAACGGGTCTGGGGCCACGATCTGCGGGTAGACGGCGTGGTCGTGGAGCCCCTCGATGGTGTGGACTACCTGGCCGACCGGGTCGCGGAGTTCGACCCGGCGCCAGACCGGCGGCTCGGCGTGCTGGTCGATCACCTCGTCGCCGGCAGCAAGGAAAGCCGTCTCGTGGCGGCGGTGCGCTCGCCGCACGTCCTGGTGACCGGCCACCCTTATGTCGATATCTGGCAGGCTGTGCGGCCCGCGACGCTGGGCATCCCAGGCTGGCCGGACGTGCCGCGCGGGGTGCCGTGGAAGGAAGGCGTGTGCCGGGCACTGGGTTGGGTGGACGGAACCGGGTTCGCGGATCCAGCGCAGGGGTGGGCGCGGGTACTGGGCGCCGTGGAGGGTTTTCGCGATCTTGAGCCGACCCTGCTGGGAGCGGTCGAGCAGCTCATCGACTTCGTCACGGCCGGGTAGCGAAACGCGATCACGATCACTGCAGAATCCGGCTCGTAGATCTGTCAAGATGGGCACATGGCCGCTGTCGTGTGGCTCGTCGCGGGGCTGCTGCTGATCGCTGCCGAAGTACTGACCAGTGGCTTCGTGCTGATCATGTTCGGGACGGGCGCGCTGGTGGCCGCGGGGTTCGCGGCGTTGGGCGCTGGTCCATTGGTGGACGTCGCCGCTTTCGCCGGCACCTCGATGGCCCTGATCACCGTGGGCCGTCCAGTGCTCAAGCGCCGGCTGCATACCGCCCACGTGCTGACTAACGTCGATGCCTTGGTCGGCGATAAGGCGATTGTGGTCAGCACCGTCGACGCGCACGGTGGCAAGATCAAGCTGCGCGGGGAGTTCTGGTCCGCGCGGGCGTTCGACGAAACCGAGGTACTGCAGCCAGGCCACGCGGTGACGGTGATGTCCATCTCCGGCGCCACTGCCGTCGTTTTGGGGGAGCCTTCATGAGCGTTGCGCTGCTCGTGGTCATAGTGGTGATCGTGCTGGCGATCGTCGCCACCGTCGTCAAGGCCGTCGTGGTGATCCCGCAGGCGTCCGCCGCGGTCGTCGAGCGGCTCGGCCGCTACAGCGGCACGTTCACCCCAGGTCTGAACTTCCTGGTCCCCTTCATCGACCGGATTCGGGCAGAGATTGACGTGCGGGAGCAGGTGGTGTCCTTCCCGCCGCAAAAAGTGATCACCAAGGACAACCTGACGGTCGACATCGACACCGTCGTGTACTTCCAGGTGACCAACCCGAGGGACGCGGTGTACGAGATCTCCAACTACATCGCCGCCGTCGAGCAGCTGGCCACTACCACGCTGCGCAACGTCGTCGGCGGGATGAGCCTGGAGGACACCCTGACCTCCCGGGACTTCATCAACGGCCAGCTGTCCGGGGTGCTCGATGAGGCGACTGGACGGTGGGGTATCCGGGTCGGTCGGGTGGAGCTCAAGGCGATCGACCCACCGCCGTCCATCCTGGAACCGATGGAGAAGCAGATGCGCGCGGAACGGACGAAGCGCGCCACCATCCTCACCGCCGAGGGCCAGCGTGAGTCGGCGATCAAGACCGCGGAGGGCCAGAAGCAGGCGGCGATCCTGTCCGCTGAGGGTGCCAAGCAAGCGGCGATCCTCACCGCGGAAGCGGAGCGACAGTCTCGTATACTGCGTGCCCAGGGCGAACGGGCCGCGCGATACCTGCAGGCGCAGGGCCAGGCCAAGGCGATCGAGAAGGTGTTCGCCGCGATCAAGGCGGGTCGCCCGACCCCCGAGTTGTTGGCCTATCAATACCTGCAGACACTTCCGCAGATGGCCCAGGGCGACGCGAACAAGGTCTGGATCGTGCCCAGCGACTTCGGCAAGGCCCTCGAGGGATTCACCAAAATGCTCGGCGCGCCGGGGGACGACGGGGTGTTCCGGTACGAACCAAGCCGGGAATACGTGGCCGCCAGCCGGCCAGAGGAGGACGACGAGGCCGTCGCCGGGTGGTTCGACACCGCCCCCGACCCGGACGTGGCGGCCGCGGTGCGAGCCGCGGAGGCGGTGGCCCACAGGGAGGTGCCACGGCCCGAGGTCGGGACGACCCCGTCGCTGGGCCCCCCGATCCGGCCGGCGTTCAGCGGCCAACCTGGCGCTGCGCACCATGTGCCCCGTCAGCAGACACCCTCGCCCGGACCACCGGATGCGGCCGAACCTGATCCGTCAGCGGAGCAATAACCCTGTCAGCGGTGTAATAAAGCAGGGCGCCGGTAGGCCCAGGGCTCAACCTGCTCGTAGGCCGCGCATGCGGCGAGCACCCGGTCGTCGGTGTGGCGCGGCCCGACCACCTGCAATCCGATCGGCAGTCCGGCGCTGCTCCACCCGCATGGCACGCTGGCGGCAGGCTGCTGGGTCATGTTGAACGGGTAGGTGAACGGCGTCCAGCTGGTCCACCGCTGCGAGTGCCAGCCGATCGGCACCTCCTCACCTGCGACGAAGGGCGTGATCGGAACCGTCGGGGTGAGTAACAGGTCGTAGCGCTCGTGGAAGGCCCCCATCGTGGCGCCCATCGCCATCCTGGTGGCGGTGGCGGTGAGGTAGTCCAGGGCAGAGCAGTGCTGGCCCTGTGCCACGATTTCCCGCAGTGCGGGCTCCATGAGATCGAGCTCGCGCGGTGTCAGGCGCTCGACCGTCTTGGCCATCGCGGTGAACCAGAGCACATGGAATTCCCGCGCGCAGTCGGTGAAACCAGGATCGGCGAACTCGACTTCCGCGCCGAGGTCACGGAACACCCCAGCGGCGGTCTGCACCGCATCGGCCACGTCCGGATCGACCTCGGCGTAACCCAGCGTCGGGCTCACCGCAATCCGCAACCCCAGAACGCCGTTGCCCAGCACGCTGGAGTATGGGCGGGTGGTGGGTGGTAGCGCAGACCACTCTCTCGGGTCGTACCCGGATACCACGTCAAGCAGCAGCGCGGTGTCGGCCACTGTGCGCGCCATCGGGCCGGGGCTGGTCAAGGTGCCCAACGGACTTGCCGGCCAGTGCGGCACCCGGCCATAGGTCGGCTTGATCGCCACCGTGGCTGTGAACGACGCAGGGATGCGGACCGCACCGCCCCCGTCAGTGCCCATCGACAGCGGACCCATACCCAAAGCCACCGCCACTGCGCTGCCGCCGCTCGACCCGCCCGACGTTCGGCTGGTGTCCCAGGGATTGACCGTGACGCCGGTGAGGGGGCTGTCGGTGACGCACTTCCAGGCCAGCTCGGAGGTGGTCGTCTTGCCCAACAGGACCGCGCCATGGGCGCGCAGCCGGGCGACGGCTGGACTGTCGAGCGGCCATTCCTGGTCCGGCGAGACCAACCTCGAACCGCGCAGGGTTGGCCACCCCTGGGCGAGGTACACGTCTTTGATCGACGTCGGCACACCATCGACCAGACCCTGCGGCAAGCCCTGCTGCCAGCGCAGCTCCGAGGCCTTGGCGTCCTGGAGCGCGCGGTCGACGTCCACGAAGCAAAAGGCGCGCACCTGGCCGTCGAGCTGATCGACGCGATCCAACACGGCCTCGGTGGCCTCGACCGGAGACAGCTCACCGCTGCGGTACGCGGCGACGAGCTCGATGGCGGTGAGGTCCGCGGGGCTGGTCATGATCCCACTGCCACGTACTTGGTCTCCAGGAACTCCGCGATGCCCACGGTGCCGCCCTCGCGACCCAGCCCCGAGTGCTTGATACCGCCGAAGGGCGCGGCCGGGTTGGACACCAGGCCTTGATTGAGTCCCACCATACCGGCCTCGAGCTGCTCGCAGACCCGCAACGCGCGGCCCAGGTCACTGGTGTACACGTAGCTGACCAGGCCGAACGGGCTGTCGTTGGCTGCAGCCAACACTTGCTGTTCGTCGGTGAAAGAGGTGATCGGCGCTACCGGTCCGAAGATCTCCGTGCGGCTCAACTCGGCATCCGCAGGCACGTCGACCAGCACGGTCGGGCGATAGAAATAGCCCGGACCATCCACCGCCTCACCGCCGACGAGCACGCGGGCGCCGCCCGCGACCGCGTCGTCGACCAGGTGCTGGACCTTCGCGCGCGCTTTCGCCTCGATCAGCGGGCCTACTTCAACGCCGTCCTCGCTGCCGCGGCCGATGCGCAAGGCGCCGATCTGCTCGGCCAGCCGGCGGGAGAACTCCTCGGCTACGTCGCCGTGCACGTAAAAGCGGTTGGCCGCAGTGCATGCCTCGCCGACGTTGCGCATCTTCGCGACCATCGCGCCCTGGACCGCGGCACCGAGGTCGGCATCGGCGAAGACCAGGAACGGCGCATTGCCGCCGAGTTCCATCGAGGTCCGCATGATCTGCTCGGCGCACTGCTCCAGCAGTAGCCGTCCCACCTCCGTGGAACCGGTGAACGACAGCTTGCGGGCCCGACCGTCCCGGATCAGCGGCTCCATCAACGGACCCGATCTGGAGGTGGGTACGACGTTGAGCACCCCGTCGGGCAGCCCGCACTCGGCGAGGATGTCGGCTATCGCGAGCATCGATAGTGGGGTCAGGCTGGCCGGCTTGACGACCATCGTGCAACCGGCCGCGACCGCGGGACCGATCTTGCGGGTGCCCATCGCGGCCGGAAAGTTCCAAGGGGTGATCAGCAGCGACGGCCCGACCGGCTGGCGCATCACCAGCATTCGGCCCACGCCGTTGGGTGCGGTGGCAAAGCCGCCGTCGATGCGCACGGCCTCCTCGGCGAACCAGCGAAAGAACTCGGCGGCGTAGGCGATCTCGGCCCGGGACTCGGCCACCGGCTTGCCCATCTCCAACGTCATCAGCAGCGCGAGATCCTCCTGGCGGTGCATCATCAACTCGTAGGCGCGGCGCAGGATTTCGCCCCGTCCCCGGGGTGGGTACCGAGCCCAGCCGGCCTGCGCGGCGACGGCGGCGTCCAGCGCGGCCACCCCGTCGTCGCGACTGGCGTCGGCGACCGCGCGTAACACCGCGCCGGTGGACGGGTCCTCGACATCGAAGGTCTTGCCGTCGCTGCCGGGCCGCCACCGCCCGTCGATGAACAGCTCGGCGGGGACCGCGTCGGCGACGGCGCGCTCCCGGTCGCCAGCACTCATCGGCGCCGGATTCATCATGGTGCGGCCTTTTCCTGGGTGACCGGGACGGGGGAGCGTGCCTCGACGATCAGGCCGAGCGCCCCGATCGCCGCGCCGGTCAGCGAGACCGCGAGCAAGGCCGGTGAGGTAGTGCCAGTGAGTGCGTCGCCGAGCACCACCACCGCTACCGTGCCCGGCACGACGCCCACGGTACCGGCGAGGTATTGGTAGAACCGGATCGACGACAGCGCGCTGCAGTAGTTGAGTACCGAGAAGGGTACTGCCGGGATCAACCTCAGTGACGCCACCGCAAGCCAGCCTCGACGGCGCAGCCGCGCCTCCACCGCTCGCAGCACCTTGTGATCCAGATGGGACAACACGAGTCCGCGAACCAACCGGCGGACCAGACCGAAGGCCAGCACCGCGGACAGCGCCGTCGCCACCAGCGACAGCGCTACCCCCAGCACCGGTCCGAAGAGCAACCCGGCAGCGAGGGTGAATACCGTACGGGGGACCGGCGCCACCGTCACCAGGGTGTGCCCGAGCAGGAACAGCAACGGCGCGGCGATGCCGACCGACTGCGACCACGTGCGCATCTGCAGTGGGCTGGGCACCGGCAGCATCGCGGCAGCGACGATCACCACGCCCAACAGAAGCACTGTGACCAACAGGCGGGTACGCAGTCCGCGGGGTGGCGTGCGGGCAACCAGGTCAGTCACGGCCGATCTCCTCCAGATGCGATAGAGCGCCGCGCCCCGGTGCCAAGCGTACCGTCGCCGGTCGGCGTGAGGTTCGGCAGGATTCGCCTCTGGAGGTTATGCGCTCGATGGGCTGTCCGCCCCGGCCCGGACGGCTCAGGCGGGTTTGATGTTGGCGTTGAGGTGGAAGACGTTGTCCGGGTCGTACTTGGCCTTGATCCGGGCCAGCCGCCCGTACTTGTTCGGGCCGTAAGACGCCCGCACCCGATCCTCGTCGTTGTCCGTCATCGAGTTCACATAGCCACCTGAGTCCCTGGCGAACGGCCGCAGCGCGCTCCACAACGACCGGACCCAGGCGCGGTCGGCGTTCAAGACCGCGGAGCTGGCACCTATGCCTGCGATGTTGACGACATAGCGCGGCGAGCGCCTACCGCCGAAGGCCGTCTGCTCATCGCCAACGGCCGAATACGCTCCGTCCAGCCGGAAAATCAGGCAGAAGCTCATCGGCGAACGCTTAGCAGGCAGGTGTGCCACGATCCTCGAGATCACGTCGTCAGTGAGTTCGTCGAGGTAGATCACTTCCTGATAGCCGAGGAGTCCCCACGGAGCGGTCTCGTCGAGCGTTCGCTGTAACGCCACATACGGGATCGGGGTGACGAGCTCGAACAGTGGCGGCAACGCTTCACGAATCGGTGCAACGAGGTTGGCGTGTTCCTCCGCGGAGGAGAACCCGACGATGATGAGCAGGTAGCCGGGGGTGAAGTGGTATTGCGGGGGTACGAACGGTGCCGGCGGGGCGTTGAGCCCGATCGCGATCTGGGCGCCGGCTTCGACGGGCAAGTTAGGTACGACGTCGCGGGCCAACCGCAGCACCTGCTCGCCCTGATCCATCCCCCAGAAAAACAATCCCAGGTGTACCTCCGGTCCGACCGGGAGTAGCTGGAACTCGAACGTCGTGACGACGCCGAAGTTGCCGCCTCCGCCGCGCAGCGCCCAGAACAGATCGGCGTGCTCGTCAGGGGAGGTATGCACGTAGCGGCCGTCAGCGAGCACTACATCAGCTGAGATCAGGTTGTCGATGGTCAATCCCGCCTTGTGGGTCAACCATCCTATGCCGCCACCGAGTGTCAGTCCGCCGACGCCCGTGTGGCTGACTACGCCGGTGGGTACCGCCAAGCCATGCACCTGGGTTGCGGCGTCCAGCTCTGCCACGGTGGCACCGCCGCCCACCCGGGTCAGCTGAGCGTCAGCACTGATCGAGACCTGGCGCATCGCGCTGAGGTCGATCATCAGCCCGCCGTCACACACGCCGGTCCCGGAGAACGCATGGCCCCCGCCACGCACCGAGATCTCCAATTCTTGTTCCCGCGCAAAGGTCAGTGCCGTGGCGATGTCAGCCGGCGACGCGCAACGAGCGATCGCTAACGGGTTGCGATCGATGTCGTTGTTCCACTGTATGCGGGCGGTGTCATAGTCGGCATCCTCCGCCGTGATCACCTTCCCGGCCAGCACCGTGCGGAGCGCTTCCAGATGATGTGACGAGACCTGCATCATGAAACAGCTCCAGGGGGCTTCGGGTTGAGCACCCGGCGCTCGCCCGGTGCAGCTTAGTTAGTTTGCCGTAATCCAAGCGGGGCTGCCAGCACTGCTCAGACCGCGGCGACCATTCTTTGCGGCGACAATTGCGCACGTCTCTTCGACTGCAGAGCGCGACCTGACGTGCTGACAATCGCACATCGACAATCGCCCCCCTTCGCGCCTGGAGTAGCTCGATGATGACGGGAGGGGTGGCCGCGTCGAAAACCACCCCTCCCTGGCCAACGGCACCGCACGTGGTCATCCAACGGCGCCGCCGCGACTCATCAGCCGGACACAGAGCCGCCGGCCCCGCCATCGGCGCTGCCGCCCGCGCCCCCGATGCCGTCGCCGGCGCTGTTGGTCTGGTCACCGAACGCGTTGATATTCAGGGCGTTGATACCGAGCCCACCCCGGCCTACGCCGCCCTCGCCACCCACGCCGCCGTTGCCGCCACGGCCGCCGCCCCAACCACCAGCGCTGAACAGCGACAGAACCGTACGGGCCGGCAGCAGCTCCACATGCTGCCCGTCGATCTCCACAAAACCTACTGCGTCAGACATGAAATCCTCCTAGGAAAGTTGTCCCGGTGCTAGCCGGGAAAAACGCCGCATCGGTGGCATTCCCGATTCGGCTTCCCATACCCTGCCCAGGTGTACCGCCACGGGCAATCAGTAGCCGCACGTAAATCTGCCTGTCGGCTACGTAGCCGGGAGTTGCTTTTCGAATACGTAGCCGGCGACAATATCGACGTAGGTGCCCGACCTCGAGTACGTACGCGCAACGGTGAGACCAGGCGTACCCGGTGTGTCACCAGGTGTTATCTACTGATTCGAAAACGCCGCGACGGAGCTGCGGGCGGATTTTCGAATGATCTCATTCTGGGTGCCATTCGATAGTGGAATAGACGCCGCGCATCGGCTGCTCCCGCAGCGCGTTGAGAGCCGTAAATAAAGGGGAGTAGTCGCCTGCTGAGTGAGTTTAATCGTGTCCAGCGCGACCCGCCTAAGCGGCAACCGGACCCCTCAATTGCGGTACGGTTCGAGACCTCCTCGCAGTAGGTCGAAGGCGTGATTGGCCTCGGCTACCGCGTCCGCTGCCCGAGCGTCGGCGGTCTGACCGGCGGAAATGTGGACTTGGTTCTCGTGTGCGAGGACACGGAGGACGGCGACGATCTGGCAGGCAGCCAGCCGCGCCGTCTGTTCGGTACGGGGGACCTCAAGAGGTGTCGCCTCGCGCAACGCTGCCATGAGGGCGTCTTCGCTACGGCCGAGATACCGGGTGAGCGCTGCCGTCAGCGCCGGGGTCTCGACGACGAGTCGGTAATAGGCGACCACGTTCGGGTCGTCGCACAGACCACTGATCGGATCTCGACGCTTCAGGGCGGACCGCAGGTGCCGGTGCAGCGCGTCCAATGGCGCTTGGCCTTCGCTTCGATGGCGGACGACCCGGGCGGCTTCATCCTCGTGATCAGCGAATCGGTGCAGGATCAAGTCGTCTTTGGTGGAGAAGTACGCGAACAGCGTGCGTTTGGAGACCTCCGCAGCCGCGGCGATCTCCGCGACCGACACCTGGTCGTAGCCGCGCTCCACAAACAACGCGATCGCGGTCTCGGAGATGGTGCGGTGCGTACGCACTTTCTTGCGCTCTCGCAACCCAGGCGGTGTCTCCATCCGCTCAACCTACACCGGGTTGAGTTATGCACTGAGTATACTTATACTTCAGGTGTGGGAGGCGCCGGAACGGACTCGTCACCTGCGCCTGCGTTGCATCGCTGGTTCGGCGCCACACCGGTCCAGGCCGCGTGCACCGACGTCAGGCGGGGATGAAGGCACCGTCACGGAGGAGTGGGACGGCCTTGCTGCTGTCGAGCTGGGCAGCAATGCGCACGTCGTCGGCGAAGCCGATCTCGATCAGCTCTCGGCCGCTGGCGCACTGGTCAAGCGCGGCAGGGATATCGTCAGCGATGGCCCGGTACGCCGCCGCTGCGGCGTGTGCCTCGGGGGAGATGTCCGGCCATCCGGCTTCGTAGAGGAGATCGATGAGACCGCCGGCTCCCCACTGATCCTCAACGGCTGGTCGGAGGCTGCCGTCTGGCCAGCGCTCGCCCGCGGCGATTACCGCGATCCGCAGCGTCGGCTGCTGTTTGCGACGTAGCAGTAGCCACCGTGCCGCTGCTTGCCGATTGCGCAGGCTTACACCGGGACCTTCGAGCCTGCCTGAGCGAGCTGGAAGCTGATTGTCGAGCCGTTGGGCGAGGGCAGCACGAGTCGTTCCAGGGACGGGGCAGTGCGAAAGCTGTGCGGAGAAAGGCTCACCTGTCCAGGCAGTGCCGCTGATCGCCCGACGGCCAGGGTCGCATGATGTTCGGCGGCGAAGACCTCGGCTCGATCATCGCGCCATCGGTACGGAAAGACCGTGACGCCGCAATCGGCAGCGACAGACAGAGTCGTGGTGAAACTCAGGACATCGACGACGACCGCGACGTCGCAACCTTCAACGACGGCGTTCGCACCCGCCGGGGCCCAGTCCATCCGTAGCGAGTAGCTGGCCTGTCGGTGAGCGTTAGTCAGCTTGTTCACCGAGGCGAGTGTCCCGTGCCCGTGAGCCAGCGGGTGATCGCGATGGCCAGCCCCGTGACCCCGGCCGCCGCTGTCGCGGTGGACACCAGCCGGGCGTGGTGGGACAACCACAGTTGCGGGGCGTGGCGGTGGGCCCGCTCGTCGAACATGCCGTGCGCGCCGTGGTCGTGGCCGTCGGGTCCGTCGACAGGCTCCCAGAGGTTGTGCGGACGGTCGGGTCCGACCTTGTGACCGGTCTGCTGGGCGGAGTAGCCGGTGCGGGCCAGGTAGCGGTCCAGCATCGCAGGGGCGATCTTGCCCGATCAACGTGCCCACCGTGCTGGCCCCGACCCAGTACTGCTTGCGCTGGGGACGGTCGGCGGCGAATACCACCCCGCGGGCGGCGACTTCGGGTTGATAGATCGGCGGCACGGGCTGGGGGTGGTTGGGCAGCCGGGACAGCACCCAGGAGAACTGGGGGGTGTTGACCGCGGGCATCTGCGCGATCGTGACATGGATGTTGCTGTGCTCGTGCATCAGTTCGGTGCGCAGCGACTCGGTGAAGCCGTTGATGGCGTGTTTGGCGCCGCAGTTGGCGGACTGCAGCGGGATGCTGCGGGCGCCCAGCGCAGAGCCGACCTGCACGATCGTGCCGCGGTCCCGCGGGCGCATCCGGGACAGCGCGACCATGGTGCCGTAGACGAAGCCGAGGTAGCTGACCTCGGTGACCCTGCGGAACTCCTCGGGGGTGATCTCGTGGAACGGGGCGAACACCGAGGTGAACGCGACGTTGATCCACACGTCGATCGGCCCGAAGGTCTCCTCCACCTGCGCGGCGGCCGCCTCCACCTGGTCGTAGTCAGCGACGTCGGTGAGGATCGCCAGTGCCTTGCCGCCAGCGTTTTCGACGTCCTTCACCGCGCCGTCCAGCCCGGCCTGTCCGCGGGCGAGCAGGCCTACCTGCGCGCCCCGGGCTCGAACTCTCGGGCGGTGGCGCGGGTGATACCCGCGCTGGCTCCGGTGATCACAACGACCTGTGCTGAGGCCATCTCTCATCCTCCGTTTCTGCCGCGCGTTTCGTCGGCCAGACTGGTCCGGTTGTTGGGATGCGCCTTACCGAAGAAACCGGCGTAACCGACAGAAGAGTTGATCGTGTCGCACGCAGGCAGCTGACGGGGGCGAAAATGTCTCAGTCTTCACCACAGGCCAATCAGAGACGCTACCGTCCGCGAAAGCAAGCGGCAGGTCGAAATGGCGCTACGAGTCCATCTTATAACGTTACCGAGAGGATGCGGCGCTGGCGAGCGCCCACTTCTGTGGGGTGTAGCCGGCGTGATGTCGGGTACACCTTACGGGAGGGGTCGGTCCGCACGGGCCGGACAGTCCGAGGAGAGGGAATCCCATGTCTCGTGAGGCGAACGTTGGTGTGCAGGAGCAGCGGGGGATAATCACCCAGCTGCGGGGGAGGGTGTCCGCATGAGGGGCCTGCTCGCCGGGATGCTGCTCGGCGCCGCCGCCGGGGCCGCCGGCACCACCATGCTCAACACCGTGACCTACCTCGACATGGTAGCCCGCGCCCGCCCCGCCAGCACTACGCCTGAAGACACCGTTGAAGCACTTTCGAAGAAGACCCACATCTCCGTCCCCGGGCAGGGGGAGGACCGGACGAATCGGGTCGCCGGACTTGGCTCGCTCACGGGCATCGCCGCTGGCGTCGGCACCGGGGCGCTGCTGGGACTGGCCCGGGCCGCCGGCTACCGACCCGGGACGGTAGTCACTGGTCTCGTCGCGACTCTCGGGGCGCTGCTCGGCACCAACGGGCCGATGACGGTGCTCGGTGTTACCGACCCCCGCACCTGGGCGGCCAAAGACTGGGTGGCCGATGTCATTCCACACCTGGCCTACGGTGTCCTCACCGCAGTGGTGCTCAACGATCTAGACCACGGCTGATGAGCCAGGGTAGGCCTTCTCGCACGTCGGACCCAACAACGCCGCGTGGCGCTCTTACCGAGACCACGATGGAGGATGTGCGCGCTGCTAGCGCCTACTCCGAAGTTACGTGATCTTGAACGGGCGAACCTGTGGCGGAGCTGATCGCGCGGCGTCGGGTTAGCACGAGCACCATGCCCGATCCGGCCGCGGCGACCGCGCCGCCTACGGTGAGTGACACCGCCAGCATGCTCACCTCGGCCTGCGGCGCCGCCTGCCTGTGCGAACTGGTTGTGCTGACCTGTGCATCAGCTACCGCCGCCGGGACCGCACCCAGCAGAGCCGCCCCTGTGATCAGCCCGCAGGCGACGATCCGCATCATGCCGGCGACTCGCCTATAGGGGATCCGTTCCTTCTTATTGCTTGATGCCCGATGGTCATCTGCGGTCCGCTGAGGACCGCCCTCCGTGACAACGACTCACCTGCGCGGGTCCTCATCGTCCGCGTGACCATCAAAATGTCGCCTTTTCCGGTGAGACCCGGCGGCGGTCTGCCGCAGGGGTTGGCACCATCTACAGTGCGACGGGAATCTGAGAAGATGCTGAATGAAGCACCGCCCGTATCCTAAGAAGTTCAGCGACACTTCAGCCCCTCGACGGGTTACGATTGTGGTACCGGGACAGTGTCGAGTTGGTCATGATGCTCACGTCGTCCGTGGTGCTCCGCCTCTCAACGACCTCCCCGCGCGGAACCGGCAGATCTCCATCCCGCCTACGTCCACGCCTACCTGTCACGCTACTTGTCATAATGTGGCTTATCGGATCGATGGGAGATCGTCGGTTGTGGCGGCTGAGCCAGTGCGCCAGCTGCGTGGTGCGGGAACACTCCTCGGCGGCCGCGGTGTCGGAGTCAGCTGTGCGTGCGGCAAGGTCTAGTTTTTCCACCATGCGACCTTTTTGATACCGTGGTGGATATGGCGCTCAATATCAAGGACCCCGTGACAGAACAGCTCGCCGGTGAGGTCGCGGCGTTGACCGGCGAGAGCAAGACCGCGGCTGTGCGGCGTGCCCTGCGAGAGCGGCTCGACCGGCTTCGAGCGTCGGCGACGCAAGACGATCCGGTGGATCGGTTGCACCGCTTCCTTGTCGACGAGGTCTGGCCGCAGGTTCCGGTGGAGCTGCGCGGTGGCCTGACCAAGCGGGAACGCGAAGCCGTCCTCGGCTACGGCCCGGAGGGCGTGTGATCGTCGATAGTTCGGCGCTGGTCGCGATTGTGTTGGCCGAGCCGGGTCACCAGGTGCTCGTGGACCATCTGGCGAGAGCGTCCGTCGTCGGAGTCGGTGCACCTACGCTGGCAGAGACCGGGATCGTGCTCACCGCGCGGCTAGGGATCGTAGGCAGGTCGTTACTGGCGCGGCTGCTGCAGGAGGCCGGCGCCGAGACCATCCCGTACACGGCTGCGCACTGGCCGATCGCGGTCGAGGCATTCACCCGCTATGGCAAGGGACGCCACCCGGCGGCACTGAACTTCGGCGACTGCTTGACCTACGCGGCATGCCGACTCGCGGGACGCCCGCTTCTGTGTACCGGAGACGATTTCCCGCAGACGGATCTCGATGTGGTGGTTCCCTCCGAGCGCTTCCCAGCAAGCCCGCCGCACTGACAAGAATTTTGATTCGGAGGTCTATGCGCGACGCCCGATAAGCGTCGCCTTGCCGTCCAAAGCTCTACAGCAATCCGGCCCTGCGCCAGAGCAGCTTTCCGGGTCCGGCGATGAGCCCGACCTCGTTGAAGAACGTGATGACCTTGTGGGCGGCGAATCGCTTGGTCTCGCGCCAATGCGGGTTCGCGGCAGCCGCTGCGACGGCCTCGTCGACGTCCAGCCCGACCGCCGCGTACACCTTCGGGTCGATCAGCCTGGAGGTGGAGAAGTAGACCACCAAGGCGAGGATGAAGCGGCTGTACGCCCGGCCCAGCGGGCCCAGCCGGGGCCACTGCCGGTGGGTCTCCTCACGGGCGTAGCGGATGTGCCGAGCCTCCTCGACGACGTGGATCCACGATACCTTCTGGACCATCGGCTGCAGTGACTGGTCCGTCATCTGCTCGCGCTGCACCGCGTCGAGGATCTCCTCCACGTAGATCGCGCCGCCGAAGCTCAAGGTGCCGTTGGAGGTCGTCTTGAGCAACCGCCCGAGCTGGTGTACCAACCAGTCGGGACCGTAATGCGCGCCACCGAATTTCTCCGCGGCACGGGAGAACATCACCGAATGCCGGCACTCGTCGGCGATCTCGGTCCACGCGTACCGGGCGTGTGCGCTGCCCTTGGGACGGTCATAGACATGCCGTAAGAGCATCTGCATGAGGATCGTCTCGAACCAGATGCCCATGCAGTAGAGGCTTGCCAGCTCGTGTTTGGTCAGGTCGATACGCTGCTGCTCGCTCATCCGGTCCCACAGAGCTGTGCCGTACAGGGAGCTGCGGCGCGGGTCGATGAAATAACGGTCCGGCGCGAGTGGTGCGTCCCAGGCGATTTCGACGGCCGGATCGTAGGAGTGCTTAGCCGAGGTCCGCAGCAGCCGCTGCGCGGTGTCTTCACGGTCGGGGATGCGGCCTGCCGTCGCGTCAACGGAGCTAGTAGTGGACATCTGCGGCCTCCTTGACGAGCGGGTAAGCCCAAGATAACTGACTCGTCAGTCACCGGCAAGAGGAAGCCACTCACCTCGGCGAATCCGGTCCAGACCTAGCCACCCGAAGTCGACCGCCCGCGCCTCGACCTTCGCCCGCGGCACCTCCGGGTGGTCCAACCACCAGGACATCAGTCCCTGCAGGGCACCGACGACCAGCGGGACGGTGAGCCGCGCCTGCTCCAGCACCTCCTCCGCCGGCACCGCACTCCCCTGCTCAGGGGCGTAGTAGCCGGCGAGGACCGCGGCGAACACCTCGGTGACCTGATCCCGAAGCCCGCGCAGCGACGCACCGAGCTCAGGATTGTCCAGGTGCCGCGCGACCAGCGCCCAGGCCTCCGGGCGCTCGGTGACCAGATCGCACAGCAGCCGGACCGCCCCGCGCCAGGCGCCGAGCGCGTCGCCGGCGTTGCCCAGCACTTCGGGCAGCCGACTCATGAAACCCTCCACGACCTGCACGGTGACCGCCGCGAAGAGCTCTTCCTTGCTCGGGAAGTGCTGATAGACCAGCGCCTTGCTCACTCCAGCGGTGGCAGCGACGTGTTCCATCTGGGTCAGGTAGTAACCCCGGCTGCCGAACTCCCGCAGAGCCGCGTCGAGCAGCTCACCGCGCCGAGCCTCCGACGACAGCCGTCGCCGGGCCCGGGCCGCACTCGGGAGGTCCCGCGTGGATGGCCGGCTCACAGTGGTACACCTCGGATCGAGGCATCCAGCACGGTGACAGTGTGCGCCAGCGCCACATGCTTGCCCAGCCGCCGGGTGCTGGCCGCGATCTGCATCAGGCACCCGGGGTTGGCGGTGACCAGCACCGACGCCCCGGTAGCGAGCACGTTGCGCGCTTTGCGGTCCCCCAGTTCGGTGGCCGGCTCGGGGTTGAGCAGGTTGTAGACGCCTGCTGAGCCGCAGCACAGATCCGCTTCGGCGATCTCGGTCAGCGTCAGCCCGGGAATGGCGCGCAGCAGCTCGCGGGGCTGCGACCGGATACCTTGGGCGTGTCCGAGGTGGCAGGCGTCGTGGTAGGCGATCGTGACGTCCAGCGGGTGGCGCGGCGCCACCGGCCCGAGCTCGACGAGCAGCTCAGAGACGTCGCGAGTGCGGTCGACGAAAGACTGTGCGCGCTGGGCGTAGTGGGGATCGTCGCGCAGCAGGTGCGCGTACTCCTTCATCGCCGAGCCGCAGCCCGCAGCGTTGACCACGACATGATCCACCCCAGCGGCATCGAAGCGCTCGATCAGCACCCGGGCGAAGGAGATCGCCTCATCCTCTCGACCCATGTGCTGCGACAACGCCCCGCAGCAGCCCTGTCCGCGCGGGATTATGACGTCGCAGCCCTCAGCGGCGAGCACCCGCGCGGTGGCGGCGTTGACCTCCGGGAAGAACGCGTCCTGCACGCAACCGGTGAGCATCCCCACCACCGCACGGCGCCGCCCCAATGCGCGCATCCGCTCAGGCAGCGGCCGCCGCCGGGTCACCGTCGGAGTCAGCGACTCCATCACCCGCAGCGTCGGGGGCAACCGGTCCAGCAGCCCGCTGCGACGTAGCAGCCGGTCCAGACCACTGCGCCGGTACAGCGCCAGCGGCCCGCGCAACGCCCGCAACCGCTTCGGGTAGGGAAACAACCAGAAGATCGCCTCGCGGAGCAGCCGCTCCTGAAACGGCCGCTCGTAGCGGCGCTGCACCTGGGCTCGGGTGTCAGCGATCAGCGTGCCGTACTGCACGCCAGACGGGCAGGCCGGCACGCAGGCCATGCAGCCGAGGCAGGCATCGAAGTGTCCCACCATGGACGCTGACAGGGGCTCACCCTCCAGGCCGGACTTCATCAGGTGGATGCGGCCCCGCGGCGAATCCATCTCCTGCCCCCACAGCACGTAGGTGGGACACGAGGGCAGGCAGAACCCGCAGTGCACGCAGTCCTTGATCAGCTCCGGCTGCGGCGGGTGGTGATCATCGAAAGCGCCCGCGCTCATGTCAGATCCCTCCCACGAACCGTCCGGGCGAAAGCCGGTGCTCCGGATCGAACTGGTCCTTCAGCCGGCGCATCAACGCCAGCGCGGGCACCGGTCCCCACACGTCGAGGCCAATCCTGCGGTGCGCAGGCGCACAGCGCAGTACCGCGTTGCCGCCGTGCCGGTGGGCGATCTCGCGCAGCTGCGCCAGCTCGGCACCCAGCCGGTCGCCGTCATTCAGGCCGGCGACGAGCACGCCGGCTCCGGCGCTGCCGCGCAGTGCGCCGGGGGCGGTGCCGAGTAGGTCCGCCAGTCCGGTGGGTTCGCAGGTGACGGTCGCAGCGGGGCCCTGCGGGGGATGCGGCGCACGACCCCACCAGTCGGGTGGCTGCTCGGTCACGGTCGCCGGCGTCCCGGCCGCCGAGCCGAGAAGGTCCGCGACGGCGTCGGCGCGGGCACCGATGCCCCCGGCGACGCCCTCCACAGCGATCGCCACGGTAACCGGACCACCTGGCGCCGCGCGGTCCACTTCGAGGGCCACAGGGTCGTGCTGCGATCCCCGGATCACGGCGATGCCGGCTGCAGCGCGTGTGGCGTCGGCTGCTGGAACGGTGATCCAACGACTCGCCTCGGGCAGCGGATGCAGGCGGAACACCGCTTCTGTGATCACACCGAGGGTGCCCAGCGAGCCGGTGTAGAGCTTGCCCAGGTCGTAACCGGCGACGTTCTTCACGACCTTGCCTCCGGAACGGGCGACGCCGCCGTCGGCGAGCACCACCGTGATGCCGATGAGCAGATCGCGCACCGAGCCGTACCGGTAGCGCAGTGGGCCCGACGATGCGGTGGCGATGGTGCCCCCGATGGTGCCCCGAAGATTGTGGCTGCCGTCCAGGGCCAGCCGCTGCCGGTGCGGCGCCAGCGCATCCTGGAGGGCGACCATCGGCAAGCCGGCCTGCACGGTGACGACCAGGTCGCCGGCGGCATGCGCAAGCACCGCGTCCATCCGGCTGGTGTCCACGATCAGGTCCACAGCGGT
>QHBY01000156.1:0-946 GCA_003244245.1 Pseudonocardiales bacterium
CACGAGCACCGTCCCGACGACGAGGAGCTGGCCGGCATGGCGCGGCTGCTGCACGACATGGCGCTGCTCGCCGAGGGTGGCGAGCTGAGCAATCCGGTACGGTTCGTCTCGATGCTGGCCCAACGGCTGGAGCGCACGCTCTGACCCGGCCCCCTCATGGCGACCCCAGGTGTCCGGCCACCGGAGGTCTCTGCGGAAGTGCAGCTATGCCGGCTCCTCCGTCCAGGTCCTGCTGTCCTCTGGTGCTGTGCGCGTGTCCGAATTCGGTGTTCCGCTGAACGCTCTCGCTTAGCGTGCTGATCTGCTGGTTCTCGGGTTGAGCGTACCTGAGCTGCGCAAACAGTGGGCATACCCGGTCATGGGAGTCCAGGGATGGTCATCCCTGGACAGGTAGACACCCGTGTTTCCCACGTTCTTCCCACGCGTCCGGGCGCTGGTGGCACTCCGCCGGCGGCGACGGATGGTTCAGGTCCGGCGGCCAACGTAGCCGCGACTAGATGGCCGTTGCGAGCGAACGCCCCCGCGCCGCTGCGAACGGCCGGGGGCGCGCTGCTCACCGAGCTGCACGTCCACGTGGTCACGGGCGACGCGGCGACACGGGGGGGCGGCGCTGCCGGCATTGGTAGAGGCGTGCATCGTCGCGGCGGGCATCGCCCGCCCCCTGGGAAACACCGAGCTCGCGGTCCGTGCCAGTGAACGGGCCACGGCTGCGGCGGCGTTGACGGGCCAGCCGGATCTGGTGGCGTTGACCGCGATGGCCCGTGGGGGCGGGCTGCTGCGGCTCGGGGCACGGCGCCGCGCGGGCACCGTCCTGGACACCGCGCTCGATGACACCGCCCCGGCGGCCGACCCGACCGCTCGCGATACCGCCCCGGCGCGGGGCTACGGGATGCTGCACTGACCGCCGCGCAGCTGGCCGCCCGCGGTAGTGCTCAGCAGGGACGTG
>QHBY01000156.1:988-1619 GCA_003244245.1 Pseudonocardiales bacterium
GTCTATCGGTGACGGCGCCCAGCTCGGCCACACCTCGTCGTTGCACGCCGGCCAGTCTGTGCCCGCCGGCCAGCGCTGGCACGGGTCCCCCGCGCAGTCGACCAGTGTCAACAACCGAGTTATCGAGCCAGCGGAGTGCGGCATCCTGCGCAAAGTCGGCTTCCCGATGCTGCAGCTGTTCAACGTGGTGGTGCTCTCGCCGCTGGGGCTGATCGCAGTGATGATGCTGGCCAAGCACCCACGGGTGGCCACGCTGCTGAACGATTCGCTGGGCATCACCACCTGGGCCTTTTACCGCGACACGATCGTCATCTCATACGTGGCTTTCTTCGCCGCGCTGCTCGGCAGCATCCTGCTCGCGGTCACTGTCCCGCGCCTGCTCAACGCGCTGATCGAGCCGGACAAGGTCTACGCCCTCTACTGGATCAGCTACTGGGCCCAGCGTGTGATCGCCCGCATGACCAACGTCGCGTCCTTAAACACCTTGTTCGGGGACAGCTCGTACATCGTCGGGTTCCTGAGCATGCTGGGCTACAAACTGTCTCTGGTTGAGCAGACCGGATCGAACTTCGGCAACACGGTCAAGCACGACAACCCATACCTGTGCTCCGCAGGAACGGGCACTGTTGTC
>QHBY01000156.1:1642-2163 GCA_003244245.1 Pseudonocardiales bacterium
CTGCCTGCTCGGCACGAAGGTCATGGTCCCGAGCGACGGGCCCATCCGCCACAACGTCGGGCTGCTCGGGTCGCCCAGCTTCGAGATCCCCCGCACGGTCGACCGCGACGCCGGACAGGAGCTGCCTGCGGACGAGGTCCGGCGACGCCTTCGCGGCAAGAGCCGGCACAACCTCGTCACCATGGCGCTCTACCTGGTACCGCCCCGTCGCCGATGGTGACGCCGTAATGCACGAACGCGCCGGCGCCAAGCGTGACGCCCGAGCCGACGGTGAGCATGGGTCATACCTTCCCGACCGGCGTTCCAGCGCCGACCTTGCTTGACCTTCAGGATGAGCGGGAGGGTACGACCCTCCGTTGATCTAGCTCATTCACAGATTTCAAGCATTGCTCATGGTGTCGGCGTCCTTGGTCTAGATGAACTATCCGTGCCGGGTCGGCCCGGCTCGGCGTTTTATCACCAGAGGAGTTGTTACCCGTTGCAGATTCCCGCCCACGGGGCCAGGTGCCCGGCGGTGGGAA
>QHBY01000157.1 GCA_003244245.1 Pseudonocardiales bacterium
GGACACCGAGGATCGCGAGTGTGCCCACTCGAATGATGGGGGTGAGCAGGTTGGCCCCCTCCACTCGGCGAACGAGTACGCCGGCGATGAGTGCGAGCACGAGCAGCGCGGTGATGTGTGGCCGGGCCAGCGCCGATCCCGCGAGCCCCGCGAGCAGCGGAAGCGCAGCCCCTGAGGTGCCGCTGAGCAATCGAGCGATGCCGAGTAAGGCGAGCCCGATGCACAGCATCATCCATGCTCCCTTGCCGATGCCGCTGGACCAGAAAATCAGCGACGGCAGGAAGAAAACCAGCAGCGCATAGCGCCGGTAATCAGCTCCGACCATGGATGTACAAAATGCGCGATAAGAGAGATAGAGCCCCCAGAACGCCAACCACGAGTAAACGAGATATCCGCCGAGAACGGTAGGACCGATCAGAGCGTAGATGATACCCGTCAGAACGATGATGAATCCCGTGCCGGTCAGCCCGATATCCAGATGGGGAACGAAGTCGCCGTGCCAGAACTGGACAGCCAGGGCAGCGCCTTGTTGGCTGTACCGACGCGCATCGGCGGCACCGCCGTAGAACTTGAAGTCCACCAGGAAGTGGGCGAAGCCGGCAAACACCGTGGCCAGCAACCCTAAGGCGAACAACGGTCGTATCCGTGCGTCCGGCTCCGTCCGACGGGCCTTGGCGATCAGTGGAACACTGAGCACCGCGAGGACCGGTCCGACTAGAAAGACACCCCCGATATCGTAAGAGGATCTCGTCAAGGCGGTGATCGCGACAAGAAGATATCCCGCAATCATCACCAGTCCGAAGAACTGCGGCAGCCGGGAAGGGGATTCAAGATCCATTCGATTCATCAGAGTCCGCCCCGCCCTTGTCGAGCTTCCGATACGCCGTGGCGCAATCTCGCCAAGGCTGATGAGTGCCGACCTTCGCGGTACGCAACCTCAGGAAGCACAAGTGCGCGAATGAATGCCAGCTTGTCTCGAGATCCCTGGATCGCGGCGATCGCGGATACGGCCTGGGCGCTGGAGTTCTTGTCCTCACGGCGGTGAACTGCGAGCTGCTCCAGCTCCCGGCGCGTCGCCACATAGCGATGAGCCCAATCGGAGACCGCGGTGCGTCGTTGGATTCCCAGCAGTGCCCAGGAGTCGACGATCGCGGCCGCCACCACCGCCTCGGCACGCCAACGGCTGATGAGATCGTGGACTTCGAGCTCGTCCTGACCCGTGCACAGCAGCAGCTGTGCGATATCTCTCATCGACGACAACCGCGGCGGCCAGTCACCGAGCGCGCCGTGATAACAGGCGTGCATGAACCGGGCAGGGCGAGACAACGCGGGCACAACCCGCCCCGCGAACTGGAACTCCTCCATGCTGCTCCACAGGTCGTTGAGATCTATCCACAGACCCCATGGGCCTTGGACGAAGGTCCGATGCAGGTCGAGCTCGTAACCTGTCGGGCTCAAGAATGTGATGCCCTTGCTGAAACGACGGTCGAAGCCTGGGCGCGGCTGCGGGTGCCGGCGCTGGAAGCCGGCCGCGGTCAGAGCCGCGACCGCATCGTCTACCTTCTCGGAACGAATCAGCACGTCCAGATCGACAAAGGACCTGGCCGCCGGATCGGGATAGTCCAGGTGGGCCACTGCCGGGCCCTTCAGGCACCGAATGTCGACCCCCGACCTGCTGAGAAGATCGATCACGGCGAGCAGCTCGTGTTCGAGCTGCATGACCCAGGCCATCCTCGACAGCTGGACCTGCAGCACATGACTGCGCTGCTCTGAGGTTGTGGGCAAGGCACCAACGTCCACCGCCGTACACAGCAGGCCCGTGAGGCGATGACTGCTCGCGCAGTCGAGAACCGTTGGCCAGTCCTGCTCCGAAATCGGTTCGGTCGGCAGCCCGCGGCCGGACTCGAGACCGTAGGAGGCGAGAGCGAGGAGCGGTTCGGGGTAATGCCGCTCCAGGAGAACATCCGATTCCATCCTGCCCGCGCTCCCTTCTAGAGGACGATCACGGTGGATGAACCGCGGCGCTGGATGGCATTGCGGGCGTCAAAGATCAGAGACGCGTGCTCGACCAACAGACCTAGATCGGTTTGGCCGTGCGGAGTCAAGAGGGCTACGCAGTCAGCGTTGGTCACTGCCGGGGCATCGAGTGCCACCGACGTCAGGTTCAGCCCATGCTCGTCGACTCGATCCACGAAAGGGTCATGGTAGGAGACCTGAGGTCCCTTGCGGGCAAGCTTCGCCAGCACCTCGATCGCGGCAGACTCGCGAATGTCACCGACATCAGGTTTGTAGGTCACACCCACGACCAGAACGCGCGCAT
>QHBY01000158.1:0-1575 GCA_003244245.1 Pseudonocardiales bacterium
TCGGAGTCCCGGTCTCGTATACCCGGAGCGCGCCCGCACCCAGGGCATACGCGATGCGGGGCGCGTAGGCCTCGACATCCGTCGGTAGCTGGCCGGGGCGGAGCCAGATCAGGATCGCGGTCGGGTTGCCGAGGATGATCTCCTCAATCCTGGGGTACGCAACCGTGAAACCGTCCGGCATGGGGATCCACTGGGCAAGTGGAGGCTGGGCCGCCTCGCAGACCTCGCGCCACCGGTCCCGGATCTCCCGCCGCCGGAAGCGAGCCATCTCGGCCCCGTCGTTCTGGTCCTGACCCCACCACTCGTTGCAGGTCATCTCGTTGCAGGTCATCGTCACCACCCCAAGGATGACGATGACAGAGGCACAAGAAAAATGCAAGGGTCTCGTGCAAGTAATCTGTGCACGTGAAAAGATCATGATCTTGCGCGAGTATCGGACCTGCGGGTTTGGCGATCGCCGTGTCGGTAGGCTCCGGACTGTCACTGTGAGTTGTGCCAGGTGCGTCCCAGGCGGGGCCTGGGTGATCACTCGGACGCCGGATGCGGCTCGTTGAATACGGAGAGTACGCTGACATGCCCTATGCATGTGAATTCTGCGCTTGCGCCATTACTGAGACCGGGCTCGGCTCGTTGGAGCCGAACAACCGGTCATGGACGCTACGCTCCCCCTGAACGTCGTCTGACTGGATCGGTTCCGTGCTATTGACGCGAGCTCCGCGAGCCGGGTCGAGACGATACGAGGTGCGAAGAGGCGTGGTGATGACCAGTCCGGCGGTGGCCAGGCGTCGACTCGGCGCGGAGCTCCGGCGACTCCGGATCGATGCCGACATCCCGGTCGAGAAGGCCGCCGAGGCGCTGGAGTGCAGCCCATCCAAGATCAGCAGATTGGAGACCGGTGTCGGTGTCCCCCGTACCCGGGATGTGCGTGACCTGATCGACCTGATCGGGGGGGAAGCCGATCAACTTCGGGACGAGCTGTTGGGGCTGGCCGAGGAGGGCCGAGCCCAGGCCTGGTATCACGAGTTCAGCGATGTCCTGGACTCGTCGCTGGAGCGGTTCATCGATCTGGAGTCCGGCGCGTCCGAGGAGCTGGTGTTCGGCGGGGCGTGGTTGCCGGGCCTGCTGTAGACGCCCGAGTACGCCGAGGCGTTGTTTCGTGCCTTCGACCCCGACATGTCCGACGATGACGTGCGTCGGTACGTGGACCTGCGGATGGGGCGTAAAGGGGTGCTCACCCGCCGCCGAGGGCCGCTGCGGCTGACCGCGATCGTTGACGAGTCGGTGCTTCTGCGAGCGGTGGGGGATCCCGGGGTGATGCGGGGCCAACTCGGCTCGCTGCGCGCGATGGCGCAGGAGCCGCCGGCCGGGAACGTCGAGGTGCGACTCTTCCCGTTTGCCGCCGGCGTGCACGAGCTGCTCGTCGCTGATCTGACCGTGTTGCGCTTCGAGGATGACGACGACGTGGTCCTGTCCGAGGGCCACACCGCCCAGGGGTTCGAGGAGCGTCCGGCGGAGGTGGAGAGCTTGATCGCTACGTTCCGGTCGGCGAGGGAGCGCACCCTCGGAGGCGCGGAG
>QHBY01000158.1:1590-2109 GCA_003244245.1 Pseudonocardiales bacterium
ACGACCGGCTGACCACACTCATAGACCGATTGGGGTGACTCAAAGTAACGCGCTGACATCTTCCGGCTTCACAGTGCCTCTTGAAGTAGCCGATCAGGGCGATTCGTACAGCGTTCGGTTGCTGTGCGTCTGATTAGCGCCATGTAACATCCTGTTTTCGGTGGGGTTCCGGGGAGGCCACGTGGAGCAGGATGCGCTGAGCTGGGTGCGTAGCACGTTCAGCACGAACGGCCCGCCCGAGTGTGTAGAGGTGGCACGAATGGTCGACGGCGGTGTGGCCGTTCGCAACAGCCGTGAGCCGGATGCCGCACCGCTGATCTTCACCGCGGCCGAGTGGGTCGCCTTCGTGGCCGGCATGAAGGACGGCGGATTCGACCGCCTCTGAAGTCGCTCGGGCGAATACCGGTGCCGCGCAGTCGCCGTCAAGCGGGTCGTCGGCCGGCGGGTGATCGGCGATTGTGGCGGGCTGACCCCGGGTTCCCCCGCCGTTCCCCCCCCCACCCCCGTCAACCCGGGGCG
>QHBY01000159.1:0-479 GCA_003244245.1 Pseudonocardiales bacterium
GAGCGGCCGCATCTGCTCACCGCCCGGCAGTCGGCGGATCGCGGCACCCGGTTGCTGACCTACCTCGGGGACGTGACGGTGAATCGGCCGCACGGCGATCCGCCGGAGCTGGTCGATCCGTTGAGCAAGCTACCGCCGATCGACCTCGACGGCTTGGCGCCCGCCGGATCCCGGCTGCAGCTCCTCGCGCGGGGACCGGAGGGGTTCGCGCACTGGTTGCGGGCCGCGGACAGCGTCGGCGTCACCGAAACCACCTTCCGCGATGCCCACCAGTCACTGCTGGCGACCCGGGTGCGCAGCAAGGACCTGCTCGCCGTGGCGCCCTACGTCGCCCGGATGACCCCGCAACTGCTGTCGCTGGAGTGCTGGGGTGGCGCCACCTACGACGTGGCGCTGCGGTTCCTCGCCGAAGACCCGTGGGAGCGCCTCGCCGCGTTGCGCGAGGCGGTGCCCAACCTGTGCCTGCAGATGCTGTTGCG
>QHBY01000159.1:527-7147 GCA_003244245.1 Pseudonocardiales bacterium
TCGAGCAGGCCGTCGACACCGGGCTGGACATCTTCCGGATCTTCGACGCGCTCAACGACGTCTCCCAGATGCGCCCAGCCATCGACGCGGTCCGCGAGACCGGCCGCGCCGTCGCCGAGGTGGCGTTGTGTTACACCGCCGACCTGTCCAACCCGGCGGAAACGCTGTACACCCTGGACTACTACCTGTGTCTGGCCGAGCAGATCGTGGCTGCCGGTGCGCACGTGCTGGCTATCAAGGACATGGCCGGTCTGCTGCGACCCCCCGCGGCCCGGACGCTGGTGTCCGCGCTGCGCAGCCGGTTCGACCTCCCGGTGCACCTGCACACCCACGACACCCCCGGGGGGCAGCTCGCGACCCTGCTCGCGGCGATCGACGCGGGGGTCGACGCGGTAGACGCGGCAGCCGCATCGATGGCCGGCACCACCTCGCAGCCAGCTCTGTCCGCGCTGGTCGCGGCGACCGACCACACTGACCGCAGCACCGGGTTGGACCTGCGGGCGGTGTGCGACCTGGAGCCCTATTGGGAGCTGGTGCGAAAGGTCTACGCACCCTTCGAATCGGGGCTGACCTCGCCCACCGGGCGGGTTTACCACCACGAGATCCCCGGTGGCCAGCTGTCCAACCTGCGCCAGCAGGCCTCGGCGTTGGGCTTGGGCGACCGTTTCGAGCAGATCGAGGAGGCTTATGCGGCGGCCGACCGGATGCTCGGGCGGCTGGTGAAAGTGACCCCCACGTCGAAGGTCGTCGGGGATCTTGCGCTGCACCTGGTCGGCGCCGGCGTCGAGCCCAAGGATTTCGAGGCAGACCCCGCCCGATTCGACATTCCCGACTCGGTGATCGGTTTCCTGCACGGTGAGCTTGGTGTTCCCCCGGGTGGGTGGCCCGAACCGCTGCGCAGCAAGGCATTGGTCGGCCGTAGCGAGCCCCGGGGGATCGCGGAGCTGTCCGCGCACGACCGCCACGGGCTGAAGGAGGACCGGACACGGACGCTGAACCGGCTGCTGTTCGCTGGCCCGACGGCGGAGTTCGAGGAGCATCGGGAGACCTACGGGGACACCTCGGTGCTGTCCAGCACGGAGTTCTTCTACGGGATGCGCCCCGGTGAGGAGTACGCCGTGGACCTCGATCCGGGGGTGCGGCTGCTCATCCAGCTACAAGCGATCGGAGACGTCGACGAACGCGGTATGCGTACCGTGATGTGCACTCTCAATGGGCAGCTGCGGCCGTTGCAGGTGCGGGATCGCTCCGTTGACTCGAAGGTCCCCACCGCCGAAAAAGCCGACAGGTCCAACGACAACCAGGTCGCGGCGCCGTTCGCGGGAGTGGTGACCCTCAAGGTGTCTGAAGGAGACACCGTGTCCGCGGGCCAACCAGTGGCCACGATCGAGGCGATGAAGATGGAAGCGGGGATCACCGCACCGAAGAACGGCACGGTGGCCCGGCTGGCGATAAAGGTGGTTGAGCAGGTGGAGGGTGGCGACCTGATCTTGGAGCTGAGCGGACAAGGGTGATGCGACTACGCCACTCGCCGGCGGAACTCGACTGCCAGGCTCTCCGCCTTCGAGGCGGCCTTTTGCCTTGCCTCCTGCAGCTCGTGCAACTGCCGGTACAGGGAGAGCTGAGCTGCTGCTTGGCGCCTGGCCCGCGCTTCCAACCGCCATTGGCTGAGCCTCCAGCCGATCAACACGCCAAGAATCACCAACGCGGATGCCACCAGGACGATCAACCCAGAAGTCATCTCCAGCTCCTTGCCTCGGGCGGCGCCCCGGTGGGACGCCGGATCTGCCGTTGGTAGCGGACAGTTACCCGATCTTACTGAGGGCTAAACCCCGATCTCCGGACGAGTCAGCCCGCCGGGACACCCGGCAGGGTCCGCACCCGCGCCTGCAGCACGCCGCCCTCGACGCGGGACTCGAAGCCGGGCACCGGTGCCGTCGCCGGACCGTGCACCACCCCGCCGTCGCGGACGCGGAACACGCTCGCGTGCCACGGGCAGGTGATGCACACCTCCCCGTCGACCTCGGACAGTCCGCCCTCGTGCAGCGGCGCGGACAGGTGCGGGCAGCGGTCCGAGAGCACCGTGACATCGGAGCTGATGCCTCCCCGGCGCAGCACGAATACCGGGACGTCGCCGGCGAGCCTGCGCACCGGCCTGCCCAGCGGGAACTCCTCGAGCGGCCCCAGCGTCTGCCAGTCACCCGGACCGACGTGCGGTACCTCCTCGCCGTGGTTGGCGCCGGTGGCCTGCCGGTAGCCCAGATGGCCGCCCAGCGCCGCTCCCGCCCCGCTCAAGATGCCCCCGACCACCGACAGCACTTGGCCAGCACTGCGGTCGCCGCGGCGACGCAGCAGTGCGGTGGCGAAGCAGGCCAGCGCGGTCACGTTGACCGCGGCGTGCACGAGCCCTACCCGCTGCTGATCCTCGTGACTGTCAGACCAATCAGCCCAACCCGCAGCGACTGCCGGCACGCTGCTGATCAGGCCCAGCGCGATCAAGCCGGACGACTCGCGACGCCGGCCGCCGACCGCGTCGATCAGGGACGCGGACGTGAAAGAGCCGAGCGCGAGCTGCGCCAGGGCAGGATGCAGCGGATGACCGAGCCACACCCCGTGCAGCGCGTCCTTCAGCGCCCGGTTGCGCAGCAGCCGTTGCACGACGCCGCGTATCGCGGCCGCCGGCCGGTCCAACGCCTCGGCTCGTTCCAACCGGACGATGTCATCGAAGGGTCTCATGTGCGCAGGGTATGCATGCCGCGACGAAAGTAAACTCCGGGCCTGCGCTCGCCAGGTGGAAATCGCTACCATCCTGCAAGATGCACTAGTGGCTGGTCAGCGCGGGTCTGGGTGGGTCGAGGTGGTAGCGGCCCGGTTCGCCGACCTCGTGCAGGCAGACCAACTGGCGGTGCCGCTGCCTGGTCGGGGTAGCACTGCGCAGCGGTGGCGGGTGTTGGCCGCGCTGGCGGCGGATGATCTCGATCTGGCTCGTCTGGCGGAGGCGCACCTGGACGCGCTGGCGATTCTGGACGAGCTGGCCGGACCAAGCTGCGGTCAGCTGGTGCTGCCGGGTCAGCGGTGGGCGGTGTGGGCGGCCGAGCCGCCCAACGGCCGGGTGGCTGGCGAGCTGGATCGCGATGGTGGGTGGCGACTGACCGGGACCAAGCGTTGGTGCTCGGGGGCGCATGCCTGCACCCATGCGCTGGTCACCGCGGACGCCGGCGACGGTGGCCGGTTGTTCGCCGTGGACCTTTCGCAGGTGGGAGTGCGTCCGGGACTGGGCGGTTGGAAAGGGTTGGGGATGGCCGGCAGCGACACGCAGAACGTGGAGCTCGACGCGGTACCGGCGGTGGCGATCGGCGACCCGAGGGAATACCTGGACCGGGTCGGTTTCTGGCACGGCGCGATCGGCGTGGCGGCCTGCTGGTACGGCGGGGCGGTGGCGATCGGGCGACCGCTGTGGGAGGCCGCCCGCGGTGGAAGTCTCGATCCGCACGCCCGGGCCCATCTCGGCGCGGTCGACACCGCGTTGGCTGCGGCTGGCTCGGTACTGCGGGAGGCGGCGGCCGCCGCGGACAGCGGGCCTGACCCGGCGACGAGTGATTCCCCGAGCGTGCAGCAGGCGCAGCGGCGCGCGCTGCGGGTACGGGCGGTGGTGGAAGCTGCCGCGACCCAGACCATCGAGCGGGTCGGCCGTGCGCTGGGACCGCGACCGTTGGCCACCGACGCCGCGCACAGCCGTCGAATCGCTGATTTGACCGTCTACCTGCGGCAGAGCCACGCCGAGCGCGACCTCGCCGCGCTCGGGGACCTCGCCGCCGGTGCGGACAGCTGGGAGTCGTGGTGAGCCTGATCGATGGCCTGGGCACCCCAGAGCCGAGCTGGCAGGCCTGGCCCGGATTGGCCGCCCTGGACAACTTCGACCTGCACCCGCTGCCGGCCAGTGCCGTGGTCGTCGCCCCGCATCCCGACGACGAGGTGCTCGGAGTAGGCGGCACGCTGGCGTTGCTGCGCACCGCCGGGGTCAGCGTGCGCGTCGTCGCGGTGAGCGACGGCGAGGCCAGTCACCCGCACAGCCGCACTGTCACCCCGACCGAACTGGCTGAGATCCGACGCGCCGAGCAGAACATCGCCCTGGGCAGGCTCGGTCTGGGCAGGCTCGGCCTAGGTCGCTGCGAGGTCCACCGCTGCGGCCTGCCCGACGGGCACCTGGACCGCTATGAAGCCGACCTGGCCGACACCCTCAGCCGGCTGCTCGACGAGCGCACCTGGTGCCTGACCACCTGGGCCCGCGACGGGCACCCCGATCACGAAGCGACCGGGCGCTCCGCCGCGACTGCCGCCGGCCGCACCGGCGCCCGGCTGCTCTCATTCCCGGTGTGGACCTGGCACTGGGCCCAGCCCGCTGACCCGAGGGTGCCCTGGTCCACCGCTCGCCGGGTGCCGCTGCCCCCCATGATCGCCCACGCGAAACGACACGCGGTGCACGCGTTCGCAAGCCAGCTTGAACCCCTGTCGGCCCAGCCCGGTGACGAAGCGATCCTCGCGTCGCACGTGCTGGCCCGCCTCACTCGGGACTACGAGGTGATCCTGCTGTGAATGGCAGCCTGCCGGCCGAGTACTTCGATGCCCTCTATGCCACCGCCGCCGACCCGTGGGGGTTCGCCACCCGCTGGTACGAACAACGCAAGTACGCCTGCGCGCTCGCGGCGCTGCCCTGCGCGCGTTACCGCCGGGGCTACGAGCCGGGCTGCTCGATCGGTGTGTTCACCGAACAGCTCGCGGCCCGCTGCGACCGGCTACTGGCCACCGATATGGCGCAGGCACCACTGCGCGCCGCCCGTGATCGGCTGGCCCGACTGGCCCATGTCGAGGTGCAGCGCCGAGCGGTGCCGCAGGACTGGCCTTCAGGCAGCTTCGACCTCCTCGTGATCAGCGAGCTTGGCTACTACCTGGATCCGGCGGACCTGCAGCGGCTGTGGGCCGCCGCCACCGCCGCCCTCGAACCGGGCGGCACGCTGCTGGCCGTTCATTGGCGCCATCCCGTGGCGGATTACCCCCAGACCGGGGACGACGTGCACGCCGCGCTGGCCGCCGCGCCGGGTCTGGGCAGGTTGGTCGAGCACGTGGAGGAGGACTTCCGGCTCGAGGTGTACCTCCGCACACCCCCCGCTGTGCGTTCCATCGCCGCGCAGACGGGCCTGCGGTGAGCCCATCGGCTCGCCAGTTCACCAGGATCGGTGTCGTAGTGCCCGCGCACAACGAGGAAGCGCTCCTTCCTGGGTGTCTCACAGCGCTGCGGTCCGCCGCGAGCGCGGTCGACGTGCCGGTCTACCTGCTGGTGGTGCTCGACACGTGTACCGACCGCACCGCCCACGCCGCCGGTGACGCCGCGGTCCTCGCGGTGTGGGAACGAAACGTCGGGGCCGCCCGCCGGGCCGGTTTCGCTGCGCTGCTCCACGAACTTGGCGCCGATCGGGTCTGGCTGGCGAGTACCGATGCTGACACCCAGGTGCCGCAGAGGTGGTTGGCCGACCAGTTGGCCCACGCCCACCGCGGTGCCGACGCCGTGGCCGGCATGGTCGGCGTCGCGAACTGGAGCGAACACGCCCCCACTACCGCCGAGCGTTTCCGGCGGCTTCATCCCCACATCGTCGGGCACCCCCACGTGCATGGGGCCAACCTGGGAATGTCCGCCCGCGCCTACCTGGCCGTCGACGGATTTCCAGCGCTGCCCGCCCACGAGGACGTCGCCCTGGTCACCGCCTTGAAACGCACCGGGCACCGGGTCCTGCACACCGCCGACCCGCCGGTGATCACCAGCGCCCGCCGTCACGCCCGCGCCACCGCCGGCTTCGCCGACTTTCTCATCCAACTCGCCGAACACGACCCCGACCCGGTCGGTTGAGCGCGGGTACGCACGGGAAATGAGAACCTGGAAATTCGCGCCAGTCGACGCTATCGCGATGAACCACGTTGCTGGCTAACTTCCGTCTCGGGTGACACCGGTTTCGAATATGAACACGAGCAGTCCGGCGGTCGACGAGGGAATTGCGACATGTGGACGTTATCCCTCGTTCGAGCTGTGGTAGCTACGAACAGTACGAACATCTCCTCGGTTAGCGGGCTGGAAACGTTACTTGATCAAGTAATCGGGTCTGCCCGCCAGAGCGCACCGCGAGGGCTGAGAGATCGGCCTGTTCGACAGTGTTTCGGTGTCCGTCCAATTAACGCCTCGTGGGCACGAGAGGATGACCAAGCGGGAGCCATAATCCAGATGCTGACGTTAGCGACCATCCTGCTTATCATAGGACTAGTCTGCACGCTCATCGGTGTGGCCGGTCTGATCTGGAAAGCTGGATATGACAGATGACAGGTAGAAAAAAGCGGACAAAGCACTGACATCAGGCGTGCTCGAAGAGGCTACCCTTCGCCAGCCAGCCGCCTAAGAAAAGCCATTCCATTTCAGGTCCTCGACGGGTCGGTGCAGATCAATGCCCACGGGCGGTCGTCGACCCGGGTCATGACGAGGGTGGCGCGTCGGGTGCCCCGGAGCTTGAGCTGCCGGTGCAGGTCCTCGACATTTCCGGCCAGACCCCTGCGGCGGATGTCGACCGAGCCGA
>QHBY01000160.1 GCA_003244245.1 Pseudonocardiales bacterium
CACCGTAGGCTGCGCATTGCTGGCGGGCTCATTGGCCACCACTTCACCGAGTTTCACATGACTGTGATCGCGCAATGCTGCGTCAATACCATCATATGGCCGCCCAGTCAAGTCAACCGTGTCATTGGTCGCTATAGATGAGGTTCCCTCCTCGTACACACCCTCGACTCGAAGAGGCGGAGTCTGCGAGTCCCGCAGATCTTGGTCGTCCTCCACGCCACGCTGCGCCTTCACCTCCTGGTTGCCCGCCACGAGATACGTGCCTAGAGCACCACTTCCTCCACCTAGCACCGCCAGCGAAATCGCACCAACGATTGCCCAGAAGCGAGCAGAATGGCCCTTCCAGCCCGTACGACCAGTCGAGCTAGCGCGCTGCGACCCCGCTAATCGTCGGATGCGTGGCGGTCGACTTGGCCCGCCGAGCTGGCTGCTTCTCCGGACCAAACGGCTCTGCCTAGGCGATTGACGCATCTGGCTCCCTTCGTCTACTACGACGGTCCACTCGGAACATCGGGTCTAAAGATCTTGCAGAAATGGTCTCGTAGCAGTCAAGGCGGCGGCTGCGCCGCCGCGCCGACCCCGGCTCCGCCTACCGCTCCGCTCCCGGCGGGCCGGGCCGGCCTTCTCAGGCTGACGCCAAGTCTAGACAGCGCCCGATCTACGGGTCTCGCACACTAAGCAGCACGCCTACGAAGTCGACTAAGAAGCGAATCATGACTGCCAGATCCGGGTAAGACAGCGCCTCATCACCGACGACGATCTTGTCCTCCAACAGCATCAGGAAAGGCACTGAATTAATCGGAACGCGCCCTTGAGCAATGTCCTCGTCGCCGTGCTCGATACGGTTCCGCACACCGTTCAGCCGGCTATGCGCGGATACGATTCGCCGCTTTCGAACTCGACCGGCAAGCCGAGCTTTCTTAAGCGGTCACAGTAGGATAGTGCCCGGAACGTTGCGTTAATCGATGATTCGAAGTGATCGATAGCTTTAAAGTAGGGACTCACACGACCCTCGTCCTTGTGAGCCATGAAGTCAGCCGCCGAGACCCTTCCGAACTCGTACTCTCGCAATGCCTTGTCGGTAGCCCGTACGAAGTTGACCAGGTGACTGCGGCCGAGCGGACTGTCCGGGAAAGGGTGCTGACCGAACATCGACCGAAGCAGCAGACCCAAAATATTCGTGCCTGACAGATCTGCTAGGGATGGAATTTCACTTGGCTCCGGCCAACCAGACAGGTCAGCAATAAGTCGTACCGCAGGCACCGGCTCATCTGGGTCGGACACCGACGAAACGCTATCACTCCCACGGACCCGATCCTCCACGTCGCGCTGCCGGAGTACAGGGCGCCTTCGGCGTCGCTGACGCGATGGCGGCTAGGACGAGGGAGCCGGGGAGGTGTGGGCCACCGACATCCGACGCTCAGCACGTCCTATCGCAGCGCACGACCACCCGCCGCAACGGGCTCGCGGCGCGCAGATGGGGGGGTACGTCTGGCGGGCTCGCGGCGCGCAGGTCGGGGGTACGTTTGGGCGGTTCGGGATGACGAGTGACGAAGCAACAAGACGCAGGTGTCCTGTCCGCTGTCAGCCTGGCCGCGACGAGCGGCGACTGGCGCGGACCGGGCAGATGCCGTTCCGGCGTTGGATATGGACCGGAGGCGGTTCTTCACCATGAAGGATGTGCAACGACTTGAGCAAACGTCGGCGAGCCCCTACAGGGACACCGTATTCGCGGCGTGGGAACGGTTCGTGCAAGGCGAGGACTATGTCCGAGGTGTCCGGCCCGAGGTGGCGATCTCCTGGCATCGCTGCCGAGAGCAGTACCGGGTCGACCCACACCTCACCAAAGCTCCGGTCGCTGTCGCGCAGATAGACCACACGCTCGAACACGACGTGGTGTTCGCCGAATTGGGCGGTCATGCGGCGTCCGTGGCGCACGGGGTGGACAGCCTCGGTGGCATCGTCACCGTCACCGACGCCGCCGGCCGGATCCTGGCCGCCTGGGGCGACCAGGA
>QHBY01000161.1 GCA_003244245.1 Pseudonocardiales bacterium
CCCACGGAAATAGCAGGAGGCCCTCAGATTTCCGAGGCATTCAGCAGGCTGCGCGCCCGGGCGTTCACCCAGCAACGCCCGCTATCCGAGCTGGCAGCCGACATCGTCGCCGCCGACGTTCCTTGGAGACAACACCCATGGCCGATGACCGAGTGGCCCGAACCTTTGTCGAGCTCGCCGACCCCCTGGTCGCCGACTTTGATGTGGTCGAGTTCCTGCACATGCTGGTGGATCGCTGCATGGAGCTCCTCGAGGTGTCCGCGGCCGGGCTGCTGCTGACCGACTCCCACGACCAGCTGCAGGTGCTGGCTTCTTCCGCTGAGAACATCCACCTGCTGGAGCTGTTCCAATTGCAGAACTACCAGGGCCCCTGGCCTGGACTGCTACCGCACCGGCGAACCGGTCAACCACCCCGACCTGAACCTGGCCGCTGACCGGTGGCCGCTGTCGCTCCCGCAGCCACCGAGTCCGGGTTCCGGACCGTGCACGCCCTGCCGATGCGGCTGCGCTCCCAAGTCATCGGGGCGCTAAACCTGTTTCACACCGAGCCCAATGTCCTGGCCCCCGCGGTCACCAACCTTGGCCAAGCCATGGCCGACGTGGCCAGCATCGGCCTGATCCAGGAACGGGCCCTGCATCAGCAGCACGTCCTTGTCGACCAGTTGCACACCGCGCTGGACAGCCGCGTGATCATCGAACAGGCCAAGGGGGTTATCGCCGAACGCCACGGCATCGACCCCGGCGAAGCCTTCACCCTGCTGCGCGGTTACGCCCGCAACCACAATCAACGGCTCACCGAGCTAGCCGCCGACGTCATCCACGGCAGCACCAGCGCCACCGAACTCCTCCCCAGCGCACCGGCTTCCACCCCCGGGGAGTAACCCATACCGCGCCGGAGCCCGCGCGAACACCGGCAGCAGAAACCCCCTGGCCCAGACGAGATAGCCGCGCCACGACGCCGTCCTGATCACGAAGGACGCCCAAGATCACCGTGCCGCAGAGGGAGCCCCAGAGCCCCACCGGTGGGCCGGCGCCATTCCTTAGGCGCCCGGCGCCGCCGGAGAACGTCGGCTCGCGCGACGCTGACGGCCAGTATTCGGTGGGTCGTCGGAATTGTCGGCAGTCGACGTCGACGAGGGCCAGCACGCTGGCGTCCTCGATGCCTATCCGAGAGGGGCTCAGTCACAGAAGCCGAACCCCACCATTGGGATCTGTTGAGGTGGTGATCAGTCCTGCCGTCGCTGGAGATGCCGTCGCCGTCGCTTTCCTTGCATCGTGTGGCACCAGATCCGCGCCGCGCTGCGAGGGGGCATCCGGTGCCGGGCGCTCAGTGGGCTTGTTGAGCGCTGACGCTGAAGCGTGCGGCGCGCCGGTGTATCCGGTGCTGGTGGCCGCGGCGGCGCAGGTGGGGCAGGCGTCCCTCGGGCTCGGCGAAGAACAGTCGCTTGGCTAGCTCGATGAGCACGAGGTAGGCGATGACCATGCCCGCGAGGGCGAGGAAGAACCCCAGCGGCAAGGACGCGAATCCCAGGATTCCCGACAGTGGGGACAGCGGGAGTACGACGCCGATGGTTACCGTTGCAAGCGCGGCGAGCAGCAGTGGGCGGCTGGGTCGGCTGCGGGTGAAGGGGCTGCGCCGGGTGCGGATCGCGAAGATCACGAGGGTTTGGGTGGCGAGGGATTCGACGAACCAGCCGGCCTGGAACAGTGCGGCCCCGGCGTGGAAGGCGCCCAGCATGAGGGCGAAGGTGAGGAAGTCGAACAGGCTGCTGATCGGGCCGAAGAAGACCATGAAGCGGCGGATGAAGGCGATGTCCCAGTGCGAGGGGGCTTGGAGCTGTTCGGGGTCCACCCGGTCGGTCGGGATGGCCAGCTGGCTGGCGTCGTAGAGCAGGTTGTTGAGCAGGATCTGGCTGGGCAGCATCGGCAGGAAGCTGAGCACCGCGGAGGCGGCTGCGGCGCTGAACATGTTGCCGAAGTTGCTGCTCGTGCCCATCAGTACGTATTTGATCGTGTTGGCGAAGATGCGGCGACCCGCGGTGACGCCGTCGGCGAGGACTCCGAGGTCTTTTTCCAGCAGGACGACGTCGGCGGCGTCCTTGGCGACGTCGGTGGCGGTGTCGACGCTGATGCCGACGTCGGCGGCGTGCAGGGCCAGCGCGTAGTTGACGCCGTCGCCGAGGAATCCGACGGCGCGGCCGCGGCGGCGCAGCAGCGTGATCAGCCGGGCCTTCTGTTCCGGGCTGACGCGGGCGAAGATCGTGGTGATCTGCGCGGCGGCGGTCAGTGCTTCGTCGTCCATGCCGGTGATCTCGGCGCCGGTCAGGGTGCCGCCGGAGACCAGGCCGAGGTCCGCGCAGACCTTCTGGGCGACGAGCGGGTTGTCCCCGGTGCAGACTTTCACGGTGATGCCGAGCGCAGCGAGGCGTTGCAGTGACGCGGCGGCCGCGTCCTTGGGTCGGTCCAGGAAGATCAGGAAACCCACCAGCGTCAGGTTGTCCTCGTCGGCGGGGGTGGGGACGGTGAGCTTGGGAGCGGCCCGGCTGGCGACGGCGACGACGCGGCTGCCGGCGGCGAACTGGGCCCGCAGCGTGGCCTCGGCACCGGGTGGGATGGTCGTGCAGCGGGCCAGCACGGACTCCGGTGCTCCCTTGACCACCAGCTGCTGTTCTCCGTCGGGGGCTCGCACCACCGTGGAGGTCATTCGCCGGTCGTGGTCAAAGGGCAGCAGCCCGACCCGGACGTAACCTGCGACGGGGTGGTTCGCGGCGGCGGGTGCGTCCCACAGCGCAGCATCCAGGGGGTTGCCGCCGACCGCGCCGGTCGCGCCGCTGGCTGGGTCGGTCTCGGTGGAGAGCAGCCCGAGTCGCAGCGCCTGCTCGGAGTCGGCACCGTCGGGGTCCAGCGCGGCGGTGAAGGTGATCCGGCCCTCGGTCAATGTGCCGGTCTTGTCCGTGACGAGCACGTCCATGTCGCCGAGGTCTTCGACACAGACCAACCGCTTGACCAGAACCTTGAGCTTGGCCAGCCGCCGGGATCCGGTCGCCAGGCTGGTGCTGACCACCGCGGGCAGCAGCTGCGGGGTGATCCCGACCGCGATGGCCAGGGAGAACAGCAGCGACTGGATCAGCGGCCGGTGCAACACCAGGTTGACCACCAGGATCAGGCTGGTCAGCGCTACCGCCACCTGCAGCAGCAGCACCGAGAAGTGTCGCAGCCCGGCCTGGAAGTCGGTCTCGGGTTGGCGTTCGCCCAGCCCGAGGGCGATGCGCCCGAACTCGGCCCGCGCCCCGGTGGCCACCACCACCCCGGTGCCGGCGCCGGCCCGCACGACCGTGCCCATGAACGCGCAGCAGGTGAGGTCGCCCAGCGCGCAGCCAGCGGCGACCGGCGGGACCGACTTCTCTGCGGGCAGCGACTCCCCGGTCAGCACGCTCTCGTCGCACTCCAGGCCCGTCGTGGTCAGCAGCCGCAGATCCGCCGGGACCACCTCGCCGAGGGCGAGGCGCACGACGTCACCGGGGACCAGCGCGGTCACGTCGACCTCGACGGGCGTGGCGCCCCGCAGCGTCACCGCCCGGTGAGTTACCTGGGAGTGCAGCGCATCGGTGGCCCGCTCGGCGCGGTACTCGTTGACAAACCCCAGCCCGACGCTGGCCAGCAGGATGACCCCGATGACGACCGTGTCGGTGCGCTGGCCCAGGAAGAAGGAGATGAACGCGGTGACCGCCAACAAGATGAGCACCGGGCTGCGCAGCTGGCGGCCGAGAATCCGCAGCGGCTGCGCGTGATGGGTGCGCACCGCGTTGGGACCGACGAGCGTCAGCCGCCGAGCGGCCTCGTCGGCGTCGAGGCCGGCAGGGGTGCTGCCGAGCCCGTTGAGCACCTGCGTTGTGGGGAGGGCGGCGGCCTCGCTGACCGGAATCCCCAGCAGCGGCCCCGCATCGGCGGGGTCGTCCCGGCGCGCGGTGCCGGTTTTCGTCGTCATGAGCGTGCGCTGCTGGTCAGGGCCTGCTCGACACCGGCAGCGATCTGTAGGTCCTCGCGTGCGGCGACCACGAGGGTGGCGACGCCGGCGTCGCGGGAACTGATGTCGGTGTCGGGTTCCGCGGCCGCGTTGAGCCGCTGATCGATGTTCACGCCGAGGTGGGCGAGTCGGGTCGCGGCGCATCTCCGTACCTGCCCGACGTGCTCTCCGACGCCGCCGGTGAACACGAGCGCATCCAGGCCACCTAGGCTGACGGTCATCGCGGCGACGCTGCTGGCCAGCCGGTGCAGGTAGACATCGAGTGCCAGCTGGGCGTCGGCGTCGTGGCGCCCGAGCAGCTCGCGCATGTCGGCCGTGCCGGCCAGGCCGAGCAGCCCCGAGCTGTGCTCGAGGCTGTGGGCGACCTCGTGCGGGGTGAGTCCCTCGTGCTCTTGCAACCAGGTGAGCAGTCCCGGGTCCACCGACCCGCTGCGGGTCGCCATCACGAGCCCGTCCAGCGGGGTGAAGCCCATGGTGGTGTCGACGCTGCGCCCGTCGAGCACCGCGGCCAGCGACGCGCCGGCACCGAGGTGGCAGGTCACGACGCGACGGGCGTCCGGCGCTAGGTGCTGGGCGCGACGCGCGGCCCACGCGTGGGACAGACCGTGGAAGCCGTAGCGGCGCACACCCCAGCGGTCCCGCCACTGGCGCGGTAGGGCGTAGGTGTAGGCCGCCGGTGGCAAGCTCGCGTGAAACGCCGTATCGAAGCACGCGACGTGCGGCACGTGCGGTAGTAGACGCCGGGCGGCGTCCAGGGCGTGCAGCGACTTCGGTTGGTGCAGCGGCGCCAGCTCCACCAACTCCCGCAGACGCCGCTCGACGTCGGAGTTCACCACCACAGGATCGACGAGGTCCGGGCCGCCGTGGACGATCCGATGCCCCACGGCGTCGACCTGCGGCGCGGTGTCGGGCAGACCGTCGAAGGACGTCAGCACCTCACCGCCGTCGACGAGGTCGACCTTCAGTGAGCTGGACCCTGCGTTGACGACGAGGACGCGCATGTCAGGACGGCCAGGTCCAGCCGGAGATCTCCGGGGGGTCCTCGTCGTGGTTTGTCGCCCGCCGATACACGTCGATCAACGCCAAGTCCCCGCCCGGACCGCCGGGTCGGCTGCCTCCTCGAGCGCGCAGCCGGGCCAGCGCCTCGGCCACCAGCACCTCGCCCTCAGCGTCAGTGCGCCGGTCCTGGACATAGCCGAAGTGGGGCTTACACGGCCGCTCGATGCCGTGGATCGCGGTGTCCTCAATCATCAGCCAGCCCTCCCCGGACCTCGTCGGCAACGCATCACCGGGATCCAAGGCGACAACACAGCACACCACACGCCGGCCTGCGCGTACCACCTGCGCACTGCCGTTTCGGTGACTTTTTCGTGACACCATCGTCTCCGGACAGCTCCCGGGCTGATCAGGGTCCTCCAGTCGGGTAGGCAGTGCTGGTCAGTGTGCGGTGTTCGGGCGGGCCACCAGCAGCGGGCAGGGCGCGTGGTGGATCAGTGCCTGGCTAGTCGAGCCCAGCAGCATGCCGGTGAACCCGCCACGCCCGCGGCTGCCCACCACCAGCAGCTGCGCATCTGAGCCCTGCTCCAGCAGATGACGCACCGGCCGGTCCCGGGCCACGACACGGCGCACCGTGACGTCTGGGTACTTCTCCTGCCAGCCCGCCAGCCGCTCGGCCAGTAGCTCCTGCTCGTTGCCCACCCAGCTCACGCTCGCCCAGGCGTTGGTGATGTCGGAGGAATAGTCCGCCCAGGTATGCGCCGCCACCAGCTCGGCGTTGCGCAGTGAGGCTTCCTCGAAGGCCAGCGCGATCGCCGCCTCGCTGGCCGGTGACCCGTCCACACCCACGACAACGGGCCCGTCGGTCGGTGGCGCCTCGTCGGGCCGGCGGCCACGGATCACCGCTACCGGGCAGTGGCCGTGGGCGACCAGAGCGACGGCGGTCGAGCCGGCCAGCATGCCACTGATGCCACCTAGCCCGCGGGAACCCAGCACGACCAGCCGGGCCGTGTGGGACTGCTCGATCAGCGCCCATGCCGGATTCGCGTGCTGGAGGTCGACTGCGATTTCCAGGTCCGGGTGTTCCCGGTGCACCGTGGCTTCGGCCTCGGCTAGATACCGGCGGCCCTCGGCGTCCAACTCTTCGTAGAAGCTGCTCGGAGGGCAGAACCCGGCGGTATAGGCGAACGTGGACACCATGACGGCGTGTACCAAACGCACGGGCAGGTGATATCGGGCGGCCTCGCTTGCGGCCCACACGGCCGCGTGTAGCGACGAGGGCGAGCCATCTACCCCCGCCACGATCGGTTGGCCGGCAAGGTTGCTGGTCATCATGGTCTCCGGTGTCATGGGGTCCAGGTCCAGTCGCGGATCTCGGGCATGTCCTGGGCTTGGTCGCGGATGTAGTGGTGGTGGTGTTCGAGCATGGTTTGGCAGTGCTGGGCTAGCTCTGTTCCTTTTTCGGGGGAGCGGCGGGAGCGGCGCAGCGCTTCGAGGACGAGGTGGTAGCGGCTCATCCGGTTGAGCACGACCATGTCGAAGGGTGTGGTGGTGGTGCCTTGTTCGTTGTATCCGCGCACGTGGAAGCGGCCTGGGTTGGTGCGGCCGTGTAGCAGTTGGTGCACGGCGCGGGGGTAACCGTGGAAGGCGAACACGACGTCGGTGTCGGTGGTGAACAGCTCGTTGAACTTCTGGTCGCTGAAGCCGTGGGGATGGTCGTTGGCGGGTAGCAGGCCCATCAGGTCGACCACGTTGACCACCCGCACTCGCAGGTAGGAGACGTGTTCGCGCAGCAGCTGGGCGGCGGCAAGTGTTTCGAGGGTGGGGACGTCACCGGCGGCGGCTAAGACGATGTCGGGTTCGTCGGGGTGTCCGGGGGTGTTGGTTTCGGTGCCGGCCCAGTCCCACACCGATGCGCCGGCGGCGCAATGCGGGGTGGCCTGCGCCAGGTTGAGATATTGCAGGTGGGGTTGTTTGTCGACCACGATCAGGTTGACGTGATCGCGGCTGCGCAGGCAGTGATCGGCGACCGACAGGGTGGTGTTGGCGTCTGGGGGTAGCCAGATCCGCACCACGTCGGGAGCCAGTGGGATCGCGGTGTCGATCAGGCCGGGTCCCTGGTGGGAGAAGCCGTTGTGGTCGTTGCGCCAGCAGGTCGAGGTGAGCAGCACGTTCAGCGACGCCACCGGCGCCCGCCAGGGCAGCCCGGCGGCGTGTTGTAGCCACTTGGTGTGCTGGATGAGCATGGACGCCGACACCATCGCGAACGCTTCGTAGGTGGCGAACAGGCCGTGTCGACCCGAGAGCAGGTAGCCCTCCAGCCAGCCCTGGCACAGGTGCTCGGAGAGCACCTCCATCACCCGACCCTCAGGGGACACGTGGTCGTCGGTGGGCAGGATGGGTGCCTGCAGGCAGCGGTCGGTGACCTGGAACACGGCGCCGAGCCGGTTGCTGGCCGTTTCGTCGGGGCAGAACAGCCGGAAGGTGCCGCCACCGTCGGATTCCCGGGTGGTGGCGGTGTAGATGTCGCGGAGCAGCTCGCCCAGCGGGCGGGTGTTCTCGTGTTGCCCGACGCCGGGGGCGTCGACGGTGAGGGCGTAGCGCTCCAAGGCCGGGAGATCCAGCGGGCGCAGCAACCGGCCACCGTTGGCGTACGGGGAGGCGGACATCCGCTTGTCCCCTTCAGGGGCGAGCGCCGCCAGCTCCGGGGTGAGCCGGCCCTGGTCGTCGAAGAGGGTCCGCGGGTGATAGGAGCGCAACCACTGCTCCAGGCGCGCCAGGTGCTCGGGGTTCTCCCGCACCGCTGACAGGGGTACCTGGTGAGCGCGGCAGGTTCCCTCGATCTGGATGCCGTCGACGACGTTCGGGCCGGTCCAGCCCTTCGGGGTGCGCAGGATGATCGCCGGCCAACGCTCCGGCGCGGGCGCTGTTGCGCCCGTCGTGCGGGCGCGCTGCTGGATCGCGCGGATGCGGGCGTGCGCGGCGACCAGCTCCCGGTGTAGATCGGTGAACACGGTGGCCGGGTCGTCGCCGCTGACGATGACCGGGGCCCAGCCCTGCGCGGCGAGCAGGCCGATGACATCGGCATCGTTGGCCCGGCCCAGGACAGTGGGCCCGGAAATCTTGTAGCCGTTGAGGTGCAGGATCGGTAGCACCGCCCCGTCGCGGCGGGCGTTGAGGAACGCGGGGATCTTCCAGGATGCGGCCAGCGGCCCGGTTTCGGCCTCGCCGTCGCCGACGACGCAGGCCACCAGCAGCTCGGGATGGTCGAACGCTGCGCCGGCGGCGTGGGCGAGCGCGTAACCGAGCTCGCCGCCCTCGTGGATGCTGCCCGGTGTCTGGACGCTGACGTGACTGGGCACGCCGCCGGGGGTGGAGAACTGCCACACCAGCGCGGTCAGACCCTTTAGATCAGCGGAGATATGCGGGTAGATCTCGCTGTAGGTGCCTTCGAGGTAGGCGTTGGCCAGCAGCGCCGGCCCACCGTGGCCGGGGCCGGTGATGTAGATGCAGTCCGTGCCGGTGTCGCGGATGAGCCGGTTGAGCAGTGTGTAGATCATCGATAGGCCCGGGCTGGTGCCCCAGTGCCCGAGCAGCCGCGGCTTGATGTCCTCGACGGTGAGCGGTTGGCATAGCAGCGGATTGGACTTCAGGTAGATCTGCGCGACGGTCAGGTAGTTCGCCGCCGCCCACCACCGCAGGTCCAGCTCACGGTCGCGGTCGGCGTAAGGCGGCGCCATGGTCATATCGCTCATCGACATGGTGCGGGTCACTGTCCCAAGCCTCCCGACGGCAAGACGGATCACGGCAACCTCATGTCCGGCACCGCTGTGCCGGCGAGGTAAAAAGACCGCCGTCGTGACCTCAGCGAGGTCCAGGCCGTATCGCGTACGGGGTCAGGGTCGGCGCCGCGTATCCAGCCGGCACCGTACGAAGGAGCGAAACACCCCCAGGCTAACACCGAAATCCTCCCGCCCGCACGCCAAGAGATTTCCGGCTCGGACCGGAGTTGAGAAGCCGAGATCGGTTTTAGTGATCCTCGGTCGCTAGACCTTTCACCCTTGAGTAGTGTTTAGGGGCGCCTACCCTTGCGGTGCACACGAAGACCCCAACTTGCGCCAGAGGCAAACGGTCGCGCGGCCACGGCATTGGTCCGGCCAGTGGTCGACAGCTCCGAGAATACACGTGGTGTTCACTTGTCGTTTGACTGGTCTGCGACGCCTTACCTGTTTTGATCTTTTGTGCGGCGAAGGGTTCTATTGCAGCACCGCGTTAATCCTTCGGGGTTCGTTCTGCCATGTGGTCGGGTCGTTGTGGTAGCGGCCGCGGGCGCGGCCGAGCGGCTTGTTCGGGGGTGTCGGTCAGGGTTCCTGTGGGCGGGTGTGTGTCGTGGTAGCCATCGACGCCGGCCTGGCGAAGGGTGAATTCGCATTGATCAGCCAGGGTGAGGTAGCGCAACCGGCCCGGTAACTGGTTCGCCTACATCATGATCGTCGAAACTGAGCTGTAGCCGTGCACAACTGCACGGTCACAGCTCAGTTTCAGTGATCATGATCCGGGCACTGCGGCCGGTAGGCCTGCCACTATGCTCGTACTGCTTGATGATCCTCACCGCCAGCCCCCCCTACCAACAGGATCAGCAGGACGACAACGACGGCGACGATGATCAGAACACTCATGGTGTTCCTCACAGGTTGCGAAAAAAATCGTTCATCTCGGCCAGATGAAGGCGACCAATGAGATCACCCCTGCCCTTCACGTGGAGCGCAACAGAGTCCTTAGCCCCATCCCCGCTCTGCTATTGTCGGTTGGGGTGGGGGAGGGCCGGCATGATTCGACATCAGTGGTTACTGATTGTCGCTATCGCGGCCGGTCTGGTCGGCATGCATCACCTGGTCGCTGATTCTGCCGGGCACACGATGCCGATGATCGTGGCGACGGACTCCGGGTCGACCTCGGTGCCCACCGAGCGCTCTCACACCGGTCCGGTGGGGGTCAATCCGGTTGAGGTGAGGTTGGTCTCGATCTCGGTAGTTGTGTCGCAGGCTGACTGTTGTGTGGGGCACTGCTGTGTGGCGGTGTTGACTGCCCTCATCGGGCTTGCTACCGCGTTGATCTTTGTGGCAGCGTGGCGCCGGCCATGGGAGCCGGGGTCTTTGCTGGCGGTCGTCGGTGCGCTCGGGGCGCGGGGGCCGCCCACCGGCTGCGCTCGGTTACCCGGCTCTGCGTGCTGCGGCGCTGATCATCGCTGACCTGTCAGCGATCGATTCAGCCAAGCCCATAGATGCAGAGGAACATTCCCATGACTACTCGCACGATCATGACCTTGGTCGCGGCTGCGGCCGCCGCCCTCACCGTCGGCGCCACGCTCAGCGGCTGCGGCACCACCGCTACCCCACCCGCTGGCAGCGCGGCGAGTTCGCAGTCCGTGGCCCAGGACCACAACCAGGCCGATATCGCGTTCGCCCAGGGTATGATTCCGCACCACGCCCAGGCCATCGCCATGTCCAGGATGGCCGCTCAACGGGCGGTATCACCTCAGGTGAAGGATCTCGCCGCCCGCATCCAGGCCGCGCAGCAACCTGAAATCGATCAGATGAGCGGATGGCTGCGCGCCTGGCACGCCCCGGTGCCCTCGATGAACAGTCCCATGGGGGGCATGGGGATGATGGATCACGGCGCCGGCGGCGCGATGCCCGGCATGATGTCTGGTGACCAGATGAAGCGGTTCGGGCTGGCGACCGGCGACGCGTTCGACCGGATGTTCCTGCAAATGATGATCACCCATCATCAGGGGGCTGTCGCGATGGCCAAGACTGAGCTGGGTGAGGGACAAAACCCCGACGCGCGCCAACTGGCCCAGCGCATTGTCGACGCCCAGCAGCGCGAGATCACCGAAATGCAGGCCCTCCTCGGCGGGTAGCGACCTGCCCGCGGGATCCTGTGTCAGTTCCGCAGCCCCCGATGCCCCGGCCCGGCCGAAGCGGTCACCAGGCGCAGCAGGACCAGGACGGCCAGCGCGGCGACGAACACGACCCCGATGGGGACCAGGACGGCCCAGCCGGGTTCGTGGCCGCGAGCGTTCGCGATGAACGGCGTGACCAGAATCGGCAGGCAGCGTGACGGGTAGCAGGCCGACGACGTCCTGTGCCGTGGCCGCATCAGCGAGCGCGGCGGTCTCCTTGTTGTAAATGCTCGCGGGCCACAGCAATCCCGCGCCGTTCCTGCCGCCGCAAGCAGCGCCGCAGCCAACGAAAGCCACAACCACAGCCCAGGCAGACGCACCACACCTGGACCGGACTCAGGCGGGAGAACCGGGTCTGACGAACCTGACGGGGAACCCGACGAAGCCGTGCGCATCACCTGTGCCGAGGTCTGGGCAGGCGCGACGAACTCCACCTAGCGGCACCATCAGCCAGCGTTTTAGCAAGGACGCGATCCGTCCTTACGACGACGTTTCCCGGCCCTGGGTCGAGCTGTGGGACCCGCATGTCAAGCAACCTCCGGCTCCGGTCGCGGACGAGGTCGCCCAGGTCGGAACAGCAACTGCAGTATTACGCTGCGCGGAGCGGTGCGGGGCAATGCTCAGGCATGAAATGGGCTCCAACCGCGGCCGGGTGTCGACTGATCGGAGGCGCGCCATCGAGAGTCTTGACCGAGATGCCTGCCTCGCGCTGCTGGCGACCGTGAGCATTGGCCGCGTCGGATGGGCGACCCCGGAGGGCCACGCCATGATCCTGCCGGTGAACTTCGTCCTCGATGGGGAGACCCTCGTCTTCAGCACCGGTGAAGGTGACAAGCTCGACGCCGTCCGCGAAGGCCGGGTACTGACCTTCGAGGTTGATGCGGTGGAGCTGGCGTTCCAGGCGGGCTGGAGTGTCCTGGTCATCGGAGCCGCCGAGGTGATCACCAGCCCGGCGCAGATCCGCCGCATCGAGCAACTCCACCTCGCCCCGTGGGTACCCCTGCCCGATCGGGTGTTCATCGGTCTACCGGCCGCCGAGATCACCGGCCGGCGCCTGCCCCTGCATCCAGGCAGGGTCACTTTCGTGCGGCCCGCGGATCCGTGAGCCTCGTGGGCACAGCTGAGCTGGCGGGTGCCGCTGCCCTGACAGCACCCCATCGGAGCGGTCAGCTCAAGTCGGCGATCCAAACGGCGACGACGTTCGGGTTGGAGCTGGGTCAGCCCGTGCCTGGTCAGGGCGTGGCGCTGGTCAAGGCCAGGCGTTGGCGCACGATGTGTTCGACCAGGATCGGCACGTAGGTCTGGATGGGTGCGTGGGCGAACCGTTGGGCGGCTTCCTGGACCCACGCGGTGATCGTCGCGGTGTCGTGTTTGTTGCTTGGCGATTCGTGGCGGGTCAGCCGGGTGGTCACGTCGGCCAGGGCCCGGGAGGTGGAGTCGTCGGCCTCGCTGTTGGTGGTGTCGCCGGTGCTGTCGTTGCCCGGCAGGGAGGCGGTGATCAGTGCCTGGTGGGCGGTGGCTGCGTCGGCATCCGGTGCGACGACCAGCAGGGTGATACGTCGTCCGTCGGTTCCGATCACGACGAGGGTGTGCGGGTTCCGCGGACTGGGGCTGACCCCTTCCAGCCGCACCCCGCCGCCGCCGAGGTGCAGGACGCGTGGTGTCTCGTCCCAGTCGTCGAGGTCGTAGGCCACCAGCGCGATGGGGCCCAGCCGATCGGACAGCGCCGCGAACAGCGGTAGTTCGATGGGTAGCTTCCGTGAGGAGGGCCACCAGCCCCCGTCGACGTGGCCGGTGGTGGGCACAGTCGTCTTGACCTGTAGGCGCGGCTTCATCTGGGGCGGTCCGATGTTCGTGGTCAGTGGAGGCGCGACGTGCTGATCCGGCGTCATGCCGGCACTCCTGTCCTCGGTCGAAACCGACCGGTGAGGACGTGCACCGAGAACGACACCGACTAGACCGCCGACGCTCGAAGTGCCCTTGGTAATTCCGACGCTACGCCTACCCGGCCGACGCTGAGGCCGACAGCCGATCCGCCTCGGCCTTCCGTGCAGAACCGACCCGAACTCTCGGGGTGGCTCCCGAGACGGGGGTGGCCGCTTCGCTCCTCGCGAAAGCGGGCCTGGCGTTGACCCGGTGCTCCGCCCAATGCCGTCCCCGCTGCAGGCGTCGTCGATACCATCAGTACCGGGGCGAGGTCGCGGATCGGCGCGAGCGGCCCGACACCCGGCCAACCGGGGTCTGCGGCCTGCGGCCGCTTGAGTATGTCGGCGGTGGAATCGACGGAGCCCATGTCGCCAACGGCGAGATCGGCAGGGGCAAGTGAGCGACGAGCTGTCCACGGCTGGTGACGTGGAGGCGAACGTGGGTGCCATTCGGGTTGTGTTGGCCGATGGGCGGGTGGTGATGCTGCGGCCGCTGGGCCCGGGCGATCAGGATGCTGTTCTGCGACTACACCGCGAGCTCGACGGGCGTGACCGGTACTTCCGGTTCTTCGGGCCGATGCCGCCCAGGGTGGTTGACCTGGTGTCCGGAATGACCTCGCCAGTGGATGCGCGACACGGCTCGATGGGTGTGTTCCTCGGCGCGGAGCTGTGGGGGGTCGCGCACTACGAGGTGCTGGCCGACCCGACCGAGGCGGAGGTCGCGCTCGCAGTGTCGGGCACTGCACAGGCCCATGGTGTGGGCACGCTGCTGTTGGAGCACTTGGTGTCGTTGGCTCGGCACCACGGTGTGCGGCGGTTCGTCGCCGAGGTGCTCACCGAGAACGGCCGGATGCTCCGGATGTTCGGCGACTGTGGCCTGCCCTGTCGGATGAACCGCGAGAGTGGCGTGACGCACGTTGAACTGGTGCTCGATGAGGTCGAGACGTACCTGGATGCGATGGCCGAACGGGAGCGCGCGGCCGACGTGGTGAGTCTGCGTTCGGTGCTGCAACCGCGCTCGTTGGTCGTCGTCTGCGCCGCAGGGGGGCATCGAGGCGCGATCGGACCCGCGGTGCTGACCAACCTGATCGCCGGCGGCTATTCCGGGCAGTTGTATGCGGTCACCCCACACCTCGAGGGGATCCTCGGGGTGCCGTCGGTGCCTACGGTCGGGGACCTGCCGGTCGCGTGCGAGCTGGCCGTGTTGTGCGTTCCCCCTGCCGTTGTGCCTGAGGTCGCGCAGCAGTGCGGGCAGCGGGGCGTGCGGGCACTCGTGGTGATCTCGGCCGGGCCGGCCGGCGACTCGCAACGACCCGGCCAACTGCTCGGGGAGGTGCGCCGTTACGGGATGCGGATGGTCGGTCCGAACAGTGTGGGCGTCTCCAACAGCGATCCCGCGGTGCGTCTGGATGCCACCGTCGCCCCGTCGCCCCGTCGCCCGCGCCGAGCGGGACGGTCGGGCTGGTCACCCAATCCGGCGGGATCGGCATCGCACTGCGCGAGCAACTCGGCCAACTCGGGCTCGGGCTCTCCGCGATGGTGTCCACTGGCGACAAATTCGACGTGAGCGGCAATGACCTGCTGATGTGGTGGCAGCACGACGAGGCCACCACGGCGGTCGCGCTGTGTCTGGAGTCGTTCGGCAACCCCCGCAAGTTCAGCCGGTTGTGCCGGGCACTCGCGCGGACCAAGCCGGTGCTGGCCCTGCGGACCGGCAGCAGCGAGGCCGCCGTCTCGCCTCGTGCGCCGGCCGTGACCCCGGCGGTGACTCGCGATGCACTGTTTCGCCAGGCTGGGGTGATCGCGGTGGACACCATCGCCGAGTTGGTCGGCACACTCGCCGAATTGAGCTGGCAGCCGCTGCCGGCCGGCAACCGAGTCGCGGTGGTGACCAACGCCGGTGGCGCCGGCGTGCTCAGCGCGGACGCCTGCGCGCGTGCCGGCATGGTGCTGACCGAACTGGACGCCGCGACCGTGGCGACGCTGGGCGCCCTGCTACCCGAGCCTGCGCCGGTGGCCAATCCGGTGGACACCACGGCCGCGGTGCACGCAGACACGTTCAACCGGTGCGTTGCGGCGGTGCTCGCTGACCCCGGCGTGGACGCGGTCATCGCCGTCACCGTGCGCACGGCCCTCGGTGATCCGATCACCGCGCTCACGGGGATCGCGGTGGGCGACAAGCCCCTGCTGGCCGTTCGCCTGGGGCAGGTGGCCACAGTGGCGGCGCTGCCCGGCGCGGGCGGCGTGGCAGGGACGGCCAGCTATGCCGATCCGGCTGCTGCGGTCGCGGTGCTCGGCCGTCTCGCCGACTATGCACGGTGGCGAGGCTGCCCCAATCCGTCGGCCACGCCACCGTCGGATGTGGATGTTCCTCGGGCGCTGTCCATTCTGCGGGAGTGTTTCCGTGTCGATCCGGCCGGTGGTTGGCTCGGTCCACTAGCGACGGTGGAGCTGCTGCGCTGCTTCGGCATCCCCACCCTCGACACCCGGTTCGCTGCGGAGGAGGGCGCGGCGGTCACGTCGTTCGCGGAGCTGGGTGGCCCGGTCGTGGTCAAGGCTCTCGTCGAGGGTGTGCTGCACAACAACGCGCACGTCGGTGGCGTGCTGGAGGTCCGCGACCCCGACGACGTCCGCGCCGCGCTGCGTGAGTTGACCGGCCGGTTCGGTGCCGCGCTGCGCGGGGTGCTGCTGCAACCGATCGTCGCCCACGGCCGCGAGTTGCTGGTCGAGGTGCATTCCGACGGGGTGTTCGGCCCGTTGATCGTGTTCGGTCTCGGTGGTGTGGACACCGACCTAGTTGCCGACCGGACCGCCCGGTTGGTCCCGCTCGGTGACGCGGACGCCGACGACCTCCTGCACGGCCTGCGATGCTCCACCACGCTGTTCGGCCCGCACGCCACCGCAGCGCTGGACATCGCAGCAGTACGCGACACGCTGCTGCGGGTGGGCCTGCTTGCCCAGCTACTCCCCGAGGTCGCCGAGCTGGACCTCAATCCACTGATCGTCGGGTCTCAGGGATGCCACGTGGTAGACGCCCGGGTGCGGGTGGCGGCATCGGTACCGGTGGACCCATTCCTGCCAGGACTGCGTGGCTGACCCTATGTATGTCCGGCGTGTCGTGAACTCGACGCTACCGAGGTCCCCGCTCCCGCCCAAAATGTCCGTGCCGTCGAGTTCACGACGTGAGTCCCTGTGCCCCGACCGTGCGGCTCACGGATCCGTGTGCCGCACATATGTGATCTTGCCTGGATGGAGGGGGAGGCGCCGACCGGCGATCTCGGTGGCCGGTAGACCGACGAACACCCGATCGGGGAGCGGGACCCACGGGGCGAGGTGGAGCCGCTCGATGCGGTGGATCTGTTCCGCACTGGTGATCGCCTGGGCGACTCCGACGACCAGGACACTCCACCCCGCCTGAAACGCCGGCTCCACCGCATCAACCTCGAAGGTGAGCACCCGGCCTTCGCGGACGGCGTCGAGCTTGTCACCTTCACAGGTACTGAAGACGAGGGTCTGCCCATCGAGGACGAAGTTCACCGGCAGAATCATCGCGTGGCCCTCCGGCGTCGCCCATCCGACGCGACCAATACTCACGGTGGCCAGCAGCGCGAAGCAGGTATCTCGGTCGAGATTCTCGATGGCGCGCTCCCGATCAGTCGGCACCCAGCTGTGGTCGGAGTCAATGGTTGAGAGGAAAAAACTTGGCAGGCGAGGACAGCATGAGGCGCTGCCCGGGCAGGAAGCAACAGGCCCGACTCGTTGTGGGTCGGGCGTGGGGTGCCGAAGTGCGCGGGTGACGAACCTGGCGGGGCCGCCAGGTCTCGCCTTTCGGAAGTGGTCGCTTGGCCAGCGGTTGCCGTGGTGGGGGCGGCCCGGTATGCAGAGATGTGCGTCCCGGACCCCGACGTCCATCACACATGGGTGGCTAGCGTCGGAGGTTGGCAATGTCCTGTCTCGGGTGGAAGGTCAGCGTTAGGGATCCGGATCCCGGATCTGAGTCGCGCAGATGGTCTGTGACACCGGCGCTGGGTCCCGCTGCCGCACCATCGACCTCAGCGTCGCGGCGCGGTGCCGCCCGACAGCCAGCGGTGCCCGCCGGCGCGGCACCGGGTCGAGGGGAGCAGGTCCTGTGCGGCGCCGCCGCGGAACGGGTGGGGCATCGGACGTGGGCTGGTGGTGGCGAGCCTGAGCAGCCTGCTGATCTGGATCTGCGGGTATACGCACCGAGCCCGAGGTGGTGATCGTGCGGGTGAGCGGCACCGTGAACGCGCACACCGCGTCGCTGTTGGCCCAGCGCGTTGGTAGTCAGCTCAGCCGCGCGCCCCACGTCGTCGTGGATCTCGGCGAGGTCACTGTCCTGGGCCCGCTGGGCCTGGCGGTTCTCGTCACGCTGCATCAAAAGGCCACCGCCGGCGGGACGGAGATACACATTGCTGGAGCCGGGCACCACGCCCTGCGCCGCGCGCTACGCATCACGGGTCTGGACCAGTTCCTGACCCTCGATCCGACGGCGGACGCGGTGATCTCGAGGCTTCCGCGCCGGGCCGAGCCTCGCGACGTCAGTCCTCACCGGAGTGGACCCGCCCCGGAGGATCTGGATGGGGCGAGTGTCCTGCGGGGCAACCGGAGTGAGCACGCCGGAAACCGGTACTAGAGATCGGCTGGCTTCAGCATCCGCTCGTGGCCGGACCGGGGCAGACTCAGGGTGTGACGGTCGGTCAGGGCCGGTCACGCAGGGCATCCAGGTGCTGGTGGCACTCCTCGTCGATCTCACTGCGTCGGCGCAGCAACGTCCTCGTAGTCACTGAAGGGGCGTGAGGTCTTCGATCTCGGCGCGAAAGGACGGCGTGAACTGGTTGGTGCCGAACCGCCAGCCGACCGTGATCTCGCTCGGTACGACCAGGTCGCCGAAACGCCGTTGCGCGTGAACGATGCCACCGCATGGGAGGTAACCGAGCGTGTGCCGTCCCGTAGGCCCCCAGCGCTGGGCCCACACGCTGCGCACCGCGCCGTGTTCGTCGATGCGTACCCGCACCTGCGGTCGCTCGGGGAACAGATCGAAGTCGGCCACGATGACCTCGGGGCCCTCGGCGTGCCAGGTCACGCCCCGATCGGGCAGCACGGTGGTGGGCGCGAACGCGACGCTGTCCAGTGCGGTCCGGCCGGCCGTCGACCGGGTGGTGTCGTGGTCGCTGGCGTGGAAGAGGGTCACTCGATCGAACAGGCGGCCTTGCGTGCTGCCGATTCCGTTGGCGAAGCGATCCGTCACGACCAGCGGAGTGAACGCTGCCCATCCGATGTGCGCTCGCCACGTGAACGAGCGCCCGTCGCATTCCTGCTCGGCGGTGAACGGTAGCCATGTCCCGACCTTGATCCGTCCGCGCATCGTCAGGCTGATGGTCGACGTAAGGCGTGCGCCGTCGCGGATGGCGTGGGCGAAGTAGCGGCGCACCGGTTCGTCGAGCTCGGCGAGCATGCCGGGCGCGAAACGCGGCACGGTCCGATCCACGCCGCCGCCTGCGCTCGGCGTCATCGGAACTCCTCATTTGCCCGATCAGAAGGTGCCAGCGCCCGCTCTGTGCCTCCGGCTGGAGATCGTCTGGATTCAGCACGCGCCGTGGCCCGGACCGGGGGCAATTCAGGGCGTGACGGTCGGTCGGGGCCGGTCACGCAGGGCATCCAGGCGCTGGTGGTACTCCTGCGCGTCGATCGCGCCGCGGGCGAATCGCTCGGCCAGCATCTGTTCCGGGGAGGGCCGGGCGGCCGTTGGCCGGTCGTTGCGGGCCAGGTAGCGGACCAGGGCGACCACCCCGAAGATGACCAGGGCCCAGAAGAGCACCATGCCTAGGGTCATCAGGGCGTAACCCCAGCCGCTCATTCCGGTGCCGTACCACCACATCATGTCGGGACCTCTTTCTCATTTCTGGAAGGTGCGGGGGGCCGCTGGCCTTAGGGCCGGGCCGTGGCTGGTGTCGATATGTCTGCGACCGGAAGTGTCCTGGTGGCCTGGGCGACCGAGGTGGGGGTTCGGTGGCCGTGGTGTACCTGGCGGCGATCGTGGCCGCGGCGTAGCCGGTTCTTGAGCTTGCCGAGCGCGGCGGCCAGGGCCGCGTAGAAGTCCGGTCCGCGGGCCTCGGCCCGCACGACGGGGCCGCTGCCCGTGCCCGTGATCTCGACCCGCTGGCAGAGTTTGGACTGCCGGTGGTTGTTCTCATGGAACAGCTCGACGTCGAAGTGGTCGATCGTGTCGTCGTAGCGCTCGAGGTGGGCCATCTTCTCCGCCACGTGCACCTGGTAATGCTCGGGCACCTCGATGTTGTGACCGCTCACGACGATGTTCGCTGCAGCGACCTTTTCGCCGTCGGGTCCGTCACTGCTGAGGGGGACTCGGACGCCTGGGATGCTCGCGGGGTCCACCTTGGGGGCGTTGTCGGTCACCTCGCCGTCCTCGCTGCTGAGCCGGTGAGGGCATCGATCGGGGGACTGGTGCGGCGCGGCTCATGCTCATGCTCATGACCTGCCGGGGCCGTCAACGACAACTTCTTCATCCGAGCCTGCCCTTCGTAGATTCCAGGTGAGCGGACCGTGTCGGCACCGAGCAAGGCGCGGTGCGCAGCCAGCGCTAGTTGGCTTCGTGTGCTCCGTTTGTTGCCGCCAGGTCCACGCGCGTCGGCGTGCTGCCGGTGGTGACCGGCGCCGGCAGGTTCGCGGCGGCGGTTTCGCGGGCGAGGAAGGAGCCGAGTTCTCCGATGGTGCTCATCAAGGGCGCAGGGAACACGACGGTGGTGTTCTTGTCGACGCCGATCTCGACCAGGCTCTGCAGGTTACGGAGCTGCAGCGCGAGCGGGTGGGCCATCATGATGTCTGAGGCGTCGCCGAGCGCGGCAGCGGCCAGCGACTCGCCCTCAGCGTTGATGATCTTCGCGCGTTTCTCCCGTTCGGCCTCAGCCTGCCGGGCCATCGCCCGTTTCATGCTGTCGGGTAGCTGGATGTCTTTCAGTTCCACCAGGGTCACTTCCACACCCCAGTCGACGGTGCTGACGTCGAGGATTTCGCGGATGTCGAGGTTGATGCGGTCGGTTTCGGACAGCGTCTCATCGAGGGTGTGTTGACCGACGACCTTCCGCAACGTGGTCTGGGCGATCTGGTCGATCGCGGCGTAAACGTTTTCGATCGCGACGACCGACTTCACCGCGTCGACCACCCGGAAGTA
>QHBY01000162.1 GCA_003244245.1 Pseudonocardiales bacterium
AGGAGTACGAGATCGAGCGGCTCATGCGCGAGGCGCCGTTCCTGCTCATCGGCGAGGGCACGTCGGAGATCCAGAAGACGATCATCAGCCGCGGGCTGCTCAAGGAGTACCGCGCCGCCACATAAAGGGCACAGAAACCGGGCTTGCACTCGTCCTGACAGTGCCACGACCACCCTGTCAACGAGACCCTTACCCATGATTGCGGGCGCTGAGGCGAACACCGGCAATGCCGAGCAGCCCGGCGGCCAGGGTGAACGGCGGCAGCAGGTACAGCGCCGACGCGACGCTCGTCAGCTGGGCTACCAGGCCGATCAGGCTGGGACCCACGAGCATCCCGGCGCAGCCGAGCGCAGCGACGGCGGCGATCGCCGGGCCGGCCGGCCGGTCGCTGTCGGCAGCGGTGCTGAACAGCACCGGAACCATGATCGACAATCCGAATCCGAGCAGGGCAAACCCGGCGACGGTGCCGGCGAGGACGTTGGTCGCCATGCCGGCTGAGAGGCCGACCGTGCCGACCAGGGTGAGAGTCGCGAGGCACCGCGCTCGTCCGAGCGCGTGGACGACGCGATCGCCGCCGAGGCGACCCGCCGTCATGGTCACGCAGAAGGCGGCGTACCCGAGACCGACCTGGCCGCCGCCGACGTGCAGGTGATCGCGCAGCAGTACGCCACTCCAGTCGGCCACGGCGCCCTCAGCCATCAGCGCGAAGATCGCCGACAGGCCGAGCAGGACGAGGCGGGGCTCGGGCATACGAGGCAGGCGCATTGCCCCGGTTCGCGCGGGCGGCGGGTGCGCCGGGTCGCTCAGGAAGCTGCGACTGGCTACCAGGACGGCTACCGCGAGGGCGGCTCCGAGCGCAGCCTGCTGCCCGGCCACGGGTACGCGCAGCGCAGCGCCGATGCCGCCGAGCAGCGCGCCGACGAAGGACCCGATACTCCAGGTCGCGTGGAAGCTGGAGAGGACCGGGCGTCCGTACTCGCCTTCGACCGTGACTCCCTGGGAGTTCATCGAGACGTCCATGGCGCCCATCGCGGCGCCCCAGAGCAGCAGCGTGAGCCACAACGTCGCCAGGTTGGCAGCTGCGCCGGGCAGCCAGGCGAGCAGGCAGTAGGCGACGCCGAACAAGCGGGTAGCGGCCGCGCTGCCGTGGCGGGCGTTGCGGGCGCCGACGATTCGGGCCGACAGCACGGTGCCCAGTGCGGGCGCCAGCAGGGCGATGCCGAGGGCACCTGCCGAGAGGCCGAGGTGCGCCTTGATCTCGGGGATGCGCGGCGCCCACGATCCGATGAGAAGACCGTTGGCGACGAAGGCGGCGGCCACCCCGACCCGCGCGCGCTGTCGTTCACCGCTGCTCGGCAGTCGGACGTTCGGCAGAGCGGTGCTGATGGGCATGGCCTTCGGGGGTCGGGACGCGGTGTGGACGAGCCTAGCCAGCAGCCGCCTGACGTCTCACCTCGTAGCTTGGCGGCCCCATCCCGCAGCCGACCAAGCCGGGTTGCTGTGCGACGCGGTCGGACCGCGTCGGCTATGTGCAGAATCCGTTCGACATCGTGGACGTGAACTGGCTGAGGTGGTGGCATGACGTTGCACGAGGACGAGATCGAGATCGACCTGCCCCTGGTGCGCGCTCTGGTCGACCGCGCTGTTCCCGAGCTCGCCGGGCGCCGGCTTCGACCGTTGGATGCCTCGGGCTCGAGCAACGCCCTGTTCCGGCTGGGCGAGGACCTCGTGGTGCGACTTCCGCGCCAGCCCGGCGGGTCGGAGACGATCGGGAAGGAGGCACACTGGCTGCCCTACCTGACTGCCGCGCTGGCGGTCATGATCCCTGAGGTAGTGGCGGTCGGCGAACCCGCCCTCGGCTACCCGGAGCGCTGGTCGGTCGTGCGCTGGATCGACGGCAGCGCGCCCGAGCTGCCGAGCGGTGCCAGCGGTGCCGGCGGTGCAGCTGGTAAGCTGGTGCGCGACCTGGCCGGTGTGGTGGCCGCACTGGGTGAGCTCTCGGTCCCGCCCGACGCCCTGGCCGACCCCGCACTGAGGTGGTACCGCGGCGAGCCGCTGGCCGCATTGGACGCCACCGTTCGGCGTTACCTCGCAGATTGCCGCAGGCTGCCCGACCTAGACCTGGACCTCGGTGCGTGCCTGCGGGTCTGGGAGGCGGCGATGACTCTGACCGGCACCGGTGACGGTGTCCAGGTCCGCTGGCTGCACGGTGACCTTCTCGCCGAGAACCTGCTCATGAGCGATGGCCGGCTGAATGCAGTGCTCGACTTCGGGGGCCTGGCGGTCGGTGACCCGACCGTCGATCTCGTCGTCGGGTGGGAATTGCTTGATCCGTCCGGGCGCGAGGAGTTCAAGTCCCTCCTGGACATCGACGAGGTCACGTGGCTGCGCGGTCGTGCGTGGGCGTTGGTAATTGCGGTGATGACCTTCCGGTACTACTCGAAGACGATGCCCGAACGCTGCACAGCTCGACTCGCCATGGCGCGCGCCGTGCTGGCGGACGCGAGGTCGTAGGCAGCCCGGTCCGCTAGCAGCGGCGGGGGCGGCCGCCCGCGAATTGGCCTTGGCCGGCCAGCAGCCCGGCGCCCTCGAGCTGGCGCAGCAAGCGGGCAAAGCGTGCCGGGGCTGATCGCGTGGCCATGCCGGAACCAGCGCCCGTACCTCGGCCCGAGCCCGGGCAGCTGACCTACGCCGCCTGGCGCGAAGCCGCGGTCGGCGCCGTCAGCTGTTGAAGGCCTCGGTCACAGTCCACCAGGTGCGGTTGTCGCTGGGTAGCTTGCTGAGGGTCAGGTTGTCGAGGATCTTCTGCGCGGTGGCCTGGGGGTACCCGTGCACGGACACGCTCAGATGCGTGTCGCCGGTGTCTCGGGTGGCGTGCGGGTCGGCGGAGGGGGTGTTGCCGTACGCGCTCACCCGGCTCCCCCCGGTGATAGAACCGTGGAAGAGGTTGATCTCGATCGACTTGGTGCCGGACGTCAGCGTGACGTCTGGGAGGTCTGGTGACCAGTCCAGCGAGGTCACCGCGAGACCGTCGGGAAGCCAGCGGGCTCGGTACGGCAAGCGCGGCAGGGGCGCCGGTGTGGCGGTGATACCGAGCTGCTGGTAGCGGGTCATCAGGGTGGGCAGCGACAGGTTCACGTCATGGTTCTCGCCCTGAATGAAGATCCAGGTCCCGTTGGCAGCTCGCCAGGCCAGGGTCGTCTTGGGCAGACCGTACTTACTGGCGTCTCCCGTTGGGTCGCCGAGGTAGGCCGAGACCCTGCCGTAGTAGCCGGTGGTGCCGGCGACCGGTAACCGCTGAGCGTCGGTGATCTGTGTCGCGGGGTCGAATGGTGTAGAAGCAGGCAACGCAATAATGGTCACGGCGATGGCGCCGCCCACGGTCCGGACCTGGGGCCCACCCGCCGGGCCGAACTGGTATCCGTTCCCGTCGGTTTCGCGCACGGTGATCAGGTTGTTCAGTGCCACCGTAGCGTGGGCGTGCGTGCGGGTCAGGCTGCCCGTCGCCGGTGGATGACTGGCTGCCGAGACGCCCGGCGACGCCGCCGAGTCGTGCTTCGAGCCGCTGCCTGTCCCCGACGCGACGAACACTGCGGCGCCGAGCGCCGCGACGACGGCCGCAGCCGCGGTCGCGGGCAGCCAGTCCCGGTGCCTGCCTGTGCGCCGGTGGGAGTCAGGGAACTCGCGCATCTCGCGCGGCCTTCGCGCAGGCACGGTGCCATCGACCGGGTGCGTTTCGGCGATGAGTTCGTCGGCTCGGGCCGCGGAGAGTTGCAGCGCCTCGCGTAGTTCCGTTTCGGTGTACATCGTGTCTCCTTGACCTTGCACGGTCAGTCAGCGGACCGGGGTCAGGGCCGTGACGGTGGCCTCGACCCGCAGTGCCTGCAGAGCTCGGTGCAGATGGGCGCGCACAGTCGCCGGGCGGCACCCGAGGATGTCGCCGATCTGCTCATCGGAGAGGTCCTCGAAATAGCGCAGGACCACGGCAGCCCGCTGCTGCACCGGCAATCGGGCCAGTTCGCGCACGATCGCCTCCCGGCGATCCACTCCAGCCAGACGATCGGCGGTCGGCCGGTCGAGGTCGCTCTCGGGCCTGGCCTCGACCCGCCCCCACCTGCGGTGCTGGGAGATGACTTCGTTGCTGAGCATCCGCCGCACGTAGGCGTGCGGCTGATCGAGGCGACCGATCTTGCGCCACCGCTGCCCGGCCTTCAGCAGCACCTCCTGGACCACATCCTGGGCCAGCTCAGGATCATTGGTGAGAACGATCGCGAAACGGAGCAGCCCGCGCCGCGACCGCGCTACATACGTCTCGAAATCCAACACCGCTCCTATGCCGAGTCACTGTCCCGACCCTGTAACGCCGCGCCTGACCGTAATTGTTTACCGCGGCAGCGAATTGGGCTGACCGTGATCGCGAATCAGTCGACGATGACCTGGAAGTCGGCGGGTCGGCCGCCGGGAAAGGCGACGTTCCGGAAGCGTCCCGCTGGGCAGGATCGGCCTGGCGTGGTGCCGGAATCCCTCACGGACCGGCTACGGGATCGACCTGTTTGCGGTCGGGCAGACGCAGAGCTTCTACCCGGACTTATTGATCTGGACAAGCTCACAGAGTGGTCTGCCTCGATACCAGGCGCGGTCACCTCGTCGGCTACGGCGGGCCGGAATTGCTCTTCATTCGGCCGAAGATCACTGGACGTTGCAGTTCGTCTCCAACGGAAAGTGGAACGACAGCCTGACGCAGGAGGTTCCCGATGGCCACACCCGCTGGGGCCTGAACAATCAGGGGATCCTGAAGGCGCGGCACGTCGATGGCTTGGACACCGTGATCACAGCTGAACCGGACGACTAACCCCTGATCCGAGCGAGCGCGACGAGTAGACGTGCGAATCCTCACCGATCGCCTCCGCGCACCTCTTCACGATGGTGTCGATCGTCGGACCGCGGACGCGCTTGTCACCGAGGGGGTCACCGCGTCGCATACCCACGAGCCGTGACCAGACGTGCGACCGAGCTGTGTGACCCAGGCTTGGAGCTGCAGCACCGGGCAGGTGGACGCATATCTACCCGTGGCTGACGTACACGTCGGCTCCGCGACGGCTCTGGTCGGTCTTGCTGTGACGGAGTGCTCATCACTCCACCCTCTGCGAAGTCGAGATGGTCGACGTCGAGGCCGGCCAGCTCGGAACGACGGAACGCGGCCACGAAGCCCAGCGGCAGGACGACAGGATCCCGCTGACCGTCACTTCGAGCACGTTCGCGTGCGCCGAGGCTGATGCCCGTTATATCCTCCACGGGCATCCAGGAGGGGAGGTGTCTGTGGCTGGTTTCGACGTGACAGGGGCCGAGCTGCAGGCAACGGGCGCGATCTTGGCAGACATCAGCCAGGAGGTCCGGACTGAGGTTGCAGCGTTGCAAGCGCAGGTGGAGGCACTGCTTGGTGGTAGCTGGCAGGGCCAGTCGGCGAGCGGCTTCGCGCAGGGATGGGAGCAGTGGCGCGGCGGCGCGAACGACGTGCTCGCCGCGTTGGCCGCGATGGCACGCCTGCTCGGCACGACCGGTCAGGATTACCAGGTCAGTGAGGATGGGTCGACTCGCACGGTGAATCAGTCCGGGGCGGGTCTGTGATGCCTCACTTCCGGGTGGACACCGCGCAGTTGTTCGATGTGGTCGAGCAAATAGCCCGGTTCGATCAGCGCCTGGAATCGGCGCTGGAGCAGGCGGATGCACGGGTAGACCGACTGCACGCGACGTGGACCGGGGCTGCGGCGGCCAAGCACCAGGCGGCGCACCAGCGATGGAAGACGGGCGCGCAGGAGATGCGCCAAGCGCTGGTCGTGATGCGACAGATCGCCACGACAGCCCATGACAACTACACCGGCGCCGCCACGACGAACGCGCGGATGTGGGCGCTGTGAGCGTGCCGCCGATCGACGTCGAGCCGGAGGTGTTCGACGCGGCCAGCAAGGTGATGGGACAGAACGTCACCGGCCAGCTCACGACGGCGCTGACGAATCTGGAGGACGCGCTGGCCGGGACTGGAGGGATGGCTGGCACCGACCCGGGCGGCACCAAGTGGGCTTCCTCCTACGACCAGGCGGTGAGCGCCACCGTGGGCGCGATGACCGACTTGACCGACGCCTGCTACATGCTCGCCGCGATGTTGGAGCAGACCGGTTTCAACCACGGGATGGCCGAGAGCGCGTCCGACCCGCGGCGCTCGGTGCAAACGCCCGCGGACACGACCAGATATGTCGCTCCGATGACCTTGAACTGCAACCCGCAGCCTCCCTCGGCCCAGGGCGGCTCCGGGTCCCCACCCACCGGTTGGGGCCTGATCGAATCCGCTGTCGGATACGTGTGGCCCAACGGACACCAAGACAAGCTGCGCGCAGCGGGGAATGCCTGGTCGACTGCCGCGAAGGCCCTGGACTGGGCCTCCTACGCGATCGACGAAGGTGTCCAAGGGATTTCGAGCCAGCAGTCCCCCGAGGTGCAGGACGCCGTCGCCGTGTGCGGGGGGATGAAGCAGCACATCCAGGACGTCGCCACCTCGTGCCAGAGCCTGGCGTCCGGCTGCGACGAATTCGCCGGCTACATCGACAAGGCTCACCACGACGTCGAGCAGGAGCTGACCAGCCTGGTCGAGTGGACGGTCGCGATCGAGGCCGGCGGGGCAATCCTCGGGTTCTTAACGGCGGGCATCGCGGAAGCCCCGGCTCAGGGCCTCGAGGCCGGCCGAATCTACGCGACCGCCGTTCGGGTCGGAAACATCATCTCCCACCTCATCGAGTTGGCCGGCACCGTGGCCGAGACCATCTCCAGCGTGGTTACGAGGGTGGCGGAGGTCTGTCAACGCCTGAAGGTCATCCTGGGCGCCAGGCTCAGCGCCGCGACGACCAGACTTGTCGCAAGACTCCCCGCTCTTGCCAACGACTCCGGCGCGGTCGCGTTCGGACGGTTGAGGGTGTGGGAACAGGGTTGGTCGACGCGTGGTCTGCAGATCGAGGCACGCCTTGGCGGCAACCTTCCCCGCAGCTTCCCGACCATCGACAAGTTCGAGAACGGGGTCGTGACGAGCATCAAGAGTGTCGATCTGACCGGCGCCACGTATCAGAACACGGCGTCGTTGACCTCCCGGCTCCGGGGCTACGTCGATAAGGTTGCTAACTTCAAGAACGCGAGCTTCGACGGCACGACTATCCGTGCTCGGGACGTCACGCAGCGCGCGCTGCAGGTCGCGATCCAACCTGGCGTCGCGTCGCCCGCTCAACAAGCCGTCCTGGATCAGCTCGCTCAGTACGCCAAGTCGAAGGGTGTCAAATTGATAGTCTCGGAAGTGCCATGACCGCCAGACTTGTGAGTGTCGAACTGCGTAATGACGAGTACATCGTGTCGGCCAATTCGCAGACGGAGGCGGGATTCTGGATCTCGGTTGGCACACCGTTCCGACTGCCGGACTCGGCGCCTGCCGGAAAGCTGGGCCAGGTCATTCGTGATGCACTCAGCCAGTCGCAACAGGGCGTGCCTACTCCACCCCGAGATGCGGATTCGCCCGCGCGTCCACTGTTGGACCTGCTTGGCCTACCTGACTACGCCAGCTACATGAAGGGCGCGCGTTCGGTTGAGGTGTATGCGGAGGGCATCGGCACTGACGAGTCGATCGAGGTGACCCCGAAGCGAAATGAGGGAGCACGGGGCGGGTTCACGACGATCGACGAGCAGGCGAAGGTGTTCCCCTACGACTCACCCGGTCAGCTGGGCACGGAAGTGATCAGGGCGTTCGACAAGGCCCTGTGAATAGGCGCTGGCAAGGATCCCGGCGTGACCGGAGGATCGGTCAGCGATCAGAGGGCCGAGACGGAGCGGATGGCCGCTGACGGCACCGCCTGCCGCGGATCCACGCCCAGCAGGCAGCCGGGGTTAAGTCGGGCCGCGGTCAAGACGCCACATGCGCCCCATGTGTCCCGGGCGTCGCTGGTTTGCGCCGTCGTCCACAGAATGTCCCGGTACGAGTACCTTTCGGGGCGATTGACCCTTACTCTCTGGTGACCTTTCGGGTTCGACCGGCACGGGGTGGTGAGTGGTGGGGTCCTCGGCGCAGTCGATCCTCGAGACCGAGGTCCGCGAACTCGTGCGCCGTCGCGGCATCGACCCGGTCGCCGAGCCCGAAGTCGTCGGCCGCCTGGTCGATGAAGTCGTCGGGGAGTACCGCGACCGTTCGATCACCTCGGCGCTGCCGCCGATGGGCGACGTCGTCGCTGCCACCAGAGCCGTGCTGGATGCGGTCGCCGGGTTCGGTCCGCTGCAGCCTCTGCTCGACGACCCGAGCATCGAGGAGATCTGGATCAACGAGCCTGGACGGGTCTTCATCGCCCGGCGCGGGCGCTCGGAGCTGACCACCCTGATCCTCACCGCGGAGCAGGTCGCCGAGCTCGTCGAGCGGATGTTGCGCACGTCCGGTCGGCGCATCGACCTGAGCACCCCGTTCGTCGACAGCACGCTTCCCGACGTTATCTAACCCATCGGCGATGCTGTGGTCTGTTGACAGTTAGTTGCTGGCCCGCGTGTCGCTGACGATGGTCACTGACCCCTGTCAGTAGCTTTCAACTGTGCGAGAGGGTTACCGCCTGCGGAAGGCGACGCTGCCCGACTCGGGGGCGTCTCGTTGGGTCGTTATCGATGAGAGGGGCGATCTTCATCGGGCGGCATCGGCGTGGCTAGCCTTCCTCGCTAACGTCGGCAAGTCGCCGAACACGGTTCGTTCGTATGGCGCAAAGATCGCGTGGTACCTCACGTGGACGGCCCAGACCAGCGACTGGCGTCGTGTCACGGTGGGGCACATTGCGATGTGGCAGCACACGCTGCTGACCGAGCCGTTCTTGACGAGCTCGGGTGCACCGTCGCCGCGTTCGAAGGCGACGGTTCGGCTTTGGATCACCGCTGTCCGGGCCTTCTACGAATGGGCTGACGCGGAAGGCCTGGTCGAAAATGACCTGGTCTCGCGGTTGACGCAGGTGAAGTACTTCGCGCCCGGCACTCCGGCCGGCGGCGAGTTCGGCACCCGCCGGCGCGTGCTCGCTGACGAGCTACGGCTCCGCGACGACAGGGACGCGGACCCCGAGTGGATCAACGACGCGGACGCCCGAACGCGTCTTGAGACGGTCACCCTGCGCTGCCGCGATCGGTTGCTCGTGGACCTGCTCTACTTCACCGGTATCCGGGCCGGCGAGGCGTTATCGCTGTTCCGGTCGGATCTGCACATGGGCGGCGGCTCCCGCGACATTGGCTGCCACGTCGTCGACCCGCACTTCCATGTTCGAGTGGGAAACCCAGTCGAGAACGACGCCAGGGCGAAGGGTGCCGAGCGCATCATCTACGCATCGCCACACCTGGTCGAGCGTTACGTCGACTACCTGCTCGAACGTGACCGCCTGCTGCGCGGGGACGATCATTCACCCCATGTGTTCGTAAACACCTACAGCCGCGACCACCGGCGCGGGCAGGCAATGACCTACGCCGGCGTTCGAAAGCTGATCATTCGCTGCGGCGAGCGCATCGGATTCCCGCTGCGCGGCCCCCACATCCTCAGGCACACGTTCGCGACCCGTCTCGTGCGCGGCATCGACTGCGACCCGCAGCCGCTCGACGTAGTCCAGACACTGCTGGGCCACCGCAGCATCACGTCCACCCGCGTCTACACCCACGACCTCGAAGCGGCGAAGAAGATGGCACTGGCGGCCCTCGCGCCGCGTGCCGCCTCGCTGGCGGTTCTCCCGTGACGCTGCGGATTGCGCCGTCAACGCCGCTGATAGCAGCTCAGACCCCGCATGACGCGACCTGGGCCGAGTACCTCCAGAACCGCATCAGCACCGACTGGCGACGCGACGAGTTCGATGTCGATCGATTGCTCTACGTGCCGAAGATCGGCGATCCCACCGTCATGCTCAGGCGATGCGATCGCCTCGGGTGCGACGTCGTGCTCGACCGAGCAAAGATCTGCCCGCAATGTCTCGGTGACTGGCAAGCCGCTAGAAGCGACGGCGTTGACTACGAAACTTGGGCCGGTACGCCACGGGTCAAAGCTGCCGCCGCGCCCGTGCGGACCTGTGACGTGCCGGGATGTCTGCGCTCGCACGCCACGTTAGGTCTCTGCTCGTCGCACCGGGCCTCGTTCGACCACTTTCGCCGTCGACACCACGAGGTGACCACCGTTGCGGACTGGCTGCGGGTTCGGCAACCGGCGCCTTTCGCCGCCAGGGAGCGCTGTCTGGTCCCGGACTGCTGGCGCGACCGCGCGATGGGCAACGGTCTGTGCATCACCCACCACCCAACGTTCAGAAGTTGGCTAGCCGCCGAGAAGGAGAAGGTCGGGGGCGAAGCGGTCGCCACGTGGATCGCCCGCATGCCGGAACCGCTGCTGGACCCCGCCACCGGACAGACGTATGGCGAGGTCGCCGCGACTCCATTCGGTCTGTTGCCCCAGCCCCTGCGGTGGGAGTTTCTCTACGCCGTGCAGCAACGCGACCTGCGGAACAACGCCATGATCGCGCCAGTCGAAGTGCGCGCCACCTACGCCCAGCTGAGGCGCCTGGGATGGACTAGCGCTGTCGGGAAGCTCAAGGACGCGCGAGTAGCCCGCGCCGATCGGTCGCTGCGCAGCATGATCGCCGAGTGGCACAGGATCATTGACGCGGCGCACCGAGAATGGTCCGGCGTCGACGACCGCGACCCGAAGATCATCTTTATCTCCGAGCTGCCCCTCCGGCACACGAAGCGGGTCGGCCCGAACTCCACCATGAACCTCCAGGGCATTGAGCTGCCTTGGATAGTCGAGACTGTCGCCGCCTGGGCGAGGGGCGCCCCGCGGGCGGCACACGAACTCCACCTGGCAGCCGCGGCCTGGACGCTGGTCGACGAAGTGCTCCGTGCGCGCGGCACGCAACGCGAAGACCTCAGCGTGCTCGACATGGACGCTGTGTTCTCTGCTGCCCGCCTCAAGGCACCGGTCGCGGTCAAGCGCGTGCTGCTGCCGATCCGGCGAATCAGTCAGTGGGCTCGTGGCGAGCCGTCGCTTCAGCGATATTGGGCCGACATCCCCGCCGGCTTCATGATCGATCCGATCCGGCATCCGGCGCAGGGTGAGCGGCCAGCAGGGTCGCGAGGCGTGGACGAATCTTTCCGGTTCGTCCCTCAGCCGATCATCGACTGGCTGATGGATCGTCTCCACCTCGTCAAGCGCTACGACGCCTACTCGACAGCCGAAGCGCGCGCGCTGATTTACGTGCACGAACGGTCTGGACGCCGTACGGGTGAGACGGTGTCGCTGAAGGACGACTGCATCTCCTACGACAGCGAGGGCGCGCCCTACCTGGAGTGGCGACAGGGCAAACCGCCCTACGCCATGGGCAAGCGGCTGCCGATCCATCAGGAAACCCATGACGTGATCCGTCAGTGGCAACAGATCAAACGCGACCAGGGCAAGGAATCCGAGTGGCTGTTCCCCTCTCCGGCACGTCGACGGCGCGACGCTCCAACCGGCTCAGAGGCGCTGCGCCTCGCCGTGCGATTGCTGATCGCAGCGGTCACCGAACACGCCCCGTTCCCAGGCCCGGCAGAGGGCGCGGATGGCAACCTGGTCCACTTCGATCTCGCCACCATCGACCCCTACGCGTTCCGCCACGCCTTTGCGCAACGCCTCGCAGATGCCACCGACGCCGACGGCCGCCAAACCACCCCGCCGGACGTGCTCCAGGAGATGATGGGCCACAAGAACTTCAACACCACCATGGCCTACTACGAGGTGACCGCGAAGCGGCGCAAGAAGGTGATGTCCGCTCTGCCATCCCGGCGACTGGATCTTCGCGGACAGGTCGTCACGATCGACCGAGAACGCGACAGCTTCACCAGAGTCGCGGTCACGCTCGGACACTGCACCGAACCGCAGAACGTCGCGACCGGCGGCCACGGTTGCGTGATCGACCACGCCTGCGAGTCCTGTCCCTTTTTCCTGGTCGACCCGCTCGAACGCGACGGCATGGCCGCCAAACGCGACGCACTCATGGTCAAGCTCGAACGGGCACGCGTCATCACCGCACCGCAACACCTCCTCGATCACTACGAGGCCAGGATCAAAGACACCACGAAGATCATCGACGGAATCGACGCCTACCTCGCGGGCCTGCCGCGCGGCGAACGTGAACGCCTTCACGCGGCCCTCGATCACATGAGCGACATTCGTCGCCGTGCCACCGCAGCCCGCCGCATCGACCTGCGTGCACTACTCAAAGACGATCGGGAAGGGACCGAGCATGGCTGAACCAGCTGTCGATGCTTTGCGTCGCCACGCGACCGAACGCTCACAACGCAAGCGAAGCGCCGTCGTCCACGCGATCAACCAAGCCCTGGACCAGGGCGAACCCGTCACCGTTTCCTCCATTGCCCGCGCGGCTGACGTCAGCCGAGAGTTCATCCACAGCCATCCCGATCTGCACAAGGCTGTCCGTGCCGCGACACGCAAGGGCCACACGACGATCCGCGCGGGCGGGCCACCGTCATTGGGTGCAGGGCTGCGCGCCGAACGCAACACTCTGCTAGCCCAAATCGAAAAGCAACGAGCTGCAATCAAGTCGCTCCGCGTGCAAGTTGATGACCTCGAGGGTCAGCGCCGCCGCTGGCTCGGAAGCCAACTCGCCGACCTCACCGTCGACCCGGACGCGCATGCCGCGCTGCGTCGCGACCACGACCAGGTCTCCTCCCACAACATCGACCTGCAGCGCCAGCTCGATGCCGTTCGCCGAGCAAGCGCACAACTCGAACGCGAACTCGCAGCATCGCGCCGCGCCCATGCCGAACACGTCGCGGAACTGGCCGGTGACTTGCGCGTCGCCGTCCTCCACGCACGACAAGACCCACCGACAGGAGGCTAGATCACGTGATTGTCGCCAAGACCAAGGCCGAGGGGCCCCCTCTTCTCGGGAAGCTTGATGCGGATCAGGCAAACGCGACGTTCTTCCGAGCGGACAAAGTCCATGAAGCAGCTACCTGCCTCCCGCCTTCGGCTGGCCAGCTGCGGCACCCACGCGTTACAGGCCTGGCACTCTTGGGAGTGTCATGACCGAGCGGGCGCCCGTCACCACACCAGACGAGGTCGTGGCCTTGGTCAGGCGGTTCGCCGACAACCGGGCGGATTACTTGCGCTCGGACTACAAGGAGACTCGGCTTCGTCGGGAGTTCGTAGACCCGCTGTTCACCGCGCTGGGCTGGGACGTCGACAACACCGGCGGCTACGCCGAGGCCTACAAAGACGTGGTGCACGAGGACACGGTGCGCATCGGCGGGAGGGCGAAAGCACCCGACTACTCGTTCCGGGTGGGCGGGACCCGCAAGTTCTTCACTGAGGCCAAGAAACCGTCGGTGCGGCTCAAGAACGACGCTGAAGCCGCATACCAGCTGCGCCGCTACGCCTGGAACGCCAAGCTGCCGCTGTCAATCCTGACCAACTTCGACGAGTTCGCCGTCTACGACACTCGCGAGGCGCCGAGGCCGAGCCAACGCGCCGCCACTACCCGCCTCCTCTACCTCACGTCAGCGGACTACCTCACGCAGTGGGACAAGATCACGTCGGTCTTCTCCCGTGACGCTGTGCTGCGCGGATCGTTCGACCGCTACGCGCTGGTCACCACGGGCCGGCGCGGCACCGCAGAGGTCGATGAGGCGTTCCTCGCCGACATCGAACGGTGGCGCGAAGACCTCGCACGCAACATCGTATTGCGCAACCGCCAGCTGAACCTGTCCCGGCAGGACGTGAACTACGCGGTGCAGGCGACGCTCGACCGGATCATCTTCCTGCGCATATGCGAAGACCGCGGCCTGGAGGCCGACGACCTTGCCCAAGCGATCAAGAAACCGAACATCTACCAGCGGTTGATCACCGTCTTCAAAGAGGCCGACCGCCGCTACAACTCTGGCTTGTTCCACTTCAGCGACGAGAAGGGCCGCGACGAGGACCCGGACCGGCTGACCCCGAAGCTGACCATCGACGACGCCGTCCTCAAAGGCATCATCCGCGGCCTCTACTACCCCGACAGCCAATACGAGTTCTCGGTCATCGGCGCCGACATCCTCGGCCGCGTCTATGAGCAGTTCCTCGGCAGCACGATCACCCTGCACGGTTCGCGGGTCACGATCGAGACCAAGCCGGAGGTCAAGAAGTCCGGCGGGGTCTACTACACCCCGAACTTCGTCGTCGACTACATCGTCCGCGCCGTCCTCGATCCGCTCCTGGAGAACAAGACACCCCAGCAAGCATCGAAGCTGCGCCTGGTCGACCCCGCCTGCGGCTCCGGCTCTTTCCTCGTCGCCGCCTACCAGCACCTGCTCGACTGGCACCTGCAGCGCTATCTGGCCTATAAGCGCCGCCCCAAACAGATCCACGAGACACAGACCGGCTCCTGGCGCCTGACGACGGCGGAACGCAAACGCATCCTCACCGACAACATCTTCGGCGTCGACATCGACCTGCAGGCCGTCGAGGTCGCGAAACTGTCGCTGCTGCTGAAGGTGATAGAAGGTGAAACCCAGACAGAGCTGGCGATGATGCGGCTGCTGCCCGACCTCGCCGACAACATCAAGTGCGGAAACAGCCTCATCGCCGACGACTACTACCAGGCCAACGCCCTGCCCGGTCTGGAAATCGACGAGGACCCGGTCAACACCTTCAACTGGCGGTCGTCGTTCCCGCACGTCTTCCGCGCCGGCGGCTTCGACGCCGTGATCGGCAACCCGCCCTACTTCAGCATCGACGACACCTGGGGCCGGAAGGACCCGCGCCTGGCCTACCTCAAAGCCACTTACTCGCACGTCTACAACGACAAGACCGACGTCCTGATCTACTTCCTCGCCAAGGCCGCCGAGATCGGCAAAGCCGAAACCGCGTTCATCGTCTCCCGAGCGTTCTTGGAGGCCTACAAGGCCGACAAGCTACGCGGCTGGCTCGCCGACAACACCGCTATCCGCGAGATCATCGACTTCCGCGACGCCTACGTGTTCGACAAGGTCGGCATCACCACCGCGATCGTCCACGCGACCCGAACCAACTGGTCCGGCGATGCGACGATCTCACGGTTCGGGCCGCCCCGACTGCCCGACGCCATGCGCGCGGACATGATCGGCCAGGCCGGCTTCACCACCGTCACCGCGCCGCAGAAGCAGTTCAGCGTCAAGCCTTGGGTGTTCGCCAGCGACGACACCCAAGCGCTGCTGGACCGCATCGACGCCGCCGGGCAGCCCCTCAGCGAGGTTCTCATCGTCGGCCAAGGAATGCAGACGGGCCGGAACAAGGTCTTCGGAGATTTGGAGAAGGCCACGATGGACTCGTGGCATCCCCCGGCCGGAGCCTCCTACCGCCGCGTTCGCAACTCCGACATACAGGCTTATCACTTCACCGGGGCTGGCAACTACTTGCTCTACACCCCGGCATTCAAGACCTTCAGCGCGTTACCCGCACCCGCACGCGCTCACCTCACCGCGCACCGCCAAGAACTTGAGAAGCGAGCGGCCTACCGCCGCGGCAACTGCGAGTGGTGGCAGTGGACCTGGCCGCTGCACAAGGAGTACTTCGAGCGGGACAAGATCTACTGCCCCTACCTGGCCACCCGCAACCGGTTCGCCCTGGAGACCAGCCAATCGCTGCTCGGCCTCACCGACACCACGGTGCTGTTCGACAACGAGCAACCCGAAGACCTGCGCTACTTACTCGGCCTGCTCAACTCCAAGCTGCTCACCTACCGGTTCCGCTACATCGGCAAACTCAAGAGCGGCGGCATCCTGGAGTACTTCTGGAACAGCATCTCCAAGCT
>QHBY01000163.1 GCA_003244245.1 Pseudonocardiales bacterium
CAGCGCAGCTCCATCCGCGTCGCCTGCTCCTTGCCGGGGTGATACAGCGGCACGCGGACCAGCGCCGAGCGGTTGCGTCGTGACCACGCGCAGTACACAGGAGCCTCGAAGCCGGGCACTAGGCGCTTGTAGGAGTTCACCCACTGGGCGAAGATCGAGCAGATCTCGCGCGCGTGCTTGAGCTGTCCGGCGATGAACGCCTTGCCGGTGTTAGAGAGGAAGTACTGGTCATCGGCGTCGTAGAAGGCGTTGCGTCCGTCGGCGAAGAGGGACTGGTGCGTGTGCATCCCCGATCCGTTCTCGCCGAACAGGGGCTTGGGCATGAACGTCGCGTGATATCCGTACTTCATCGCGTATTCCTTGACCGTGATGCGGTAGGTCATGCAGTCGTCGGCCATCTTNNTCGGCGTAGCGCATGTCGATCTCATGCTGGGAGGGACCGACCTCGTGATGGGTGTACTCGACGTGGATCCCGAGCTGCTCGAGCGCGAGGACGGTCTCGCGGCGCAGATCGGAGCCGGCGTCGAGCGTCGTGAGATCGAAGTAGCCGCCCTCGTCGAGCACCTCGGTGCTCTTGGAGTCGCGGAAGTAGAAGTACTCGAGCTCGGGCCCTACGAAGTAGCGGTCGAAGCCCATCGCGTTGGCGCGCTCGATGGCGCGCCGAAGCACGTAACGGGGATCCCCCTCATACGGCGTGCGCTCCGGCGTGAGCACGTCGCAGAACATCCGCCCCACGCCCTGCTCCTCGGGTCGCCAGGGCAGAATGGCGAACGTGGTGGGGTCGGGTTGGGCGATCATGTCGGACTCCTCGATCGCGTTGAACCCGGTGATCGAGGACCCGTCGAAGCCCATGCCGCCTTCGAAGGCGTCCTCGAGCGCCTCGGCGTTGATCGAGAAAGACTTCAGCTGGCCGAGGATGTCCGTGAACCAGAAGCGGATGAAGCGGATGGACCGCTCGTCGACGATCGCCTTGACGTCGTCGGCGGTCATGTGCTGATCGGCCACGAAGATCCTCCCTGGCGATGGCTGGTGGGTCGGCGGATCGCGGACGGGAGGGCCGTCCGCGATCGCAACCCTAGCGAGTCGCCGCGCCTGCGAGCGACGAGCTCGGCGCGGGAGCCGCGGCATCGCGCTCCTCGCCCAGCCACCGGCGCGCCCATCCCCGCAGCTGAGTGAGCGCCGGCTCGAGCTCTCGCCCCATCTCGGTAAGGCGGTACTCCACCCGTACGGGCGGCCCTGAGTGCACCGTGCGCTCCACGACCCCGCGCGCCTCGAGCTCCTTCATGCGCTCGGAGAGCAGGCGGTCGGAGAGCTCGGGGACGGCCTGCGCGATCTCGCAGAACCGCAGCCCCGCCCCTTGGTCGGCCGAGCTTCCGTTCAGCAGCACACCGACGATCGCGCCGGTCCAGCGCTTGCCGATCAACTCGATGGCCTGGTGGTAGTAGGGGCAGCAGGCGGCGGTTCCGGCTCCGGCTCCGGCGTGCTCCTCCGCCTGCCTGGTGCCCCGGTGACCCATCGTCTCAGGCGGCGTGGAGCGCGCGTGACTCCTCGACGGACCCGTCGACGGGCACCTCGCCAGCGACGTTGATCATGGCCGTAAAGCTCTCGAGCGCCACGTACGCGATCGCCTCGAGGAGCTGCTCATCGCTCCAGCCTGCCTCGCGGGCTTCCTCGTGGAGATGCATCGGCGGCCGTCCGCCGCCGTCGACGAGCGCCCTGAGGTACTGCAGCAGGGCTGCCTCGCGCACGTCGCGCGACTGGAACTCGCGGGCGAGCGCCACTTCGTCGATGCCCAGGCCAGCCGCACGGGCCATTCGACCGTGCATGGCGATTCCAGGCTCGGACTCGTAGTGCTCGGCCACGGCCAGCGCGATGCGCTCGAGCGTGCGCAGCTCGAGCTTGCCGTGCCGCAGCTCGGACCGGAACCGTGCATAGCCACGCAGCGCGGCTGAGGATCCGGCCAGCACGCCGAGGAAGTTCGGAAGCTGCCCGCCCGTGGCCAGGGCGCCCTTCAGCACCGGGACCGAGCCCTCGGGCGCGGTGAGCTCGTCGTGAATGTGAAATCTGCTCATCGGGATCTTCATGTTCAACCAAACCGATCTGCGTCCGTGGGCGGTTACGAGCCCGTCCGACTTTACTTTTGACGTACATCTTACTGATGATAAGTGTACGGGCCCTGGTCCGGTCTCGCAAGCGCGAGCGAGCAGGGCCTACCCCTGTGTATACGGCGAGGGATAAAGCCCGGCTCATCCCCGGCTTGCGTGCCGCGAAACGGGCGCGACCGCGCTGCTCGCTACACGTGTGAGCTGAGCGCCGTGACCACGATCAGCAGCACGGCCATGAACAGGGCCCAGAGGGCGACGCGGTCGGGCCGGGGCCCGAGCTGTTCCGCGGCGGGTCGACGACGCCGTCGGCGGTCGATCTCCACCACTCGTGGCGAGCGCGGGGCGACGTGCGTACGCTGCCCCGGGTGCCCTGTGACGGTCACCGTGCGCCGAGCCGAGGGCGGGGGGTAGTCGTCTTCGTCATGGAGCGCACGGGCCGATGCCTGATGCATGTGATCCTCTTTCTTGCGCCTACGGGGTTAGCTGACGGACTCGCGCCGAAAGAGTCGCGCTACCCCCAGACGTCACCGCGACGAGCGGTGCGGCCGGGCGATTCGCCCCACTTCATGGTTTCCCCGCTCCCCCCAGCCAAGGCGGGGATTGAGCAGTGGTAGACGGCCAGCACCCTAGCAGGGGCAGCCGCGCCGGCGAAGGAAATTCGTGCTTATGGAAACGGCTGTCTGCTCAACGGCCATGGTCGTGGCGTTCCTGCTCCTCCACGGTGCGTTCGGCGGTGGGCACGGCCTCGAGCCGCGCATCGGGGATCGGATCCCCGCTCTCGACGGAGAGGCCATAGGTGCCCTTCGCCACCCGCTCCTCGGCTCGTTTGATCGCAGCGAGCTCCTCACGCAGGCGCTCGGCCAGCCCGACATCGCGCTCCTGCTCGAAGAGCTCGGACCCTTGGTCGGCGACGTGCTGGTCGACGTGTGAGAGCTCGTCGCCGCCACCACGCTCGAGCTCGGCCAGGGCCTGTTCGATCCGTGTGCGCTCGGCGCCCAGCAGCTGGGATGCGCGTCTGGAGTCCATGGTTACTGGCGCCCGGCGACCCGGGCGACGTAGGAGGCCACGTGCCGGGCATCGAGGCCCTGCAGCAGCCGGGCGGGCATGCGGCCGATCCCGCGGGCACGACCCTGCCCGATCGCGCTGAGGACGAAGGTCCGCTTGTTCTCGAGGGTCTGCTTCGCGTCGGCTCCGCTCAGCGGTCCGACGACGTTGTCGAGGTTGGGGCCGACCTTGCCCACGGTCTTGGACGCCGACAGCGTGTGGCACTGATTGCAGGTATGGCCAAAGAGCAGGCGGCCGCGCTTCTCGGACGCGGTCAGCTTCAGATCGGCGTTCCCCGCCTGGGCGGAGCGCTCGCCCGCCGCGATCACCCAGACCGGAATCCCGGCGCCGAATGCGACGCACACCACGGTCAGCCCGGCGAGCACGTTGCGGCGCGTGCGTGAGGACTGGGCCTGTTGCATCCGGGCGCGCGCCTGGCGCGGCCCCCCGGTGATGGCGAGGAACACGAGGGAGAGGCCCAGGAGGACCCAGAATCCGATGACGAGAGCGACCCCCATTGGGGCGGGGACCATATCGTCCACCGGGCATGCGGGGGCCCGCTGCGGCGGCCCTTCGAGCGCGGTACGGTCATCGCATGGGGCGCGTGCGCCCATTCGCCGATCGCGCTGACGCGGGGCGCCGGCTGGCGGCAGAGCTGCCCGCCATGGCGGGCGATGTCCTGGTGCTCGGACTCGCGCGGGGCGGGGTCCCGGTGGCCGCCGAGGTGGCCCGCTCGCGCGGCGCTCCACTCGACGTGCTCGTCGTGCGCAAGGTGGGCCATCCTCGCCAACCCGAGTACGCCCTGGGGGCGGTGAGCGAGGACGGGGTCGCCCTGCCCGCCGAGCTCCCGGCGGAGCTCGTCGAGCCACAGATGGCTCATGCACGCGACCAGGGGATCAGCCTGCGCGCAGGCAGACCGCGCGAGCCGCTGAGCGGCCGCATCGTGGTGGTCGTCGACGACGGCCTGGCGACGGGCCGCTCGATGGCAGTCGGCTTGGAGACGGCCCGCCGCGCCGCGGCGGCGCGGATCGTGATGGCCGTCCCCGTGGCCTCGGGCCCCGGGTTCCGCACGCTGGCCGAAGGCTGTGAGGGTCACGCCGAGCTGGTCGTCGAGCCGCCCGAATTCCTCGCCGTCGGCCAGTTCTACGATGACTTCGCGCAGGTCAGCGACGAGGCGGTGACCTCGTCGCTGGAAGGGGGCGAGGCGAGCTCATCGCCGCCGCCCTGAGGCGAAGCTCTGGACCGCCGGGGCGACTGCGCGAAAGTCGCTCGCGCTCGCGGCGGCCGTCGCCTCCTCGCCTGCGGCCATCGCGGCGCGGCGGGGCACCGCCGGCGAAGCCGGTGGT
>QHBY01000164.1 GCA_003244245.1 Pseudonocardiales bacterium
GGGTTGTAGAGCGTCACCACGTCGGACTGGTGACAGGTGTGTTGGAGCAGCGACCGCAGCTGCAGCTCCGCCCCTCCCACACCCAGCCCGGTGATCACGTGAAGAACTTTCACTTGCTTCCTCTCCAGGACACGGTGCCCAGGCTTTGCAGGGAGCCCAGGTTTTGCATGGGGCATATGGTGCGGGCCAAGATCACCAGATCCAGCCATGGCGACCAGTGCTCGATGTAGAAGTTGTCGAAGCGGATCCGCTCGGCGATAGAGGTGTCTCCGTGCAGTCCGTTGACCGCAGCCCATCCGGTCAGCCCGGTGCGCATCCGGTGCCGGTCGCCATATCGCGGTATCTGCTGCTCGAACCGCGCCGCGAAGTACGGGCGTTCTGGCCGTGGCCCCACCAGCGACATCTGCCCGCGCAGCACGTTGACGAGTTGCGGCAGCTCATCGAGGTGCGTGCCGCGCAACCATCGACCGAGGCTGTTGGTCTGTTCGGGGAGCACCGCCCAACGGGTGTCCGAGTCGGGATGGTCGATCATGGAGCGCAGCTTGAGCAGCTCCATCGTCGCCCCGCCGCGGGTGACCCGGGTTTGCCGAAACAGCGCCGGGCCGCCGCCGTCGAGCCGGACCGCGCCGGCGAGCGCGAGCAGCAGGGGCGTGACCGCGATGAGCAACGCCGCCGCGGCCACGAAGTCGAAGGCGGCCTTGGCGCCGGCGCCGAGCCGACCGGCCCCGAGACGGCGCAGCGGGACCAGCGGTATGTCGCCCAGCTCGTCGAGGTAGCCCCGGGGCAGCGCCGCGCCGAGCTCGTAGAGTCGCGGCACGACGCAGACGTCCACCGGCAACTGCCGGCAGGCCCGCAGCAGCGGCACCAGGTCCGCATCCCGGGCAGCCGGGAAGCAGACGATGACGCGTTGGATGCGGTAGCCCGTGACCACGTCGGCCAACTCCGACAGCTCACCAAGCAATGGCATCCCGTCCCGGTGCTGGCTGTCGACGAACCCGTGGTCCACGAACCCTCGGGGCGTCAAGCCGAGTTCGGGGTGGTTGCGCAGCAGTTGCCCAACCCGAACCGCGGTGGCACCGGTGCCGATGACCAGCGCCGGTTCGAGCAGCCGCCCACGCCGGTGCGCGGCTTTCAGCGCTGTGCAGGCCCCGGCGCGCCCAGCGACCAGCGTCGCGGCGGAGATCAGCGCTAGTCGCAGCCCGTCGGATCCGGTCCACGGCAGCACCGCAAGCAGCGGCATCGCCGCCACCGCCGCGGTCCTCGGTAGCTGATCAGACACCCGCCGGCAGATCCGCAGCCGGTGCTGCCCGTCGGCCACCAGCAGCGCGAGCACCGCGCAGGCATAGGCCGCCGTCACCCACCCCGATGCCCCGACCAGCAGCCCGGCCGTGGCGAGCCCGGCGATGTCCGCCATGGGCAGGACCATCGGCAGCGCGCCCGCCGGCGCGCCGCGACGCAGCCGTCCCGCTGACGCCGGGGCGAGTGAGGTGGTCACCGGCGGGCTCCCACGGTGGAACGTTGCGTCGGGATGGCGGTGAGCGCGCGGGTCACTGTGCGTGCCGCGAAGTCGGCGCCGTAGACGAACCGCATGACCGGTCCGAAGGTCGGTGCCACGGCGGGGCCGACGAAGTACAGGTCCGGCGCCGAGGACTGGAAGTCCGGGCCGACGTCGGGAGTGCCGGCCAGGGTCCGCACGGCCGACCGCAGCTGTGCGTCGAGGAAGGTCAGCCGGTCAAGCTCGGCGCGGTAGCCGGTGGCGGCCAGCACGTGATCGGCGGTGATCTCGCTGGTACCCTTGCCGTTGACCGCGCCGTTGACCTGCAGCCCGAGCTGCGCGCCCGCCGGGCCAGGGTCCGCCCACCGCACCGAGTGCCCGGCGAGCGTGCGGATCTTGCCTTCCACCCGCGGACGCAACCAGAAGGCGCCGGCCGGGCCCAGCGCGGTCCGCGCTGTCCGGACTCGCTGGGCGGCCGGCAGCCGGCGGTACAGGTCGGGTTGGTTGGAGTAGAACCAGATGGCCCAGCCCGAGCCCAGCCCGGCTTCCGGCTCCCGGAGCCGACGACGGATCGAGCGTTGACCGGGCAGCGGAGCGCCGCTCCACACCACTTCTGGCGCGCGGGCGACCACGGTGACCTTCGCTCCGGACTCGTGCAGCAGCGCTGCTGATTCCAGCGCGGACTGGCCTGCGCCGAGTACCACGACCTCGCGGTCGGCGAACACCCCCAGATCGTCGTGCGCGCTGGTATGCGTGCACATCTGCGCTGGTAGCGCCGCCAAGGAGCTGGGCAGATGAGCGAAGTGCTGCACTCCGGTGGCCACCACGACCTTGCGGGCCAGCGTGGTGCCCCCGTCGGACAGGGTGAGCTGGTAGTTCCCGTCGGCCTGGGTCACGTCGCTGACCATCAGCTCTTCCAGGTGCGGGACCTCCGCTCGCTGGAACCAGTCCCCGTAGGCCACGAAGGTCTCCAGCGGCACCGGCAGGCCGTAGTCGGCGTAGTCGCGGCCGGTGGACGCGCAGAACGCGCGCAACGTGTGCCGGCCGGCTGGGTCGGA
>QHBY01000165.1:0-8205 GCA_003244245.1 Pseudonocardiales bacterium
GCCTACGACGAGCTGAAGCAGCTGCTCGTCGAGCGAGGCGTGCCCGCCGAGAAGATCCGCTACGTCCACGAGGCCCGCAACGACAAGGAGAAAGGCGAGATGTTCGCCGCCGCCCGCAACGGGCGGATCTCCGTGCTGCTCGGCTCGACGGAGAAGATGGGCGTCGGCACCAACGTCCAAGCCCGCGCGATCGCGCTGCACCACCTCGACTGCCCCTGGCGGCCGGCCGACATCGCCCAGCGCGAGGGCCGCCTGCTGCGCCAGGGCAACCTCAACCCCGAGGTCGAGGTGATCCGCTACGTCTCCGAGGGCTCCTTCGACGCCTACCTCTGGCAGACCGTGGAACGCAAAGCCCGCTTCATCGGCCAGGTCATGCGCGGGCGGCTCGACGTGCGCGAGATCGAGGACATCGGCGACACCGCCCTGTCCTACCTACTTATCTGGACAACCTACGTGCTACCTCGGGCCGAGTCGGGCGGACTGGCGCCTCAAGACATATGGTCGTTCGCTCCGGCAACTCGCTGCAGGGATGACATCGGTGCCCGCAAGCGATCCTTCAGTGCGGCGGAGGATGGCGGTAGGTCGTCAAGGCGCTGCCACACAAGTCGTTCAAGCAACTCGAAGCGGGCGCCGGGTGGCGTCTGTCCGGTGAGGTCCGTGCGGCACTGGGCGACGACGTCCTCGATGGTGGCGAGGCTGTGCCGAGTCTCGTATGCGGCGAACAGACGTTCCAGCAGATCGGCGTACGAGTCGGCGCTCATGACCGCATTGTCGTCCAACCAGTCGAATTGAGATCCACCGCAGGATGAGCCCGGTCGTGAAGAGGCCCAGCTCATAGCCTGTCGCGGGCTGCGGCGCGCTCGGCGATGCTGTGAGTCGGGTTCATGGTGCGTCTGGCAACGTCGCGTCCCGTTGGTGCAGATCCGCGGCCTCAGCGACCAGCTGAAGCGCGTCGAGCGTCCTCCTCGTCTTGTCCGCACCGAACACCTCGCTGTGCCAGTCGCAACTACACACCATCGGAATCGCTATGCGGAGATCGGCCCGATCCCGGGGACTCCCAACCGGGAGATCGTCAGCTATTGGGAATCCGCAGCACCGGCAGGCACGACCCACTCCATCGGCTGGTGAGTGACATCGGCGATTCGGTCGAAGTCCCGGTCATAGTGCAGGACTACCAACCCGCCGCGCTCTGCCGCGGCAGCAATGATCAAGTCGCCGATCTTCACCGTTCGATGTAGCCCGTGGCCGGCGAGTTCGCCTTGCACGTCGAGCGCACGGTCCAGCACGGACTGATCGATCACCGCCTGCGGCCAGGGCGAGCGAGCCGAACGGGTGCGGTTCCAGTCCGGCCCACTCCGGGCACTTACCCCCGCCTCGAGATCGGTGATGGCGCATCGAGCTACCAGACCCGCTTCCATCAAAGGTCGTAGCCGTGCCCCGATCGGTGGCTGCGAAATGCGCGCGACGGCCGAGGTATCGGCCAGGAAGTGAGCGCTCAGGCCCACGCCGCACGCCGCTGCTCATCTTGGGCCAAATCAGCGCTGCCCGCGACTGCGTCGCCGTCGAGAAGGGCTCGGCGTCGTGCCGCCAGGGCGAGGACCTCCTCCAACGCGCCGTTCACGGTCGCCTTCGTCGTCGAGGTGCCGAGCAGGGTTCGGACCTCATCGAGCTTCGTGTCATCCACGTCCACCAGTCGCTTCGTCATACTCAGAAGTATATCCGATTCTACGCGCATGGATATCCTGCGGCGATCGAGATGCTCGCATAGCGATTCGCTGACGGTCCTATACGGATCGTCGCGTCTTGGGTGAGGCGATCGACGCCGGCGGGTCAGCTCAGGCCGAGCGCGGTTCGTAGTCGTGCCGGGCTCATCACGCCGGGTTGGCCGTCGTCCTCAGGGAACGAGTCGAGCAGCCGGAGCAGGTCGGGGCGGCGGGTCGGGTCGTCGGCGCACTCGCGGGGCGTGTGACCGTCCAGTGCGGGAATCGGCTCGTCGAGCCAGGCCGTCTCGTAGTTGCCGGCCATCTCGTCCAGCGCAGCGGCGATCGCCGGATCCGCGGCCGGGTCGAGGAACTGCGCCGGCGGCGCCGAGCTGCGCGCGGCGAGCCGCTGGACGGCACGAAGGTCGGCGGCGGGGTCGCGGCTCTCGCGCACCATCGTCACCGACGGGTCCAGCGCGCGAATCGCGGCGAGCACGCGCTCGAAGCGGGCCTCACTGTTCGCGTGGACGTGGAGCTCGTCACCGCTGAGCTCGATGTTCGCGCGGATCCGTTGCATGCCGTGGGTGATCACGTGCTCGAACCAGCTCAGCGTGCCGTCCGGCTGGTCGTCGTCGCTGCGGTCGTACTTGTCGTCCAGCGCGCCGGGCAGCCGGGCTACATCGCCGACCAGCAGCGTTGCATCGCACATCACCAGCAACTCGCCCTCGGTGTTTTGCAGCGTCGGTGGGGCGAAGCGGCCGGACAGGAACGCAACGAGCTCGACTGGATCGGGAGCGTCGTCCAGCAGCGCCATGAGCTTGTCACGCACCCCGACGGACACCGGCTCGATCCCGCCGAAGATCTGCATCGTCTCCGCCGCCGGGACGACCCGGGCGCAGTACAGCTCACCCACCTTCACCTGCCGGCTGCCGGCTCGCTCGCGCACCTCGTGGACGTCGCCGGTGCGCACGTCACGAAGCGTCATCCCCTCGCCGCGTCGTAGCGAGACCACCTCGTACACCGAGCGTTCGACGAGCAGCCACTGCTCGGCGAGCAGCCGCTCATCCTCGGGCAGCAACGCGCCACGCACGGCAAGGAATTCGGCGAACGCGCCACCCTCGAACAGCACCGCATCACAGGCCAGACCGTCCTCGATCGCCCGCACGAGCGCGTCAGGCGAGTCCCAATACCGGGCCCGCGCCTCGGCGGCTTCCATCAGCAGCAGCCCGGACGGGCCGTCGAGCAGGTCGGCGCCCGCCTTCTGGTACAGCCACGCGGCCCGCTCGGCCAACGGCAACTGCTCGCGGTGCAGGTGGCACACCTTGTATTTGCGGCCCGAGCCACACCAGCACGGGCGGTTGCGGCCCAGGCCCGAGCGCGGAGCCGGCTGGAAACGCTCGAGCAGCTGCACCAGTTCGTGATCCCGCGGCGCCCCGGCCCGGCGCAGCAGGGCCAGCCCGCGCTCGGCATCGCCCCGATCACTGGCGTAGCGGGCCAGCGACAGCAAGGTCAACGGCCAGGACGAGTCCAGCGACTCGGCGGCGCGGTAGGTCTGCTCGGCCCGCTCGACGTCACCGAGCCGCTCGTACGCCTTGGCCCTCAGCCAGCGCAGTGCCGGGCGGGCCGCGCGCGGCGCCAGGGGTTCCACCGACTCGGCGAACAGCCCCAACGCCACGCCTGCCCGATCGTCTGCAGAGTTTGTCTCGGCCAGAACGGCCGCGGCGACAATGGGTTCAGCCAGGAACTCGAGGGTCGCGTGCGCGGTCTTGCGGGCCGCCTCCGGCTCCTGATCGCCGGTCTCCGGCGCCGCGTCCATCCACTTGGGCAGCTGCGACAGCAGGCCGGCGAGTTCGTCCTGCTCGCCACCTTCCTGAGCACCCATCACGGCGTCGACCAGTTCGCGTGTCTGCTCGTACAGCCGCACCGTCGCCAGCACGGCAAGCGCCTCGTCATCGTGCAGTTCGTAACGCGCCGTGATCGTCTCGATCCGGCCCTGGACGCGCCACGCGCCGAAGTCGAACCCGCCGCAGGCCACCCAGTCGCCCTCCAGGGCCAGGCCGCCGGCCGCGAACAGATCGCCCAGCGGTGCCGCCGGTTCACCGAACAGGCCCTCGTCCGCGGCGCACACCGTCCACACGGCAACGTCGAGCATCTCCGGTCGGTCAGGACGCTCCTCGAGCAGGGCAGCCAACGGTGCGCCGACCTCGCACGTCGTCAACGCTTCGACAGCGACGAGCTCGAACCCGTCCGCGGTTACGCGCAGCCCCACCAGATCACCGGCACCGACGCCCACGGCGGCCAAACGCCCCTGCTCGAACAGCAACGCCCCGTCACCGCCGACAGCCGTCGCGGGCACGCCACGCCGGGCCAGCACATCGCCGTCGAGGAACGGCGACACGTCCGCCAGCGATGAGCCATCGGTGAGCCGCTGGTACGTCGGGCTCTCGGTCAGCATCGCCAGCGGCGCCAGATCGGGACCGAACCCGAGCAGGTCGTACTCGGACTCCAGCGCGCTCAGGCGGTGGGTGAAGACCCGTCCGTCGAGCAGCGCCGGGATCCAGGCCCACCGCTCGTCGGCCAGCGGCATGACCAGTTCAGAGTCCTCGTCCAGGATCTCGGCGAGCGCATCTTCCGGATCTGGCCCGAGGTCGATTCCGTCCGCAGCGAGCACGTCCAGCAGCTCGTCCTCGGTCATCGGACCGCGCGAGGAAAGAACCTGCTGAACAACAAGGGCCATCGACGGTTGGCAAGTGCCGGACATCTCCGCGACGCTACCCGCCCGGACCGGCGCGATCCTCACCACCACCGGCTTCATGGCCGCCTGTCAAGCGCCTCAAGATCGGACGGCCACCCCGCCGCTGGCCGCCCTGAGATAAGCGCCTACTTATCTGGACAACGACCGCGTGTCCTCCCCCGCCTGCGAGCGGTCGGTGCTCTGCTGCGCTCGAGGCATCGAGGAGGGCGGATCAGGTGGTCTACACGGTGGTCAAGACTCGCTCGCCCAACGAGACGGTCCGGCATCAGCTTGTCGACAGTCACGGCGAGGTGGTGACTGTCGTGTCCGGGTTTCTCCAGCACCTGAGCAACGGCGAGTACTCGCCGAATACCATCCGCGCTTACGCCAATGACCTGCGCCATTTCTTCAATTTCCTGGAATCGTGCGATCTGGACTGGAACGCATTCCGTCCAAAGCACGGAATCGAACTGCTTGGCTATCTGCGACATGTGCCGGTGAAGGCTCGTGGCGTTCGACGCGCGAGTTTAGCCGCGGTCACCGTTGATGACTCGGGTCAGCCGGCGCTGCGGCTCAGCGTGGACAGCGTCGCCCGAGCATTGGCAGCGGTGTCGTCGTTCTATGAGTACGTCATCGCCGTGGAGCAGTACGCCGACGCCGAACACCCGCTGCACAAGGTGCCCGACGTCGCGGCTGCGCAAGTGTCTGATCGCCGCCGGCCGATGCTGGGCAACGCGAGCCGACAGCGTCCCTTACGGCGGGCGATCCGGGTGCGGCGCGTGCATCGACTGCCCCGACCGGCCGATCGCGACAAGCACATCGACCCGCTACTGAACTGTCTGAAGACCTGGCGCGATCGAGCCATCTACCTGCTGATGGTCAACGGCGGCCTGCGCCCGGCGGAGGTGTTGTGTCTGCAACTCGATGACGTCGCCTACGGGCGCCGACGGGTCTTCGTACGCAACCGCGCGGAGGATCCGCATCCCAGGGGCGCGCGCGGCAAGTCCCGCGAGGATCGGGTCGTCGACCTGCACGACGGCCTCACCCTGGCCGCGATCAACGACTACGTCATGTCCGAACGTCCCACCGACACAGGCAGCAGATGGCTGTTCCTGGTCGGTGGCGCCGGGACGCGACGCGCCGAACCACTCGGTTATGACGCGGTGGTGCGGGGGTTCAGCCGACGCTGCGAGCAGCTCGGCATCCGGCAGCCGTGGCTGACACCCCACGCGCTGCGTCACAGCCACGCGACCGAGATGTGGGATGCGGGCATGCGGGAGATGACCCTGCAAAAACGCCTCGGTCATCGATCTCCGGACAGCACCCGGATCTACACCCGGGTCACCGACGAACAGGTCGTCAAGGACTACCAGGCCGCACTGGATACCCAGCTCGAGGCTGACCCGCGGTGGACCCGATGAGCGACTCGACACTGGCGCTGGTCGCTGACCCCGCCGCCCACGTCCGCAGACTGGAACACGCGGAGCTGCAGGAGTGGCGATCCTTCCTGACCCGGTTCGGGCTCGGCGCGTATGCGATCAAGAAGCAGACCCATCTGTATCGACACTTCCGTGAACGTTGGCCAGATCTGGGCGTCTGGGCCGCCGAACCGCTGCAGGTCAGGCTCGGGCGAGTCCGCGGGCAGGACAAGCGATCGACCCAGACCGATGCCGTCTCCTACCACGCCCGCGCCTACCTGAAGTATCTGGCTCTGACAGGGCGGGCGGCCTACGACTGGGACTTCGTTCTTGCCGGCGACACCGCCGGCATGATCGACTACGGCGACGCTCTCGGGTTGCCGTTCAACCGGGCCTGGCTCGCGCGGCAGCGGCGAGACGGCATCGCCTACGGCTGGTGCGGCGACAGCGTGAAAGGTGCGCTGATCTTCGCCTACAGCCGGTTGATCCTGCATAGCGGCGACGCGGACGTTGATCGGTACGGCGTCGATGACTTGGCTGAACTCCGGCATCAGACCGTGGCCTTGAACGCCCAGCTGACGGCGTTGTCGACCCGCGGCAGCGGTAATCCGGCCACCCGTCTGCACGCCGCCCTGGGACGACTGAGCGCCGTGCAGGGCTTCTGGTTCTGCCAGGGCAAGACCGATGTCCCCCACGTGCGCCCGTTCCGTCGAGTCGAACCGGTCGACGAGTGGGTCGCGCCGCCGCTGATCGCTGCGGTGCTGCAGCGCTACTGCACCCAGCGGTCCAACATGACCGCGCCGCAGGGCGTGAAAGCACGTCGGCGGGAGCTGCGCTTGTTCGTCGACTGGCTGTGTGAGCGCCACCCCGCGATTGACACGTTCGCCGACGTCGGCCGCTCGGACGTTGAGGCCTATCTTAAGCACCTGCGGACAGCGCCGCGGCCCAAACACGGCCGACCCGTGGGCGTCGCCTCTCGGCGACAGATCATCAGCTACCTGCGCCAGTTCTTCGGCGACACCAGCGAGTGGGAATACGAGCACGTGCCCGGACGACAACTCATCGGCCGCGCCGACTCACCCCGCGCCTCGACGCACATCCCCCGGTTCATCCCCGAACAAGAACTCGCCGCCGTGATGCAGGCCATCCGCGAACTGCATGACCCCCACCAGCGCGCGGCGCTGCTCGCGGTGCGCTGGAGCGGTGCCCGCCGCGACGAGATACGCCGCCTCGAACTGGACTGCCTCGACGCCTACCCCGACGGCACACCCCGCCTGCGAATCCCCGCCGGCAAGACGAAAGCCGAGCGGATGGTGCCGATCGCGGCCGAAGCCGCCGACGCCATCACCCAAGTCCAGGCCCGCCGCACCGTCGATCAGGACCTGGGCATGACCGACCGCGTCACCGAACGTCAGGTCCGCTACCTCTTCCTCGACCGAGGCCGGCTGCGGTCGGCGTCCTATCTATACGACGAGCCGCTGCTGCAGGTATGCCAGACAATCGGGCTCGTGAGCGCCAGCGGCCGCGGCACCGCGATCACGGCTCACCGATTTCGCCATACCGTCGGCACGCAGCTGGCGAACAAGCATGCCCGGATCAGGACGATCATGGCGATCCTCGGCCACTCGAACGCGACCATGGCCATGGTGTATTCAGCCATCAGCGACGAGGAACTCGTCAAGGACTACGACAGCGCGCTCAAGCCCGGCGCGCTGCTGGCCGGGCCCGCGGCGGACCTCATCCGCAACAAGGAACTGTCCACGCAGCAGATCGACTGGCTCAAGTCCAACTATCTCAAATCCGAACTCGAACTCGGCGCCTGCTTGAAACTTCCCGAAGAAGGACCCTGCGAATGCGACCTATTCCTGACCTGCGCAAAGTTCTTCACCACCGCCGAGCATGCACCACGAATACGCAGACGCTGGCACCGCGAACAAGACCTGATCAACGACGCGCTCGAACGAGGCTGGCAACGCGAAGTCGAACGCCACGAAGCACTCGCACGACGCTGCGTCGACCTGCTCACTGAGCTCGGCCAGACCCTCGACGGTGACATCGATGACGATCTCTCTCCGCTCTGCTGAGCCCATCCGGCTCAAATTTGTCCAGATAAACAGCGAGGTCAAAGCACTGGCAACCGGCGACCCCCGCATCCTGGAGAAGGCTCGCGTCGACACCGAGATGACCCGCCTGGAACGCCTGGAACGCTCGCACGGCCGCAACCAGCGGGTGCTGTCGGGCACCATCAGCAAAGCCGAGACCGACCTGCCCAAGCTCGCCACCGAACGCCACGCCGCCGAGGAGGCGATCACCCGCCGCATTGATACCTGCGGTGACCGGTTCAGCATGAGCG
>QHBY01000165.1:8253-8382 GCA_003244245.1 Pseudonocardiales bacterium
CGGCGAGCACGGCTATGACAAACCGATCCACGTAGCCACCATTGCCGGCTTCGACGTCATCGCCACCCCCCGCCGCTACCTCGAGCCGCACCTGAACCTCGAACTTGACGGCGTCCCGCGCAGCAGCTT
>QHBY01000166.1 GCA_003244245.1 Pseudonocardiales bacterium
ACTGGGAAAGCTCAGAGATCTGGGCGCAACCGCCTGAACCCAAATCGGAACCTCCACCACGGTCGGAACCCCATTTCAGCGAGGACATCCCGCCGTTCTGAGGCGAACCGCTTCCCGGCTAGCCGGTGGCTAGCCGGTCGTGTGTCCCACGCTGGGCGCTCATTGATGGGTAGACGGTGGCGGACCCTTCCGCGGCTGGCGACAGGTCCGCATGCGCACCCTTTGTGGTATGCGCTGGGCGTTTGCTGACCAGCGATGCTCACCTGTGCGACCGGGTGCCAGGATGGTCTGGTGTCGAGCGTGCTCTGGATCTCCGTCGCCATCGCGGTGGTGCTGTTGCTCGCGCTGGCCGTGGGCCTGTTATTGGCCCGCCGCCGGCGGATCAGCATCGTCGAGAAGCCCGACCAGCAGGTAGAGGCGCCTCCAGCGCCTCGCCGTTATCAAGCTGGCGGCTCCATCAGCTTCTCCTCCGGCGGAGGTGACCCACCGGCGCCCCCTCAGGCCGCTGCGCCGCCCCAAGCTCCGGCTCCACCGCAGGCTCCGGCTCCACCGCAGGCTCCGGCTCCACCGCAGGCTCCGGCCCCACCGCAGGCCCCGGCTCCGCTGAAACCGCCTGCGCAGACACCGGCTGCTCCTGCCCGGCCACAGGCTCCGTCGCCGACGAAACCGCCTGCGCCGGCACCGGCTGCTCCTGCCCGGCCAGAGGCTGCTGCGCCCGCGCCGCCGAAACCGCCTGCTCCGGTCGCCCCGGCCGCGCCGAAGCTGAAGCCGAAGCCGCCAGCGAAACCGCCTCCGCCGGCGAGGGTGGCTACTCCAGCTCCGACCAAACGAGCGCCCGTCGAGCCTGCTCCTACCAAACCTCCTACCAAGCCGGCTCCCCCCGTACCCGCAGCCCCAGAGCCGGTTCCCGCCGAACCGGCTCACGCACTTGAAGAGGCGATCGACGCCCCTGCCGGTCGGTTGGTGCGGCTGCGCGGCCGGCTGTCGAAGTCCCGCTCGGCGTTCGGGCAGAGTCTGCTGGGCCTACTCGGCGCCGGCGATCTCGACGAGGACTCCTGGACCGACGTGGAGGACACCCTGTTGCTGGCCGATCTCGGCGCGGCCACCACTACCGAGATCGTGGAGAGGCTGCGCGCCGAACTCGCTGCGCGTGCAGTGCGGACGGCCGAGCAAGCCCGGGAGGTACTGCGTGACGTGCTGATCGAGGCGCTACGTCCAGAGCTGGACCGTGCGGTGCGGGCATTGCCGCACACTGGCGGCGACGGAGCCAGTGTCCCCGGTGTGGTGCTGATCGCCGGGGTCAACGGCACCGGTAAGACCACCACCACCGGCAAACTGGCCCGCGTGCTGGTCGCCGACGGGCGCCGGGTGCTGCTCGGCGCGGCCGACACGTTCCGGGCCGCCGCCGTCGAGCAGCTGGCCACCTGGGGGGAGCGCGCCGGTGCGGAGGTCGTGCGGGGCCCCGAGGGCGCCGACCCGGCGAGCGTGGCCTTCGACGCGGTCAAGCGGGGCAGCGTTGACGGCGTGGACACAGTGTTGATCGACACCGCCGGTCGGCTGCACACGAAGACGGGTCTGATGGACGAGCTGGGCAAGGTCAAGCGGGTGATCTCCAAGCAGACCGAGGTGGATGAGGTGTTGCTGGTGCTGGATGCCACCACCGGTCAGAACGGGATCATGCAGGCGAGGGTTTTCCGCGAGGTCGTCGATATCACCGGCATCGTCTTGACCAAGCTGGACGGTACCGCCAAGGGCGGCATCGTCTTCCACGTGCAACGAGAGCTCGGGGTACCGGTCAAGCTAGTAGGCCTCGGCGAGGGTGTAGACGATCTCGCACCATTCGAACCCGCTGCCTTCGTAGACGCCTTGCTAGACTGATTTTCTCGCTGCGCGGAAGCGACCAACTGCCCCACCCACTTCCGCAACCCGGACGTAACAGTGGGGCCACTACAGTTAACGTGGCGGAAGCATACTGTGCCTTCGGCCGAAACACCCGCTGTTCACTCTTTTCACACGCACCACCCGATCGTGATGCGTGTCTCGACACAGAGGAGTGAACCCGTGCCAGACACAGGTGACACTGCCTGGATGCTTGCCAGCTCCGCCCTCGTGCTGCTGATGACTCCGGGCCTGGCGTTCTTCTACGGCGGCATGGTCCGCTCGAAGAGCGTCCTGAACATGATAATGATGAGTATGTCCGCGATGGGGATCGTGGGCGTTCTCTGGGTGCTATACGGCTACTCAGAGGCATTCGGTAACGACGCCGGTCACGGCCTGATCGGCAACCCGTTCGACTACGCGGGGCTCAAGGGTCTATACGGCGGGACCTACGTGGCCAGCGGGGGCTCCAAGGTCGCGATCCCACTGGTGGGAACCATCCCGGCGACGGTGTTCGTCGCGTTCCAGGCGATGTTCGCGATCATCACGGTGGCTCTGGTGTCGGGTGCTGTGGCCGATCGGATGCGGTTCGGGCCATGGCTGGCGTTCGCCGCGATCTGGGTGACGGTGGTCTACTTCCCGGTCGCGCACTGGGTGTTCGCCTTCGACGGCGTCAGCGCCGCGAAGGGCGGCTGGATCGCTAACCAACTCAAAGCGATTGACTTCGCCGGGGGGACCGCGGTTCACATCAACGCGGGTGCTGCCGGCTTTGCGCTGTGTCTGGTGCTCGGCAGACGCCGCGGCTGGCCGCGGGAGGCGATGCGTCCGCACAACCTGCCGTTGGTGATGCTCGGTGCCGGTCTCCTGTGGTTCGGGTGGTTCGGCTTCAACGCCGGATCGGCCGTCGCTTCCAACGGCGTCGCAGGTATCACGTTCATCAACACCACGGTGGCCACCTGCGCGGCGATGCTGAGCTGGCTGCTGGTCGAGCGCATCCGGGACGGCCGGCCCACTAGCCTCGGTGGCGCCTCCGGCGTGGTGGCTGGTCTGGTCGCCATCACCCCGTCGTGCTCGTCGGTCTCCCCCTTGGGGGCGATCGCGGTGGGAGCGATCGCTGGCGCGGTGTGCGCGCTCGCGGTCGCCATCAAGTTCCGGTTCGGTTTTGACGACTCGCTCGACGTGGTCGGTGTGCACCTCATCGGTGGTCTGGCGGGCACCCTGCTGGTCGGTTTCTTCGCCACGTCGGCCGCGCCTGCCGGGGTCAATGGCCTGTTCTACGGCGGTGGCACCGATCAGCTGTGGCGCCAAGCGGTGGCCGCCTTCGCTGTGATGATCTTCTCGTTCGTCGGAGCCCTGATCATCGCGCTGGTGTTGAAGTACACCATCGGTCTGCGGGTGCACGAGGACGCCGAGCGGACCGGTATTGACGAGACCGAGCACGCTGAGGCCGGTTACGAGCTCAGCTCGATCTTCACCACCGGGACCGGGTTGACCAACAGCAAGCCCGCTCAGGCGCCCACAACCAAGATCCCGGCCTCGGCCGGTCAGGAAGGTGATCGGCGATGAAGCTGGTGACCGCGATCATCAAGCCGTTCACGCTGGAGGACGTCAAGGCTGCCCTGGAGCAGATCGGCGTGCTCGGCATGACGGTCAGCGAGGTGCAGGGCTTCGGCCGGCAGAAGGGGCACACCGAGGTCTACCGGGGGGCGGAGTACTCGGTCGACTTCGTGCCCAAGATCCGGGTGGAGGTCGTGGTAGACGAGGCGCAGGTCGACAAGACCATCGACGCGCTGGTCGAGGCGGCTCGGACTGGGAAGATCGGGGACGGGAAGATCTGGGTCACTTCGGTGGAAACCGTGGTCCGGGTGCGAACCGGCGAGCGCGGTCTAGACGCCCTGTGACGTCTCGAGCCCTGGGACATCTCAAACCTGTGAAGTGCTGACTTCTTGGCGGGGTACCGGCGGTGCATCTCACCGGTACCCCGCGAGCAAGTGATCGGCTCGAAACCCGTTTGTAACCTACCAGCGGTCGCAGTGTTACAAGCCTCGCGAACCCTCGAGTCGACCGACGTCGCCGGGCGGGATAGCCAGCATGTGACGGCATCGAACCGGTGACCTTCGGTGTGGAAGGGAGGGCGATGAAGCGGCCAGGAGCCCTCTCTCACCCCGGAGGCTCGGACACCCCCGCAGACGATCTCGTCAGGGCCCGCGCGGCCCTTCTCGGCGAGAATCCCCGACAGCGCCAGCTCAGCGCACAAGCGCTGCGGGCCGCGCTTGCGGACCTCTACGAACTGTGGCTCACCTCCCGCTGCACGGCGGTGGGCGTCGGTTGCGGAAGCGCGTTGGTCGCGGTCGGTGCGCTGGGCCGCCGCGAGGTCGTGCCGTACTCCGACCTGGACCTGGTCCTGTTGCATACCGGCAAGCGCGACGTCTCCGAGCTCGCGAACGCGTTGTGGTATCCGCTGTGGGATGCTCGCATCGATCTCGATCACAGCGTCCGAACGGTCGGGCAGGCTGTCCAGGTGGCAGCCACCGACCTGCGCGTCGCGCTGGGGTTGCTCGATGCCCGCCTGATCGCGGGGGACGAGGAGTTGTTCACCGCGATGGACACCGCCGCGCGGCGTGCCTGGCGCAGTGGCGTCCGCGGCCGGCTCGACGAGCTCACCGAGTCAACGCAACAGCGCTGGCGGCGCAGTGGTGACATCGCACACCGGGTCGAACCGGATCTCAAGAACGGCCACGGCGGGTTGCGGGATGTGCAGCTGCTTGATGCGCTGTCCGCCGCCCAGCTCGTCGACCGGGCTGGGCCCGACGTGCGGGAAGCGCGCGACCTGCTGCTCGATGTGCGCACCGAGCTGCACCGGTTCGCCGGCAGGGGTCACGACGTGCTGCACGCGCAGGATGCCGACGAGGTCGCCGCAGCGCTGACGCTCGGTGACCGGTTCGACCTGGCCAGGCGCCTTTCCGGAGCGGCGCGGACCGTTGTCTACGCAGTGGACGTCGGGTTGCGTGCCGCGCGAGCCGCAGCGCCTACGCCCCGCGGCCGCGCGAGGCTGCCCGGACTGCGCAGCATTGCGCGCGGGCCGGTACGCCATCCGTTGGATGAGGGAGTGGTCGAGCATGGCGGCCAGGTGGCGCTGGCCCGCGATGCCAACCCGGCACGGGATCCGGCGCTGGCTCTGCGGGTCGCGGCGACGGCGGCCCGAACCGGTCTGCCGGTCGCTACCGGCACCCTCACTACCCTTGCCGAGACCGCGCCGGAACTGCGCCGACCATGGCCGCGGCCAGCGCTGGAGGAGCTACTGTCGCTGCTGGGCACCGGCCCGGCGGCGGTGGATGTCATCGAGGCGATGGATCGCACCGGGCTGTGGGGGAGGCTGTTCCCGGAATGGGGTGCGGTGCGTGACCTGCCGCCGCGGGATCGGGCACATGTCTGGACCGTGGACCGGCATCTGGTGGAAGCCGCGGCGCAGGCGGCTCGGCTGACCACGACGGTCGCTCGCCCGGACTTACTCCTGCTCGGCGCGCTGCTGCACGACCTGGGCAAGGGTCGCGGCGGCGACCACAGCATCGTCGGTGCCGCGCTCGCCGAGCAGATCGGGCACCGGCTCGGGTTGTGGCCCTCGGACGTCGAGACGCTCTGCGCGATGGTGCGCCATCACCTGCTGCTCCCCCATCCCGCGACCCGCCGAGACCTCGACGATCCCACCACCGCGCAGCGAGTGGTCGACACCCTCGGTGGCGACCCGACCCTGCTGGAGCTGCTGATCGCGCTGGCCGAGGCGGACAGTCTGGCCACCGGCCCTGGCGTGTGGACTGAATGGCGCGCCGGCCTGATCTCCGACCTCGCTGAGCGCTGCCGGGCGGTGCTGGCGGGCCGGCCGGCACCGGCGCCGGAACCGCTCACCGGGGAGCACCGTGCGCTGGCGCTGCAGTTCGTCACCAGCGGTGCGCTGCACGTCACCGCGAGCGGCGCCAACGGACCGGATGCGTTGACCACCATCACTGTCGTGGCCCCTGGCCGGCCTGGGGTGCTTGCGCTGGCGACCGGGGTGCTGGCGCTGCACTCCCTGCGGGTCCACTCCGCGGATATCCGGGTCGTGGAGCTGCCTGGCGGCTGCGCGGCGGTGCAGAGCTTCACCGTCTCGCCGCGCTTCGGTCGGCCGCCGGACGTCGCGCTGCTGCGCCAGGATCTGGCCCGGGCGTTGGACGGCTCATTGCAACTGGAGGACGCGCTGGCGGCCAAGGAGCGCGACTACGGTGAGCTCTCCACGTCCGGAGCGGGGTCGTCCGACGTCGAGACCAAGGTGCTGTGGTTTGACGACGAAGCCACCGGCGCGGTTGTCATCGAGCTGCGCACTACCGACCGGATCGGTTTGCTGCACCGGGTTGCCGCGGCGTTGGAGGGCAATGCGGTCACCATCCGGTGGGCGCGGATCGTCACCCTGGGGGGCTCGGCGGTGGACTCGTTCTGCCTGACTGTCCCCGGTGGGCGCGGTACCCCGGATGGTCACACCGTGTTGCTGCCTGAGGCGCGCGAGCGCATCGAGCGTGCGGTGCTCAACGCGGCCCGGTGAGTACCGGGGCTACCATCCGGCGACATGCACGGAACCCGGGACGAGGCCGTTCCCCCACCCCCGCCCTTCGAGATCGTGTTGCGCGGATTTCACCGTCAGCAGGTTATGGACCACGTCACCGCTCTCAAAGCTCGCGTCGGGACCATTGGAGCCGAACGCGACGCTGCGCTGCAGCGGGCTGGCGATCTCACCGAAGAGGTCGAAAAGCTGCGTCGGGAAGCCTCGGAGGCGACGAGGCAGCTTGATCGTCTGCGTCGGGAAGCGTCGGAGGCGGCCGCTGAGGTGGATCGCCTGCAGCGATCCCCACTGACCGCCGCGACCGAGGGGATCCAGCGGATGCTGCAGATAGCCGAGGACGAGGCCGCCGAGCTGGCGACGGCTACCGAGCAGGAGACCACCTCGCTGCGCGAGAGCGCCCGCGCCGAGACCGACCGGCTGCTGACCCAGACCACCCAGCAGTGCGAGCGCCTGGAGGCGGAGTCCAACGCCCGGCGTCAGGCCATGGAAGCTGAATCCGCGGCTCGGCATCAGCGGGCGGAACAGCAGGCCGAGCGGGACATCGCGAGACGCGAGACCGAGACGGACGCCTGGATCCGCGATTACCAGACCCACAGCGTCGCAGCACTGCACCTGATCATGCGGATGGCGGGCGAGCGGCTGAGCAACCGGGTGCTGAAGGTTACCCGCCAGGTTGCCGCGGCCAGGCAGCTGCGATCCGAGGTCACCGATCAGCTGTCCGACGTGCACCGCCTGCTGGTCGAGGCGCTCGGCGTGGCCGATCAGCTCACACCTGCTGAGCAGACCGAGCTGGCCGAGCTGGCCGAGCAGACAGGGCTGGCCGAGCAGACCAATGGCGCGCAGCCCGCGGATGCCTCACCCGCGCCGGAGCACCGGCCTCGGCAGCCAGACCAGCCCACGGCCAGATTCGGCTTGCACCCGTAGCAGGCGCCGGGCCGCGTACGCCGCGCTCAGCGTGGCTGCCAGGTCGGGTAGTCCTACCTAGGCGCGGTTGCGGGTATTCACGCTCCCCCGCGAGGACTGGTATCGGCAGGCTGGTCGGGTGGCTCGGCGCGCACGTCGGGCGGACGCCAGGCTGCTGCCCCGGCCGGAGACTCGGGTGGCGCGTGTGCCATGCCGACCGCAGGAGCCCATGCCGGACCGCCGGCGCAACCAGGGTGGGGCCTGGGGCGCCGGCGGTTGCGGCTGGCGAGGTCGGGCCAGGTCCGGCCAGACGCTCGACGCGGCTACGCTGGCGTGAAGTAGCCAGACTCCGGGGCACATCACCCCGCCGGACCCCAAGGGAGTGCGACCGGCGTGTTCGACACCCTCTCCGACCGGCTCATGTCAGCGTTGGCCGGCCTGCGCGGCAAGGGCAGGCTTTCCGATGCCGACATCGACGTCACCGCCCGCGAGATCCGCATCGCGCTGCTGGAGGCCGATGTCGCGCTGCCGGTGGTCCGCCAGTTCGTCGGGCAGATCAAGGAGCGCGCCAAGGGCTCCGAGGTCTCCGGTGCGCTGAACCCCGCCCAGCAGGTCATCAAGATCGTCAACGAGGAGCTCGTCGGCATCCTGGGTGGGGAAACCCGGCGTCTCGAGTTCGCCAAGGTGCCACCGACTGTGATCATGTTGGCCGGCTTGCAGGGTTCCGGAAAGACGACGCTGGCCGGCAAGCTCGCCCTCTGGTTGCGCGGTCAGGGCCATACCCCGCTGCTCGTCGCCGCGGACCTGCAGCGACCCAACGCGGTCACCCAGTTACAGATTGTGGGCGCACAGGCCGGGGTGCAGGTGTACGCCCCAGAGCCGGGTAACGGCGTCGGCGACCCGGTCGAAGTATCCCGCCGGGGGGTAGCCGAGGCCCGGGCTCGTCAGCACGACATCGTCGTGGTGGACACCGCTGGACGGCTGGGTATCGACGCCGACATGATGCGCCAGGCCGTCGACATCCGTGATGCGGTGCGACCCAACGAAATCCTGTTCGTCATCGACGCGATGATCGGGCAGGACGCGGTAATGACCTCCGAGGCGTTCCGCGACGGAGTCGGGTTCACCGGCGTCGTGCTGACCAAGCTGGACGGTGACGCCCGCGGTGGTGCAGCGCTGTCGGTGCGGCAGGTCACCGGTGCGCCGATCCTGTTCGCGTCCAACGGGGAGAAGTTGGAGGACTTTGATGTCTTCCACCCGGACCGGATGGCCAGCCGGATCCTGGGTATGGGAGATCTGCTCACCCTCATCGAGCAGGCTGAGCAGGCCTTCGATGCCGACCAGGCAGAGCAGACCGCCGCCAAGATCGGCAGCGGTGAGCTGACCCTGGAGGACTTCCTCGAGCAGATGCAGGCCATCCGCAAGATGGGGCCGATCGCCAACCTGCTCGGGATGCTGCCCGGCGCGGCGGGGATGAAAGAGCAGCTCGCCCAGGTCGACGACAAGCAGCTGGACCGGCTGCAAGCCATCATCCGTGGCATGACACCCGCCGAGCGGGCCGATCCAAAGATTATCAATGCGTCCCGGCGCCAGCGCATCGCCCGGGGCTCCGGAGTGGCGGTCAGCGAGGTCAACCAGCTGGTAGAGCGGTTCTTCGAGGCTCGCAAGATGATGCAACAGATGGCCGGCCGGTTCGGCTTCGGGACCGGCCCCGGTCGCCGCACCCGCAAGGGACGCAAGGGTAAGAAGGGCAAGGGTAGGGGCCCGACGCCGCCCCGGACACCCAGAGGACTGCCCGGTGGCCTGCCGCCAGGATTGCCAGGAGGATTGCCCCCGGGGATGCCCGACCTGTCTGAGCTGACCGGCCTGGACCAGTTACCGCCCGGTTTCGACCCGTCGAAGCTGAGGTTTCCCAAGAAGTGACGCTGCCTTCGGGAGCGGCCGCGATGCACCTGCGCGGGGTCCTACTCCCTGCTGGTGAACCCGGCGAGCTATGGGTTGCCAATGGGTTGATCTGCGCTGAGCCGGTGCCCGGTGCTGTCACTGTCAGCGATGGCGGTTACCTGCTCCCGGGCTTGGTCGACGCCCACTGCCACATCGGTATCGGCGCACGGGGGCCGGCGAGCCTCGCGGAGGCCGCGGAGCAGGCCGCCACCGACCGGGATGCCGGCACCCTGCTCGTCCGGGATTGCGGATCCCCGCTTGATACCCGCCCGTTGCAGGCCCGCGACGACCTGCCGCGGATCATCCGGGCCGGCCGCCACCTGGGCCGCCCCAAGCGTTACATCCCGAACGTCGGCGTGGAGCTCGATGATCCCGCGCTACTCCCGCAGGCTGTGGTAGAGCAGGCGGCGGCTGGAGACGGCTGGGTCAAGCTGGTGGGCGACTGGATCGACCGCGAAAGTGGTGAGCTGTCCCCGCTGTGGCCGGACCACGTGCTGGTCGAGGCGATCGCCGCCGCGCACGCCGCCGGGGCCAGGGTCACCGCGCACGTCTTTGGCGCCGACGCGCTGCCAGGTCTGATCGGTGCCGGGATCGACTGCATTGAGCACGGCACCGGCCTGTCCGCCGAGATGATCACCGAGATGGCCGCGCGTGGCACCGCCCTGGTACCTACCCTGATCAACATCGAGATGTTCCCAGCGATCGCGCAGCGCGCCGGCAAGTACCCGCGTTATGCCGCTCAGATGCGTGCGCTGCACGCCCGGGTCCGCGACACCATCGGGGCCGCCGCAGAGGCGGGGATTCCGATCTATGCCGGCAGTGACGCCGGCGGTGGTATCCGGCACGGCCGGCTGGTTGACGAGATCGCGGCGTTGCGAACCGTCGGGCTCACCGGTACGCAGGCGCTGGCTGCGGCGAGCTGGGCGGCCCGCGACTGGCTGGGCGTTGCCGGCCTGGTGCCTGGTGCGCCGGCCGACCTGCTCGTCACGCGCACGGACCCGCGGCTGGATACGGAAGCTCTGCGCACCCCCGCGTTGCTGATGTTGCGCGGGCGGGTGTTGTGACCACTGTCCTGCGAGATACTCGCCGTGGATGGCTGATGCTCGCCTGCTTCGTGGTCGCGGAGGTCACCTTCCTGGCGGTCTCGGTGCTGGTGCTGGTGCCCTTCACTCTCACTATCCGGCACGGCGCCGCGGGTCACTTGCCCGGCGGGGCGTTGGTCGCAGCGCTGCTGGTGCCTACCGTGGCGGCCGGTGTGGTGGCGGCCACCGGTGCCGCGCTGCTCGCCAAAGGCAACCTGCTCGAACGGTTACGCCGCCAGCTGTCGGTGCGGTGGCGGCTGCGAGACGCCGGCCTCGGGCTGGCGCTGGGCGTCGTGGGGTTGGTGGTCACGGTGCCGGCCTCGGCGCTGTGGGCGCACTGGGTCGGCCAGAGCCACGCGAACTCGGCGGTGGGCCAGGTGTTCGACGGTCTGCGGTTGCCTCTCGGACTGGGCCTGCTGCTGTTCTTCGCGGTGTGGCTGATCGCGCCGGTATGCGAGGAGGTGCTCTACCGCGGGGTGCTGTGGCGGGCGATGGAGTACTGGCGGTGGAACCGGTGGGTCATTTTCGGGTTGACCACGGTGCTGTTCTCCTTCGCTCACCTGGAGCTGCTGCGAACCCCGCTGCTGGTGGTGATCTCACTGCCGATCGCGCTCGCCCGGCTGCTCACCGGCAACCTGCTGGGCAGCATCGTCGCCCATCAGGCGAACAACTTCCTGCCGGCGATCGGACTCCTGCTGATCACCCAGGGCGCGATATCCGGGTGATCCGACGGGCGATACGTCAGCGGCCGGGATGGTCTGGCACAATGGGCTGCTGTTGTCGCGGTGGGTCCTCTCATCGCGCTGTGACGACAAATTTCCGTGACCACTGACCTCGCGAGCGCCACCGGCCCGTGCCCCCACCATGGGCCGCGCGCGCTCACCGTGAACCTCGCGCGTTGACAGGAGTAGCTCGACCCGTGGCTGTCAAGATCAAGCTCATGCGGCTCGGCAGAATTCGCCAGCCGTACTACCGGATCGTCGTCGCCGACGCCCGGACCCGCCGTAACGGCAAGGCGATCGAAACGATCGGCAAGTACCACCCCAAGGAGCACCCCAGCGTCATCGAGGTCGACTCAGAGCGGGTGCAGTACTGGCTCGGTGTCGGGGCCCAACCCACCGACCCGGTCCAACACCTCCTCCAGATCACCGGGGACTGGCAGCGGTTCAACGGCCTGCCGGGTGCCGAAGGCACGTTGCGGCGAGCCGAGCCGAAGCCGGACAAGGCCGAGCTGTTCAACCGGGCGCTGGCGCAGGCCGGCGAGGTGCCGACTACCGAGGCGACCACGCCACGAAAGAAGTCAGCCCGCCAGACCGACACCAGCCCGGCCAGAGCTTCCCAGCCCGCCTCCCAGCCGGCCAAAGACACGGCTCCAGCAGCGGCGCCAGACAAAACCCCAGATAGCGCGCCGGTCGCAGCCGACGATCGGGAGGACACTGCGACGGCCGCAGACAGCCAGGTGTGAGCATGCTGGCGGACGCGCTCGAACACCTCGTGCGAGGAATCGTCGACAATCCCGACGACGTACGCGTCCAGCTGGTGACCACGCGGCGGGGCCGCACCCTGGAGGTGCACGTCCACCCCGACGATCTCGGAAAGGTGATCGGTCGGGGGGGCCGCACCGCCACGGCGTTGCGCACGGTGATGGGCGGCATCGGTGGCCGTGGGGTACGCGTCGACGTCGTCGACACCGACACCGACCGCTGACTTCGGTGGCGCAAGTGTCGATCGTGCAGCCGGGCAGTGACACCACAGGCGGGCAGTCCCGTCGGGTGGTTGGCCGGATCGGCAGACCGCATGGCCTTCGGGGGGAGGTTGCGGTGCAGGTGCGCACCGACTTTCCCGAGCAGCGCTTCGTCGTCGGCGCTCAGCTCAGCAGTGACGCTGGCCGTCCGCTCACGGTGGAGGCCGTCCGTCCGCATGGCGGCGCCCTGCTCGTCCGATTCGCCGGGGTGCCCGATCGTGATGCGGCAGCACAGCTGTCCGGTTTCGTGTTGACCGCCGACGTCACCGCACTGCCCGAGCTCGACGATCCCGACGAGTTCTACGACCACCAGCTAGAGGGCCTCGCCGCCGTTGGACCAGACGGCGCGGCGCTGGGCACCGTGCGTGAGGTTGTACACGCCCCGGCCAGTGACCTGCTGGTGCTGGAGACCGATCACGGCGAGGCGCTGGTGCCCTTCGTGCGAGAAATCGTTCCCCAGGTGGACCTGGCTGGTGGCCGAGTGATGCTCGACCCACCTCCCGGGTTGCTCGACTGACGGAGAGCGTTGAGCTGTGTTGATTCAGGTCGTCACGATCTTTCCGGAGTATCTGACACCGGCTAGAGAGGCGCTGCTCGGCCGGGCGATCGAGCGCAAGCTGATCGACTTCACGGTGCATGACCTGCGGGACTGGACCCACGATGTGCACCGGTCGGTGGACGACGCGCCCTATGGCGGCGGACCCGGCATGGTGATGCGGCCCGACGTCTGGGGCGACGCGCTGGATGACGTGCTGGCTGGCGAGCCGCCGCCTCGATTGGTGGTGCCCAGCCCCGCCGGACGGCCCTTCACCCAGCAGTTGGCTGCCGAGCTGGCTGCGCAACCACGGCTCGTTTTCGCCTGCGGCCGCTACGAGGGCATCGACCAACGGGTGATCGACGACGCGGCCGGCCGGGTCGCTGTGGAGGAGATATCGATCGGCGACTACGTGCTCGTCGGTGGTGAAGTCGCCGTGCTGGTGATGGTTGAGGCGATCGCTCGGCTGCTGCCTGGAGTGCTGGGCAACCCCGCCTCAGCGACGCAGGACTCGTTTTCCGACGGCCTGCTGGAGGGACCGTGCTATACCCGTCCAGAGGTGTGGCGGGGCCGGGAGGTCCCGGCCGTGCTCCGCTCGGGTAACCACGCCGCGATCGCCCGGTGGCGTCGCGACCGCGCGGTGGAACGCACCGCGGCGCGGCGTCCCGATCTGCTGACGGCGTTGCCAGCCGGTGTCCTGGATGGCGCGGACCGCGCCGTACTCGAGGGTCTCGCCATCCCGCGCGGATGAACGCCACCAGATGTCAACTCCCGGTTTCATCGCCGACGGCAGCGTCTGGCACACTGGATCGGTTGCCACAGCGCAGCAAGGCAGGGACTGCCCCCAGGGCGGACGTTCTTGCCATCACTGACGCCGCTGTTCGCGCCCACCCCGGGCGCTCCAAACCGTGCACAGCACACGAATGACGAGGATGGACTTGCGATGAACACCCTGGACGCCCTGGACGCGAAGTCGCTGCGGTCCGATATCCCCGACTTCAGACCTGGTGACACGCTCAAGGTGCACGTCCGCGTCATCGAGGGCTCGCGCCAGCGGGTGCAGATCTTCCAAGGTGCCGTCATTCGCCGTCAGGGCGGCGGAGCGCGGGAAACCTTCACTGTGCGCAAGGTGTCCTTCGGCGTGGGTGTGGAACGTACCTTTCCGGTGCATACGCCGAACATCGCCAAGATCGAGGTCGTCGTCCGCGGGGATGTTCGGCGCGCCAAGCTGTACTACCTTCGCGATCTGCGGGGTAAGGCTGCCAAGATCAAGGAGAAGCGTGAGACGCCGTCCGCGTCCTGATCCCCCCGCACCGGCCGTCTGTCGATAGCCTGAGGACGTGGCCCACCTGGCTCGCTCGACCGAACCCGCTCGTGGCGACGATCCCGGCAATTTCCCTGACCGCCGCGTGCACCGGCATCGCCTGTCCAAGCGCAGCAAGGGCTCGTTCTGGCGCGAGGTACCGATCCTGGTGCTCACCGCGCTGGTGCTCACGTTCTTGATTCAGACGTTTTTGGCTCGGGTTTACGTGATCCCCTCGGCATCCATGGAACCGACCCTGCATGGTTGCCCTGGCTGCACCAACGATCGGGTGCTGGTCGACAAGCTGACCTACCGGTTCCGCGGTCCGGCATCCGGCGACGTGGTGGTTTTCCGCGGTACCGACTCCTGGGCCAGTGAGTTCACCAGCCAGCGTTCGGACAACATCTTGATCAATGGGCTGCAGCAGGCCGGCGCATTGGTCGGCCTCGCTCCGCCGGACGAGCGGGACTTCGTCAAGCGGGTGATAGCGGTCGGTGGTCAGACGGTGCAGTGCTGCGACAAGCAGAACCGGGTGACGGTCGATGGTACCGCGCTGACCGAGCCCTACGCCGTCTTCATCGGGCACGAGCCCCAGGAGGAGTTCGGGCCGGTCACGGTGCCGCAGGGCAACCTGTGGATGATGGGGGACAACCGGAACAACAGTGCGGACTCGCGACGGCACGTGGCGGACCAGCTGTCGGGCACACAGCCGGTGAGCAACGTCATCGGTAAGGCTCGGGTGATCGTGCTTCCGTTCTCTCGCTGGCAGGGTATCTCCGACCCTGACCCGCAGCACGCCAGGGCCCTGGGCGCGCCGGCGCCTTCCGGCTCGTCCCCGCCGTCCGGACTTCCGCTGGCCGCTGGCCTGGTGCTGAGCTGGCCGGTACTTCGCGGCGGCCGGCGGCTGCGGGAGCGGGTGGTCGCCGGGAGGCGTAGCTGACGACCGTGCCGGCCGTGGGACGCAACACCCGTCAGGCCCTGCCGCGACCGCCGAGGGCGGTGGTGCGCAGGGACGCCGGCATGTGGGCCTTGCAGACTGTGCTGCACCGCAAGGGTCTGGGCCCGGTCGCTGGGGTGGACGAGGCCGGTCGGGGTGCCTGCGCTGGGCCGCTGGTGGTCGCTGCGTGCGTGCTACGGCCAGCGGACGCGGTGGCTCTGGCCGGGCTCACCGACTCCAAGCTGCTCACCGCGGCGCGCCGGGACCATTACCACGACCTGATCATCACCAGATCAGTCGCGAGGAACGTGGTGGTGATCCCACCCGATGAGGTCGACGAGCTGGGGGTGCACGTGGCCAACCTGGAAGGCATGCGGCGCGCCGTCGCCGGCCTCGCGGTGCATCCCGGTTACGTGCTCACCGACGGCTTTCGGGTGCCTGGCCTGACGGCTCCGAACATGGCGGTGATCGGCGGGGACCGGGCTGCCGCTTGCGTGGCAGCGGCCTCGGTGCTGGCCAAAGTAACTCGCGACCGGATCATGGGTGAGGTACACGAGCGGATGCCCTGGTATGGCTTCGGTGAGCACAAGGGCTATTGCACGCCCGAGCACAACGCGTCCCTGCTCGCGCATGGCCCGTCCGCCGAACACCGGTTCAGCTACGTCAACGTCGTCCTGGCAGCGCGAAGGCATAGCATCACTGCCCCGCCCCGCAGCGCGCCGCGGGCGAGATTGTGGCCGATAGTGCCGCCGACAGTGGTCCAGAATGGGGTATTGCCGAGAGCAGGAGAGGTCAGCACCCGATGAAGCGACCGATGGGCTGTCGATGAGCGCCGAGGATCTCGAGAAGTATGAGACCGAGATGGAGCTGTCGCTCTACAAGGAGTACCGCGACGTCGTCGGACAGTTCGCCTATGTCGTGGAGACCGAGCGGCGCTTCTATCTGGCCAACGAGGTGGATGTACAGGCGCGCAACGCCGACGGTGAGGTGTACTTCGAGGTGCGGATGTCCGATGCCTGGGTGTGGGACATGTACCGGCC
>QHBY01000167.1 GCA_003244245.1 Pseudonocardiales bacterium
TTCTTGTCGGTGCGCTGCTCCGGTCCGCGGTTGAGTTGGCTCAACGCGATCACCGGCACCTCGAGCTCCATCGCGAGCAGCTTCATCGCCCGGGAGAAGCCGGCGACCTCGACCTGGCGCGATTCGACCCGCCCGCCGCTGGACATCAGCTGCAGGTAGTCCACCACCACCAGCCCGAGACCGCCGCGCTGCTTGAGCCGCCGCGCCTTGGCCCGGATCTCGGTGACGGTCAGGTTCGGCGAGTCGTCCAGGTGTAGCGGCGCTCCGGCCAGCTGCTGCGAACAGTGCGCCAACCGGGCCCAGTGCTGGTCGCTGACCTGCCCGGTGCGCAGGCTGCGCAGTGGGATGCTGCCGGCGGCCGAGAGCAGCCGCAGCATCAGCTCCAGGCGGCCCATCTCCAGGGAGAACACCACCGCCGGCGTGTTGGCGTGCAGCGCGGCGTGCGCGGCCATCCCGAGCGCGAGGCTGGACTTGCCCGACCCGGGCCGCCCGGCCATCACCGCCAGCTGGCCGGGCAGCAACCCGCCGGCCAACCGGTCGTCCAGATCCGCCAGCCCGGTCGCAACCAGGCCCTCGACCACACCACCGGTCGAGCCGATCGCCTCGACCTGATCCAGCGTGGACTGCAGCAGCTCGCCGACTTCGACGACATCGGCGCGGTGCCGGTCCTCCCCCACGCTGTACAGCTCGGCCTGCGCCCGGTCCACCACCTCGGCCACCGACCCCGACCCGGCCTCACCGCGCGCGTCGGCGCCGTAGCCGAGCTGGCTGATCCGATCCCCGGCCATCACCAGATTCCGCAGCGTCGCCTTCTCGGCCACAATCTGTGCGTAGTAGCCGGCGTTCGCCGCCGTCGGCACCGTCGAGATCAGCGTATGCAGATACACCGCACCGCCCACCCGCGGCAGCTCCCCCATCGCACCGAGCTCATCGGCCACCGTCACCGCATCCGACGGCTCCCCCTTGCCGAACAGCCGCAGCACCGCATCGAAGATCACCGCATGCGCCGGCCGGTAGAAATCCTTCCGGGCCAACACCTCCACGACATCAGCGATCGCCGCCGGCGACAGCAACATCGCACCCAACACCGACTGCTCAGCCAGCACATCCTGCGGCGGAACCCGGCCCCCCCGCGCCTCGTCCGGCGCAACCACCAACGCCGGCGCCGTCACCACTCCCCCACGACATGTAGGCCCGTCGGCGCGGCACCCTTGCCAAAACCGACCGATGGTGTCATCGGCTTGCTATAGTCAGACACAACAGGACTCCTTGTGTAGAGCGTCTGTTTGGCGGGGTCTCGATCCGCCAGAGCCCGCTTACGACGGACTCGAATGTCAGCCAGGTCGAGGTGCTTCGAACACCTAGCCCCGGCGGGAACGCCCCCCTATGTGGGGGCGTTTCCGTATGTCAGCGCTAACTCACCTTCGGATAAGCCTCCAAATAATCCCGACCACGTTCACTCAACATGAGCGTGCTTCCCTCGCGGTGAACCAAGCCGCGCTCCTCAAGCTGGCCCAGGCTCTTGGTGAATGCCGGATGATGCTGGTGCAACGCGACCTGTAACGCGAGACGGCTAGAGCTGCCCCAATCGGCCAAGAGCTGCAACGCCGTGTGCTGGATCCGAGGCAGCATTCCGGCGGGCGGCCGGGTGCTCTTCCTGATGCCCCCCGCCGGCAGCAGACGGTCTCCAAGGCGATCGACATCGGAAAGCCGCACGCGGCCCTCAGCGAGGTTCTGAGGCCCGACGAGTTCGAGTTCTTGGGTGAGCACCAACTCTGCCAGCCGGGCCCGCGAGATGCAGAGCCGGCGGGCGGCATCGGCGACCGGAACCGTGACGTCGGGGGTGAAGGCGAATCCCGGCTGTGCCATATTCTCGGCCTCCTTGTCGGGCGATGTTCGCAACAGGACGGGCCGGGGTCGCATTCGAGCCCGCCCGGTGTCCATGGATGATGTCTACAGGCGATATCACCAGAAGCGGCGCATCCCGCGTGCGCCCGGCGTGTCGCGGGGGCCGCAAGTGTGACCCGTCCACCCGGATCCTCGAGTATTCGGACAAGCGGAAGCACTGATGCCCGTGAACCCGAGAAAACGGTATCTCGAACACTCGGAAAAACGGAAACCCGGGATTACGGAGTGCCGGGAACACGGCGCGGCGTAAACCCGAGTCTCCGGAACTACGGACTTACGGGGACGCGGGATTACGGTTAGTCGGAAAGCCGATGACCCGTAGACCCGGAAACGCGACACTCCGGAAACTCGGAAATCCGGGCCGCGAAGCGTGATCAGAGCTAACCTGCTCCATATGACGATCCAGACTGCGCTCGACGAGCCGGAGGCCGAACGCCGCCCCTGGTCACCGAAGATCATCACCGTCGCGTCCTACAAGGGCGGGGTCGGCAAGACGACCATCGCGTACGAGCTCGCGAACCTATTGTCGGCGCCGCTGGTGGACTTGGACTGGGACGGCGGGAATGCAACGAGGCAGTGGGGTTACCGTCACGAGGATCGGTACCGGGCGCCCCTGCTCGACGCCCTGGAGCGAGGTCGGACACCGATGCCCCTGAGAGGCACCAGGAAGCCAGACCTGATTCCGTGCCACCCTGACCTCGCGCATGCACAGCCGACGCCCGAGCAGATGGCGGCGGCGCTGGAACGGTGGGCAAACGATTGGCGTAGCGACTACGTCGTCGTCGACACCCATCCGGGCGGCGTGCCGACCACTGCTGGCGCGATGGCCGTCGCTAGTGTCGTCGTGACTCCCGTGTACCTCGAGACGAAGCCTCTCGAAGCGCTCAAGGAGATGCTGGCCGAACTGGCGGACTATCCGATCCTGGTCGTCCCCAATCGGGTGCCAGGCTCGCCGCCCGCCGCCGAGACTGAGAAGCTGGCGCGAATGACGACGGCCGCTAACGTCCGCGTCGGCCCGCCCATCTCAGAGCACCGGTGGGTTGCGCGCAGGAAGATCCGCGTCGCGTTGACGTCTTACGGCGAAGATGAGCCGCAGCGAATTAAGCCAATCGCGAACGAACTTCGCCAGCTTGCCGGCGCGGTGTATAGCTATGTCAGCTGAGCAGGCACCCTCCGGAGATGGTTTGGCCGCTCTGCGGCAGCGACGAGAAGGACGGCGCCGTGGCCGGCAGATGCCGCCGTCGAGACATCCGCGCGAGATAGAGGAGACGACTCCGGACGGGTCGGACGCATCGACGCACGAGGACGACACCCCCGCGAACACCGAGGCGGCGAACTCCTCAACGACGGCTGATCCAGCAGCCGCAACACCTGCACCGCCGGAACAAGATTCATCTGCGGCTTCCAGGGTTCGCGTTAATACACCCCGGGGGACCAGCAGCCCGAAGCCTCCGGTAGCAGTGTCCTCCGTGGGGCCGGCATACGAGCGTCGAGAAACGAAGCTGCGGACTGATCAGATTGATGACCTAGAGGCGCTAGCCCGCCGCCTTCGCCGTAGCCAACGCAAAGGGTCAGGCGAACAAATGAGCGCGACACTGCTTATGCGAATCGCTGTCGATCTCCTGATCGCTGATGCCGACCGCGCCCAGGGATCGACCGAGGCCGAACTCAAGGCGTCATTGCGATCTTCGCGGCGCGGCCCGGCAACATGAGAGCATCGTGTTAGCCGTTGGTTACTCCCTCGACCCGGAAGGGCTGATCCGCTAAGAGTCCATCTACGCGCCGAGCTTGTCCCGATGAGTGGAGGTGGCCTTGACCCCGTTTGGTGGACACGGGGTTATGCGGCTTGTTGATCTGCCGCGGGGTGGTTGCAGTGTTGCAGTTCGAACTCGACGGGGCTGATCTGGCCGATCGAGGAGTGCCGGCGTCGGCGGTTGTATCGGTCCTCGATCCACGCTGCGACCTCGAGTCGTGCGCGGGCCTGGGTGGGCCAGACGCGCCGGTAGTAGAACTCGGTTTTCAAGGTGGCGAAGAACGATTCGGCCATCACAGTCCCAGCACACCCCGGTCCGCCCCATGGATCGGGTGATGCCGTTGGCGGCGGCGAACTTGGTGATCTGTGTGGAGGCGTATTGAGTGCCGCGATCGGCGTGGAACACGACGTGCGCAGCCTGGCCAACTCGGCCCGCTCGGTCTCACTCAACGCGCCGTCGCCGGCGTCCTGGCGGGCCTTGAACGAGTTCACCCACCGACCCAACGTCGCCTCGTTGATGCCCAGCTCGCGAGCCACCGTGGCCACCGCACGGCCGGTATTGATCACCAGCTTCACGGCCTCGTCCTTGTACTCAGGAGTGAACTCCCGACGCTGTCTTCCCATGACGAACATCCTCACCTACAAGGTGTCCACCGTCCGGGGTGAAGGCCAAGGCGCTCGGGTGGGGGGTCCCGTGGGTATTTGTGGTCGCTGGAGACCCCCCACTCATCGAACCCCCGCCTCGCGGGGCACTCGGTTGGCGTGCGCTCGCACAAAGGGCGCAATCCCTAGCCATCAGGTCACGAATCGTTGGGCGTGGGGGAGCGGCGTCGACTCCTCGGCGCGGCAACCTTGCCACCCTGAGCCGGGTGGCAGATCCTCGGCACTAAGTACGCTCCCCGTCACATACTGGGCTTAAGCTCACGTATCCGCCAGGACCGAGGAGGGAGGCCGAGATGTCTCGCCGACTGTTCACCGCGATCGCCGCCGCGGTTTCAATGCTGGGGCTGGCCGCATGCACCAGCAGCACCGGTACCCACACGCAATCACCGCCGTCGAGCTCGGCGAGTGGATCGTCGACGGCGTCGGAGTCGAGCTCGCCGCCGCCGACCGGTACCAGCCCGACCGTCTCTCCAACCGAGAAGGCTGCGGTCGCGGCCTATGTCGCATTCAGGACGGCCGCACACAACGCCGAGAAGAACCCAGCGGATACCGCCCGCGAGGCCGCGCTCAAGGCTTACGCGGTAGACCCCGCACTCGGGCACGAAGGCGGCAGCCTGATCAGCTACGTGACGGGTGATATTGCGTGGGGGGGCACACCCCCAGCGGCGCGGGTAAGCGTGACTGCTGTTCAACCGGCCTCGAAGCCGTACCCGATGGTGACGCTCAGGGATTGCCCGACGGCTGCGCCGAGCTGGAAACCGTACAACATCAAGACGCATAAACCGGTTCCGGTGCAGTTCCCCGGGTCGACGGCGCCGCCGCCGCATGCGATCACCGCGACCGTCATCTACTACCGATCCCGCTGGCTGGTTCAAACGTCCGTGACCGAGGTGAAAAAGACATGCGCACCTTCGTGATGACCGTTGTGGCGGCGGTCTCTGTGCTGGCCATTCAGACCCAAGCAGGGGGTGCACCGTCTCCTGGTGACGGCGGCGGCCCAGTGGTCTGTACGCCGACGGAGTGCCACGCGGTGGTGATCGACCCGGGCCACAACGGTAGTCCCGGTGGAGGGAACCAAGGCGGCGGGCCGGCCGGCTGCTCCTGGAAGGGACGCACCGTGCCCTGCTCAATCCCAGCGGCCGGATTCTTCAATGCCTCGGATGGCTGTTATTACAAGGTCGCGGATCCGTTGCCGACCAGTGGCCCGGTGCTGGTGGAGTATCAGCAGTACGGCGGCGGGATCTATTGGGCGACGTGTCCGTTCGGTGGGTCGGGCGGCTATGTGTGGTTGGCGCAACCGCCGGCGGGCTTGCCACCGTCGCCGGCGCAGTTGGCTCAGCGTGCGGCGGCGAGTTTCAGGTTCCCGAAGCCGTCGGGTCACCGTTCGCCGTCAGAGACGCTGCGCTATCAGGGTTATCCGTTCTCCTACGTCCAGTTGTGGCTTTTTTACTGGACCGATCCGGGGACCTGGAGAACGCTGACGGCGACCGCGCGGGCCGGAGGCGTGTTCGCGACGGTGACGGCGAAACCGGTGTCGTTGACGTATGACCCGGGTGACGGTTCGTCGGCGGTGTCGTGCGGCGGGCCGGGCCGGCCGTGGACGGACGCGGATGGGAACAGAGCGCCGAGCGGCGGGGCGTGTGGCTATCAGTACAAGGCTGTGACGAGTTCGCCGATCACCTCGACGCAGACGATCACGTGGAAGATCACGTGGGTTGGCTCGGGGGGAACGAGCGGGGCTTTGCCGGATCAGTCGACGTCGAAATCCGGACAACTGAACGTGATGCAGATCCAGACGGTGGTGACGAGATGACTGGTCCTGGGCAGAGGTTGATGCCGCCGGCGGGTGCGCCGAAGTTGAACGGTCACCGTCCGGGCGGTCCGGGGTCGCCGTTGTCGACGCGGACGCGGCCGAAGGGGTACGCGGCGCTGGCGGTGGCGTTGATCATCGGGTTGGGCGCGTTGGGGTACTACTTCTACACGACGGCCGGTGCGAAGGTTTCGGTGGTTGTCGCCAGCCATGACATTTCGGTCGGACACACCATTACGCGCACGGACCTCAGCACCGTCGAGGTGTCGGGCGGTGTGACCGCGGTCGGCGCCGACAACTTGCGCAGTCTCGAGGGTCAGTCGGCTGCGGTCGGGATCAAAGCGCACACGCCGATTCAGCGCTCGATGGTGACCACCGGGTCGACGCTGGCCGCTGGCCAGGTCCTGGTCGGTGTGGCGGCCGCGCCGGGCCAGATCCCCTCCTCGGGGTTGATTCCTGGCGACAAGGTGGAGGTTTTGCAGCTGCCGGACAAGAACACCAGCAGCGCGCCGAGCACGTCGAGCGCGAGCACGGCCGTGTTGGTGCCGGCCGCGACGGTCTATGACGTGCGGCCCAACCCGACGTCGGCGGGCGGGACGCTGTTGACGCTGATCGTGCCGTCGACGGCCGCGTTCGGTGTTGCGCAGGCAAGCAACGCGCAGTTGATCGCGTTGGTGAAGGTCGGCGGGTAGCCGTGATCGTCGCGGTGGGCAGCGACAAGGGGTCACCGGGGGCGACGACGTTGGCGACGGTGTTGGCTGTGGTGTGGCCGGGGGAGCGGGTGTTGTGCGAGCTGGACCCGCGCGGCGCGGATTTGCCCTTTCGGCTGATGCAAATGAACGGTCAGCACATGCAGGCTGCGCCGTCGATCGCGACGCTGGCGGTGGCGGCGAGGCCGGGCGGCGCGTCGTTGCAGCTGTTGCAGTTCGCGCAGTGGTCGGCGTTGAACGTGCCAGTGATTCGCGGCGAGGTGTCCTCGCGGGCGAGCATCAAGGTCGCTGCGCACTTGCCGGCAATCGCGCACCTGGCCGCGTCGTGGCCTGGTGCGGTGATCGCTGATGTCGGCAGCCTGCAGCCGGGTAATCCGGCACTCGTGGTCGCGAAGGCCGCGGGTGTCGTGTTGTTGGTGATGCGTGCCTCGACGGAGGGCCTGGGGCACTTGCGGGCCCGCATCGAGGAGCTGAGCGAGTACGTCGGGGACCCGCGCCGCGAGCGCACGTCGGTGGGGGTCGTGCTCGTCGCTGATAGCAGCGACGAGGGCGGGGCCATTCATCGCACGCGCGCGTTGCTGGAAAGCATCGGCTCGCCGGCGCCGGTGGTGGGCGTGTTCCGTCACGACCCCGCTGCGGCAGCGGCGCTGTGGTCTGGTCCGTTGACCAAGAAGCTGGTCAAGTCCGCGTTGGTCAAGTCCGGCGAGCAGTTGGTGAGTGAGATGTGGCGGCTGTGGCCCGAGGCGATGGGGTCGGTGCCGTACGCGCCCGCCTCGACGGCGACTGGGGTGCCCGGCCCTGCGCCGCAGTACTTCCCGCGGGAGGAGGCGTCATGAACGAGCAGGGCGTCGGCGAGCTGCAGGCGCTGCTCGACGACGAGCGGGTGGAGAACATCGACATTAACGGCTGCGACGAGGTGTGGGTGAGCTACGCCGGTGAGACGGCGCCGGTGCGGCACCGTCGGCTGGCGCCGAGCGATGACGACCTGGTGGCCATCATCCAGGCGCAGGCCGCGCACGCCAGCACGGCGCCGCAGTACTTGCCGCGGGTGGAGGAGTGAACGAGCAGGAGCCGCTAGAGCATCGTCTGGTGCAGCAGCTGCAGACCGCGGTGGCGCGTGAACTGAATCGGGAGTCCCAGCGCCGGGAGGCGCAGGGGGAGTCGGAACTCTCGCGTGCCGATGAGCAGCAGTTGGCGATCACCTTGATTGACCGGCTGGTCGGCGAGTACCTGCAGCGTGAGTTGCAGGCCGGTGGCGACGTTCCGGTCGACCGCCGGCTGGATGAGCGGCTGGCCGGCGCGGTGTACGCGGCGATGTTCGGCGCCGGCGAGCTGCAGGAGCTGCTCGACGACGAGCGGGTGGAGAACATCGACATTAACGGCTGCGACGAGGTGTGGGTGACTTACGCCGGGGAGACGGTGCCGGTGCGGCATCGCCCGCTGGCGCCGACCGATGACGACTTGGTGGCCATCGTCCAGGCGCAGGCCGCGCACGCCGGGATCAATGCCCGCCCGTGGACACCGGTCACTCCGCAGCTCGATTTGCGCCTGGCCGACGGTTCACGGTTGTCGGCGATCATGACGGCCGGGGAACGGCCGTCGGTGTCGATTCGCCGCAACCGGTACCCGCAGATGTTTCTGCCGAAGCTTGTCGAGATGGGCACCGTCGACGAGCGGTTGGCGCAGTTCCTGCAGGCGGCGGTGCAGTCCCGGATGAACATCATGGTCGGTGGGGCGACGAACGCCGGCAAGACCACACTTTTGAGATCGCTGATCAACGTGATCGAGCCGCATGAGCGGGTGATCACGATCGAAAAAGCCTTGGAATTAGGGCTGCGCCGTCACCCGCAGCTGCACCCGAACGTGGTCGAGTGGGAGATGGTGCTGCCGGACGCGGAGGGCCGCGGCGGTGTCAGCATGGCGCAGCTGGTGCAACGCTCGCTGCGGCAGAATCCGTCGCGCGTCATCGTCGGAGAGGTCCTCGGCGAGGAAATCGTGGTGATGCTCAACGCCATGTCTCAAGGTAATGACGGCAGCCTCAGCACGATTCATGCCCGCAGCAGCGTGGCGGTTCTGGACCGTATCGCCTCCTACGCCGCGCAGGCCGAGAACTTGTCCTTCGAGGTCACCCATTCGTTGATCGTTGGTGCGATCGACTTCGTCGTGTTCATCCGGCAGAACCCCGATCTGGGTGGCCTGCGCACGGTCACCGAGGTGCTGGAGGTTTCCGGCTTCGACGGTGAGCGGGTGGTCAGTGCCCCGGTGTTCGTGGCCAATGATGTCGATGGCCGTGCGACGCGCAGCGATTTCGCGATCACCGATCCCCGCCGCAAACGGCTGGAGAGCGCCGGCTACACCGACCATGGATTCTTCGGAGGCCTGTGATGCTGCCGAGTCTCGATGGTCTGATCATGGGCTTGATCGCCGCCGGGTTCGGCGGCGGTCTGGTACTGCTTGGCATGTTCATTCACGGCGTCACGCCGCAGCCGGCCAAGCCGCCGAACCGTCTCAATCTGGCGGTGCAGGCGCTGCGCTCGCCGGCGTTATCCGGGCGCATCGCCGGCGGCGTGGTGATCGGCATCCTGGCCCTGGTCCTGAGTCACTGGCCGGTGGCCGCGGTCGGCATCGCCGCGCTGGTGATCTTCTGGCCGCAGATGTTCGGCGGTCAGCGCCTGGAGCAGACCCAGATCATCCAGCTCGAGGCGCTGGTGATGTGGACCGAATCGATGCGCGACACGATCACCGCGCGCGCCAGTCTGGAGCAGGCCATCCCCTCGACGGCGAGCAGCGCCCCAGATGCGATCCGGCCGGCGTTGAAGCGGCTGATCGGCTTGATCCGCTCTCGGGTGCCGCTGGACCGTGCGCTGCTGGCGTTGTCGGCCGAGCTCCACGACGGGTCAGCCGACAAGGTGATCGGGGCGTTGATCCTCAACACCCGCCAGCGGGGCAGCGGGTTGGCGGAGGTGCTCACATCGTTGGCTTCCGCGGCGCGGGCTGAGCTGGACCAGCGGCGCCAGATCTCGGCCGGCCGGGCAACGATGCGGCGCAGCGTGCAGCTGGTCGTCATCATCACGCTCGTGTTCGCGGTGCTCCTGGTGCTGCTCTCCCGCGACTACGTGAAGCCGTACGCGTCGGTGGGTGGCCAGATCGCTCTGGCCGTGGTGGTCGCCCTGTTCGCGGCCGCCTTCATGTGGATGCGCAAGCTGGCCGGCGGTGAACCGAGCACACCGTTCTTGAGCCACGCCGAGGCGCGGATCGGGGACGCGGAGCTGCGAGTGGTGGCCCATTTGACCGGGCTAAGCCCGGCCGAGGCGCAGGCACTGACCACGAACCGGCCCGCGCCGGCACCTGGACCGGCGCCCTCGACACCGGGAGCCCGGCGATGATCGCGCTGACCTTGATCGGCTGCGGACTGGGCGCAGCGATCTTCTTGCTGATCGTGCAGATCCGCCCGCCCAAGCCGGATCCGTTGGCGATGCTCGCCCGCTTCGACCAGGCGCAGACGGCCGAGACGCCGCCGGTCCGGTCGGAGATCGCGAAGTCGGCGACGGCCGCGGGCGTCGAGACGAAGCTGGGCCGTTGGGTAAGCATGGAGCTGGCCCGCCGCGGCATCGCCTACACCTCGCTGCGTCAGGACCTGGCCCTCAACGGGCAGTCCTTCGAGGCGACGATGGGCCGCAAAGTTGTGGTCGGGATGCTGGGCTTCTTGATCGGGCTAATCATCGCGGTGTTCCTCGGCGTCGCCGGGTTGAGCCTGCCGGTGGGCGGACCGCTCGTGGTTGCGCTGATGATCGCGGCCGGGTTCTTCTTCGTCCCGGACTTTGATGCCCGCCAAGCGGCCGCGCGTCGGCGTAAGCAGTTCAAGAAGGTTCTCGGTGCGTACCTGGACTGGGTGTCGTTGCAGATGTCGGGCAAGGCCGCGGCCGAGCAGGCTCTGCCGGAGGCGGCGAGGATCGGCAGTAGTTGGTCGCTGGCGCTGATCCGGCACACGGTCAGCAACGCGACCCGTTCCGGGCAGAATGTGTGGGTCGCGTTGACCGAGCTCGGTGACCGGATCGGGGTGGCGCCGCTGCGCGAGCTCGGCACGCTCGTGCAGCTGGTCGCCCATGACGGCGCGCAGGTCCGCGACACCCTCTCGGCGCGGGCGGCGAGCCTGCGCGCGGAGGAGCTGGCCGACGCTCAACGCACCGGCGGCAAACGGGATCAGTCGATGTTGATGGCGCAGATCCTGCTCGGCGTCGGCTTCGCGGTGTTTCTCGGATACCCGGCAGTGATCAGCTTCATGCGTGTCTAACGCGTGCAGAACCACCGATCGAGCACAAAGAGGGGTGCAGGGATATGACGGATACAGAGGTTCAGGTTCGGATGCTGGTCGCGTGGACACTCGGCCACCTCCAAGCCCATGTGCGGGCGCTGCGCGAGGAGGACCGCGAACGCGGCGACGGCATCCTGATCTGGGTGATCATGGTGGCCCTGCTGGCGGCGGCGGCCATCGCGGTCGTGGCGATCATCGTGACCAAGGCCAAGTCGACCGCGAACAACACCAAGACTCAATAGCCCGAGCGACGACGACGCTGCCTTCTCGTGATCAATCGGATGCGTGCCTCAGCCGGCCGGGTCGGCGCCGCAGTGCGGCGCCGGCATCGGCTGCTGCGGAAGAACGATGATCGCGGGTACTCGGTTCTGGAGGCGGCGATCACGCTGCCGATCATGTTCTTCCTGCTAATGGCCGTGGTGCAGTGGGCGATCGTGTGGCATTCGCGCAACGTCACTCAAGCCGCGGCGCAGGAAGCGCTACGTACCGCGCAGAGCTACCAGTCCACCGCGTCGGCCGGGAAGGCCGACGGCGCCACCTACCTGTCGCAGGTGGCCCCGCACGCACTCAAAGACTGCCGAGTGAACGTGACCCGGTCACCGGCCACGGTGACGGTGCACGTGCGCTGCCGCGTGATGAGCGTCATCCCGTTCGGCAACTACGCCGCAGATGAGACCGTGTCCGGTCCAGTCGAGAAGTACGTGGTCACGCCATGACCACCATTGTGTGGCGCCTCGCCTCGCGAGTGCGGCGTCGGGTACCGATCGACGAGCGTGACCGGGGCGCGTTCGCGGCGTTGGAACTGGTCATCCTGATGCCGTTCATCATCGTGATGCTGCTGCTCGTCGTCGGGTTCGGCCGGGTCGAGCGCGGCCGCCAGCTCGTCGACCAGGCCGCCCTGGCCGCGTCACGCGCGGCCTCGCTCACACTCAACCCTGCGGCCGCGCAGACGGCAGCGAACCAGGCCGCCCAACAGACGCTCAGCGGCGGTGGGCTGAGCTGCTCAAGCATGAACGTCTCGCTCGACACCTCCGCGTTCTACGCCGGCGGCCAGGTGATCGCGCACCTGACCTGCCGCACGGATCTGAGCGGGCTGGCATTAGCCGGCATGCCCGGCGCAGTCAGCCTGAAAGCTGACTCGACCTCGGTCCTTGAGCAGTATCGGCAGATCAATCCTGGGGGCGGCTGATGCTGTACCGGCCGCCACGCGATCACCAGGACTCGGAGCCGGACGACGGCGGTGTCCGGTCCTGGTTCCAGGACCTGCTCGATCGGTTCCCGACGACGGTGACCGTGATCGTGATGACCGTGGCCGTCCTGCTCGCGGCGCTGGCGATCTACGCCATCGTCACGAGGAAAAGCACGATGTGCGCGTGCGGAGGAGGTGGCCTGCGTGTCCCCTAGACCACGCCTGGACGACGACCGCGGCTCGATCGCATTGTGGTACGCGCTCGTCGCGATCGCCGCGCTGGTGATGTCCGGGCTCGTCATAGACGGCGGAGCCGCGCTCGCCGCGCGCGAACGCGCCGCGGACCTGGCCACCCAGGCGGCACGAGCCGGCGCCGACGCCCTGGTCCCGGCGTCGCTGCGCGGCCAGCCTGGCCAGTTGCACGCTGACCCGGCGGCGGCGCAGCTGGCAGTGACAAGGTTGTTGGCCGCGGCAGGCGCGACCGGGTCGTCGAGCGTTGCCGGGGCCAGGGTGACGGTCAAAGTGACCGTCCCGAAGCACACAGTGATCTTGTCGGCGGTCGGGGTCGATGACATATCCCAGACCGCGACAGCGACGGCGACCGCGCTCTATGGCGGCACGACGCAGGGTGGAGGCTGAATACGATGATGCGCAGAGTTCAAGGTTTGTTTGGTCTGGCGGTGCTGCTCGCGTTGGCGGTGGGATTGCCATGGGCGCTGGCCGCCACCATCGGCAACCCGCTCGATCAGTGGTCTTCGATCAAGGCTGGCGACATGTCCGACCGGGACGTGATCGCCATCATGGCCGCGGTCGCCTATCTCGCGTGGGCGACGTTCGCGCTAGCTCTGTTCGTCGAGGTCATCGGCAGCGTGGTCACGGTGGTGACGCATCGGCCGCGACGCGCGATCCGGATCCCGCTGCTCGGGATGCAGCAGGACCTTGCTCGCACGCTGATCGCCACGGTGCTGCTGCTGGCGCCTGCGGTGATCAGTGTGGCCGGGCCGGTCAGCTCTGCGTTGGCCTCGCCGCCGCCGACGACGTCCAGCAGTACCTATCCAGGTGCGCAGCGGCTGGCGCCGGCAAGCACGGCGGCATCGACCGATCAGCACAGCAGCGGCGTGCAGCTCGGCGCGCAGACGCACCGCCAGACGCGAGCCGCGGGAACGTACGTGGTCCCGGAGCAGGGCGGCCTGCGGACCTACTGGGCGTTGGCCGAGCACTATCTCGGCGACGGGCAGCGGTGGCCGGAGATCTGGCAGCTCAACGAGGGCCACCAGCAACGCGACGGATCGGTGATGAGCTCACCGAACCTGCTGCGCCGCGGCTGGACCATTACTGTGCCGGCGCCGGCGGTCACCAGTCCGGCGGCGCAGGCCGGTGGCCACAGTGAGCACACGGTGACTGTGCACGAGGGCGACACCCTGTTCGGGCTGGCGGAGCAGGACGGGGTGCGCGACTGGAGGACAGTCTGGGCGGCCAACGAGGACCGGCCCGAGCCCGGCGGCAGACATTTCACCGATCCAAACGAGCTGTGGATTGGTGACACCGTGGTGCTGCCCGGCCCGACCTCAGCGGCGACGTCGCCGGGCACGACCCTGCCGGCCCGCACGAGCCCGCCACACACCCAGCCACGCACCACGCCTACCGGCCCCCACACGTCGCCGATGCCGCGCGCACACCCGTCCACGCCGACCCAGCCCACCACCTCGGTCCCAAGCACGCCACCGGCGACGCCCGCCGCCCCGGCGGCACCAGCCCACCCGGCGACGCCCGGGCAGCAGCACGACCACGAGGCGAAGGCATCAAGCTCGACCTCGTCGACGTCGGCGGTACTGCCGGCCGCGCTGGCCACCTTCGGTGGTGCGGGCTGTCTGCTCGCCGCCGGAATCGTGCTGCGACTGCGACGGGGTCGCGGCCGGCAACAGCGGCACCGCGGCTACCGCCGCCTGATCCCGGTACCGGACGGTGCGCAGGCCGACATCGAGTTCGCCGCGGCCACCGCCGCCGACCCGGTCGACGTCGACTGGCTCGACGAGGGACTGCGGGTGCTGGGCTGCGCACTGGCGGGCAGCCCCGACATCGAGCTGCCCAACATCGCCGCCGTCTACCTACACTCCAAGCGCCTCGAGCTGGTGCTGGCCGACCCGGCGCCCGCAGCGCCCGCACCGTTCGTCGCCGAGCAGGACGGCACGCTGTGGACGCTGACCAAGTCGGCGGCCGCGGCCGCCGACCTGCCCACCGCCGCGGTCCTGCCGCCGGCGCCGGCGCTGGCCACCGTCGGCCTGACCCGTGACCAGAACGGACGACCCGAACGCCTGGTCCTGCTCGACATCGAGGGGATCGGCTCGATCTCCGTCGCCGGCGAACCGTCTCAGGCGGCCGACCTGCTGCGGTTCATGGCCGGTGATCTGGCCTACAACGGCTGGTCAGTCGGCGTCCAAGTGATCGCCTGCGGCCTGGGACCGGACCTGAGCTCGCTGGCACCGGACCGCATCCGCTGCGTCAGCGACATCGCCGCCCTGCGCGAGCACCTGCTCGCCGACGAGGTGTTCCGCCCAGCCGGAAACCCACTGGCCGAGCGCGTGCACAACGAGTACGGCGACGCCTGGCTCACCCCGCGCGTCGTGCTACTCGCCGGCTGCGACACCGACGACGACGCTTCGGCGATCAGCACCCTGCTGGCAGATCTGCATGCCGCCGGTCGCTCCTTGCTCGGCGTGGTCATCGCCGGTGATCACCCCGACGCGCACTGGCACGCGCGGCTCGACCAGGACGGACGACTTCACCTGCCTGACCTCAACGACCTGGTTGTCGAGGCACAGACCCTGCCCGCGGAGCTGGTCGACGCCCTCGGCGACACGATCGAGCGGGCCGAATCCGCTGAGGACACTCCCGCTCCACCCAGCACGCTGAACGCGCCGTGGGCACAAGGCACCGATGTCATTGGCGGGCTGCTGCCGGAAACCGCGACCGCGCCCGATCCCGAGCCGCGCAGCGACCACAAAGCCGGCCTAGACCACGCCGACCAATATGTCGATCAGGCCGAGGCGGACCCCGCCGAGGCCGCGGCGGCGGTCGCTGGCGGGCACGATACCGAGGCTCTCATCGAGAACATCGGCGCCACACAGACTGCGTTTGGAAACACGCCTACGGTTCGCTCGCTGCGCCCCGAACTCGACGAGGCTCGCCGAGCCCTGGTCCGCCGCGAGGCCCTCGATCCGAGCCTCGACGAGGATCTGGCCCGCTTCCTCGACCCGCCCTCCTATCAGGCCACTGCCAGTATCCTGGGCCGGATCTCGGTCACCGCCGGCGGCCCGCGCGTACCCAGCAGGGTCGCCTCTGAGGCGCAGGCCACCGAGTTCCTCGTGTACTTGAAGTTGAGCGAGAACGGCAAGACCGGCGCTGAGATCGCCGAGGAGCTGTTCGCCGAACACGCGTCAGGGGCGGGCGGGGTCCGCCGAGACCAGATCCGCAAGATCATGGGGGCGCTTCGCGAATGGCTCGGTGTCGACGCCGACGGCGCGCCCTACCTGCCCTCGGCCACCTCGGTGAAGCCGCCGCGCTACCTGATCAGCGACTCACTGCTGCTGGACTGGTACCTGCTGATCCGGTTACGCGCGCGGGCCCAGGCCCGCGCGGCCGCCGAGCACACCGACGCAGCGATCGCCGACTACCGCGCAGCGTTGTCGCTGGTGCGCGGTCGCCCGTTCGACGCCCGACGGGTGGAGGGCTACCGCTGGTTGGTGTACTGCGGCGGGTTGGAGCACCACGTACTGTCCGGCGTCGTAGACACCGCGCACGAGCTCGCGGTACTGGGAATGAACACCGGCGACGGCGAGCTGGTCGACTTCGCCACCGCGGCGTCCATGACCGCCGACACCTACGGCGCGCTCAACCAGCCCTACGCCGACCGGCTGCGCTGGCAGATGATGCTCGGCAACAAGGACCGGTTCAGCGAGATCGTGCGCGAGCTGATCGAGGTGCGCAGCCAGAACTCCGATGAGGAGATCGGCGACTCCGACATCGACGGCGAACCCGGCATGCTGATCAACGAGTTCCTCGGCCGCAAGGGTCTACGAGTCCTCGGCAACTGAGGACGGGCCGCCGCTGGCCGAGTCGCCGTGCAGCAGGATGCGCAATTGCCGCTCGGCGTGCAGCGCGTCCCGCAGCGCCTGAGCCTCACCGCTGACCACTTCGAGCTGCCGCTGCACGGCCTGCATCGCCGCGCGGGCGGAGTCGCGATCCAACAGCGCCAGCTCCAAATCGCCCCGCAGCTCCTCGAGGTGCCCGGGCCGGGTCAGCTCGGCCGCGGCCACCAGCGCCGCCGCAGCCCGCGAGGCCGCCGCCAGCGCCGCCGTCAACTGCCCTGCCACGGCCCCCAGATCGTCGTCAGCGGGCTGATCGGCCCGGGCCTTGGCGCGGTGCCACGCCGCGCGGCACGACGCCGAACAGAAGCGCGCAGCACGGCCTCCGTTGGGTGGGGCAGTGACCAGGTGGCCGCAGCCCCGTCGCTCGCACACCTGCGCGTCGCTCACAGCGTCCATCACCTCCCGGACCGGTCGTAGCCGTACGTACGCGTACGTTCGCGCACGATCGCTACCCGTCTATGTGCCGTGCGGCCCAGATTCGGGGACAGAACACCGCTAGCCGATCCCAGGACCGCCCGCGCGCGAGCACGTCACGGCGGTCAGGCTCTGTCGGCCTCGTCGGCCCGGACGGCGATGAACGGGTGACGGCACACGCCGCACACGATCGGCCCGAGCTCGTAGGCGCCGGGGGACAGGCGGATCTTGCGGGGGCAGCCGCACAGGGCGGCCAGACCGTTGTTGTTGTTGGCGCGCCCGCCGGCGCCGACCTCGGCCAGTCTGTGCACTACCAGGGCGCGCTTGAGCTTGGCGGCCGCGGCGGTGTAGCGGCCGGCGGTGCCCTCTGCCAGCGTCGTCGTCGACCAGCCGTCGGTGGCGCTGTGGTCCAGCCCCAGCCCGAGCTCCTCGCCGATCGCGCGGAACCGGGCGTTGTGGTACCGGCCCTGCCGGCTGGTGTCCTGCAGCTCGCGGGTCATCGCGACGCCGTGCGCCGCCTCGTGGAGCAGCGTGGCCAGCAACTCGATCACGCCGCGGCGCAGCCCTTCACCGCCGATGAACAGCTCGGACAGCTTGTCCTCCCCACGTTGCCAGCGGCCGGCGGCGAAGTGGCCCAGCTTGAGCCGGCCATGCGAGGTTGACCCGGCGCCGACACTGACGACGACGTCGGGCACGTCGCCGTGCTGGACCTGGATGGCTGACCAGCAGGTCTCCAGCGCCGCGACCAGGGGAGCGGCTACCGGCGAGGACCTGATCGGTGGCATGCGCCAACCCTCCATGTGTTGACACGTACGTGTCAACAGTGCCGCGCTGACGCTGCGCGGGTCCGCCCGGCAACGCCCAGAGATCGCCGTCCTATGGGGGGGAAGGAGTCGCGATAGCGGGGTGAGCAGCTCGGCGGCGCCCGGCCGGCGAGACCTCGGCGACGGATGTGACCTCGGGGGATCTGCGCGGTCAGGGCGTCGCGCTAACCGGAGGCTATGCAGCCGTCGGTGCTAGTCCTCGGGGGCGGTGGCCACCTCGCCGTCGGCGAGCTCGAGCAACCTCCGCCCGCGCGGGGCGATGGCCGGTGGTCCGGAGATGGGAACGAACACCAGGTCCTCGCGGGCCAGCCGCCGTAACGCCATGCGCACCGGCCGGTCACCGAGCAGATGAGGGGCACTTACCGACCGCAACGCGTCGCCGCCGCGCACGACCCTGCCGGCCGCGACAGCACGGATCCGGGGAAGAACCGGGTCAGGTTCGCCCCGCGGCGCGACCAGATCGAACCAGCGATGATCGAGGCGCGGTAGCCGTCCCATTTCGCCTCGAATCGGGCCTGGTGGACCCCTGCAGGAAAAAGTGTGTCGGTCGTCCTCGCCAGCGCCAACGGCGGCGGAATCGGAACAGGTCCCGGCACCAGGTCAGTCTGCGGCACGCGGGTCGCAGCCCGGGACGGGCGGGATCTCACCCAGCGGGCGAGCTACCCCGTTCCGCCTGGGCTGTCCGGTCGGGCCGGGTCGTCGAGGAACTGGGCGGTGGTGTCGGTGAGTGCCCGCGCGGGTGGGAACAGGGTTTCCGCGGTTGCGACCAGGGATGCGACGTGCAGATCGGTGAGGCTGCGTGGGTAGGCGTGCAGCAGCCAGTCGGGCAGGCGGCGGTACTCGATGACTGGGATGGCGATGACGGCTTCCAGCCCGACCGGCAGCGGTTTGTGGGTGGCGGCGACCACGATGGGCTGGACGGTGATCTCGGCCCACTCGGTCAGCACGCCGGCCAGGCTCTCGGCGACGACCTGGGCGGTGCGGGCGGCGGACTCGGCGACGGCGTTGAGAGGGATCCGGCCGGTGAGGACGGTGGTGTGTTCGGTGCGGAAGCCGACCCAGGCAGGCACCACTTGCAAGGCGAATATGCCGCTCGGGCCGATTACGAGAAGGTCCAGATGCCCGTGCAGTCCGGGCAGTGTCCGGTCGACGAGCAGCGTGTAGCCGCTGCGCTGCAGCGCGGTCATGGCGCGGGCCACAGTGCGTTCTGCCCGGGCTTGCGCGTCGAGGTCGGCGACGCCGCTGGGCGGCGCACCGAAGACCAGCGCGACGCCGATGGCGACCGCGGCGCCGATCGCGAGGAGCGTCCAGACCAGCCAGTCGCTCGCCCCGGCCGTGCCGCGCAGCACGACGATCCCGATCACGGCCAGGCCGAACAGCACCGCCGCCGCGATCCACGCCCGGCGTCGGGCGGCGCGGCCGCCGCTGGCCAACCAGTCCGCGCGGCGGCTCCGGTATTCCTCGGCGCTCGAGCTGCCGGCCCCGGCACCGGGTGACCCGTCCATCGCGCCGCCCTTCCAGTCGTCGCGCGCGGAGACTGCCCGCGCTGGTCGCACCTGTCAGGGTGCCCGCCGGCGGGCGGCAGGGAAAGGTTGCCGCGCCCGTGCGCGGCGTGGCACGGTGGCCCGCTAGCGCCGTCTGGGTGACGATCAGGCGATCATGTCGAGGCCGAACACGACACCGTGGGGGAGCGGCCTGGCCGCAGCCGGGCTGCGGCCGCGCTACCGCGACCTGTTCCGGGTCGCCTACGTCTCGACGATGAGCAACGGCCTGATCGCCCGGCGCCTGGGCCGCGGCGGTTGGCTGCTCGTGCCGGTCAGCGGCGGAGTCCAGTTGCTGATGGTCACCGTCGCGCGGTCGGTCACGGTCCGGCGCGACGGCGCGATCTGTCAGGTGCTGCCACCGGACGGGAAGTGGCGG
>QHBY01000168.1:0-6086 GCA_003244245.1 Pseudonocardiales bacterium
CTAAACATATCTGCATACAGTAGTGCCAGGGTCTGAAATCCAGGTAAGGATAGGCTGAACTACCCACGATGTTCACACCTTCGACATCGGCTTCAGGTCAGCCCGCGCCGACCGCGGCGAGCACCCCGCGAGTGATCTGCGCGAGGTCGTCGTCGCCGGTGACATAGGGTGGCATGGTGTAGACCAGATCGCGGAACGGGCGCAGCCACACGCCTTGCGCCACCGCGGCGGCGGTAGCGGCGGGGAGGTCGACGTCGTGGTCGAGCTGCACCACCCCGATCGCGCCCAGCACCCGTACGTCAGCCACCCCGGGCAGCTCCGCAGCCGGCGCCAGCCCCGCTCGTAACCCCGCCTCCAGCCGCCGCACCTCGGCCCGCCAGTCTTGCCCGAGCAGCAGGTCGATGGAAGCCGACGCCACCGCTGCCGCCAGCGGATTGGCCATGAACGTCGGCCCGTGAGCGAACACCGGGACCTCGCCACTGGAGATAACCTCGGCGACCCGCGATGTGCACAACGTGGCGGCCATGGTGAGGTAGCCGCCGGTGAGCGCCTTTCCCAAGCACATCACGTCCGGGCTGACTCCGGCGTGGCCGGCGGCGAAGAGCTCTCCGGTTCGACCGAACCCGGTGGCGATCTCATCGAAGATCAGCAGGACGTCGTGGGCCAACGTGACTTCCCGCAGCACGTGCAGGTAGCGCGGGTCGTGAAAGCGCATCCCGCCGGCGCCCTGCACAACCGGTTCGACGATCACCGCAGCCAGCTCGTCAGCGTGTTGCTCCACGGCGTCGGTCAGCAGCTGTACGTACGCCGAGTCCAGCCCGACCGGCGGCCGCGGCACGAACACCTGCCGGGCCAGCACGCCCGACCACAGCGAGTGCAGGCCACCGTCCGGATCGCAGACGCTCATCGCACCGAAGGTGTCACCGTGGTACCCGCCGCGCCAGGTGAGCAGCCGGTGCTTGTCGGGGCGCCCCAGCGAGCGCCAGTACTGGAGGCACATCTTGATCGAGACCTCCACCGACACCGAGCCCGAGTCGGCGAAGAACACGTGCTGCAACGGCTCCGGCGTGATCGCCACCAGCCGGCGGACCAGCTGAACCGCGGGCTCGTGGGTCAGGCCCCCGAACATCACGTGGCTCATGCGGCGGAGTTGATCGCGTACCGCGGCATCGAGCACCGGATGGGAGTAGCCGTGGATGGCCGCCCACCACGACGACATCCCGTCCACCAGCGCTGCCCCATCGGCCATCTGTAGCCGAACCCCGGCCGCTGAGCGGACCAGGAGGGGGGCGACCCGCCCCGGCATCGGTCCGTAGGGATGCCACACGTGCGCCCGGTCGGCAGCGAGCAGATCCTGCGCTGGGTCCACAACCCGCGACCCTACGATCAGTCGCGATCAGATGGAATATGCACACAGAGTAATATCAGTGACAGAGAGTACTCGTTGTAACACGACGCGCCATGGTTGCGATGACAAGCTGTACAGGGTCCTTTCGGGGATCCGCCGGCGTGGTCCCTCGGGGCCACCCGTAGGGGGCAGCAGGGCGCGTTCGACCGTCTAGGGATGAATGTGGATTACACATTCGTTCCTGACACCTGGGGAGGGGACAGCCCAATGGCAGCACTTTGGCGACCATGTACTTTTCGCGACCGAGCCGATCTCGTTCGCGTCTCATGATCTCACGACACCAGTCACCGCGAAATCTCGCGGCCAGCACCGTTTCCGCGGGCGCTGAGTACACCGGTATCCACGAGTCTCCCGCGATGATCCACCCTTCAGCACAGATACCGAGTCCGGATACGAGACCGATTCGGGTATTGCTGGTTATCGACATGAGTCTGCTACGTGGAGCACTTTCCGCCGTGCTGTCCAGCGAGGACGACATCGAGGTGGTGGCCGGAATGGCTGCGGGCGACCGCGTGGTCGCCACCGCGATCCGGCACCAACCCGATATCGCTGTGTTGGATCTCGACCAGGGTGGATCGGACGTACTCGCGACTGCGCAGGCGCTGCACGAACGGCTCCCCGGATGCCGGGTGATCGTGCTTGCCGCGGCACACCGGCCGGGCCTGGTCCGTCGGGCACTGGATGTGCCGGTGGCTGGTGCAGTCGATAAGGATGCCCAGCCGCGACGGCTGCTGGCCACAATCCGCCAGGTCGCCAAGGGGAAGCGGGCGATCGATCCCGCTCTCGCGGTTGCCGCGATCGGTGTGGCGGGTAGCCCACTGACCCCCCGAGAACTCACGGTGCTCGACCTCGCCTCGGGAGGGGCGTCGCCGACCGAGATCGCCCAACGGCTCTTTCTCAGCCGCGGGACGGTGTGCAACTACCTTTCGCGCGTCATGACCAAGCTGGAGGCGCGCACCCGGATCGATGCGATTCGCATCGCCGCTGAGGCGGGCTGGATCTGACAGTTCTGGAAACAGTTGCGGGAACGGCGGGCCAGCAGCCACTACAGTGAGCTCCGGCCCGCCGTTCCCGTAACCAATGTGTCCCCGCTGACCCCCACTGGCCCCTGACCTACGTCCCAAAGACCGACCAGATCGCGGTACAGCGGTGCATTCGCGAGCAGTTCGCCGTGGGTTCCCGCTATCATGTTGGCGCCGTCCATCAGCACGATCCGCTGTGCCCGCAGCGCGGAGCTGATCCGGTGCGCGACGACGATGAGGGTGCCACCACGGGCCGCCAGAACCCGCTCAACCCGCTCCTCCGCGACCGGATCCAGGTGGCAGGTCGCCTCGTCCAGGATCAGCACCGGCGCCCGGGTCAGATGCGCCCTTGCCACCGCGATGAGTTGGCGTTCTCCGGCCGAGAGCATTCCAGGGTCGACCACAACGTCATATCCGCCAAGGCGCGCCACTACGGCGCGCAGGCCCAGCGCGTCGACGACGGTATCGAGCTCGGTGCCGGTAGCGGCGGGATGCAGGTAACGCAGGTTTTCGCCGATTGTCCCGGCGAAGACGTACGCCTCCTGGGGAATCAACACCCGGTGCCTGGTCAGGGTTTGCGAATCGAGATCCCCGACCGGCACCCCGCCCAGGCGAACCTTGCCGCGGTCGGGGGCGTGCGTCGCGGCGAGCAGCCCTGCCAGGGTGGACTTCCCCGCACCGCTGGGGCCGACCATGGCCAGGTGCTGGCCCTGCGGGATCACCAGGTTCACCCGGTTCACCACCGGCTCGGCGTGCCGGCCGTAGGAGAAGGTGACACCGTCCAGTAGCAACTCATGCCCCTGGGGTGCGCGCTGCTGCACCGTCGAAGCGCATACCGGATGCTCGCCCGCCTCGACGAGCCGGTCCAGGGTGACCACCAGCTTCAGACCCCCCGCGCCCAAACCGTCGACCAGCGACTTCAGCGCCGGGAGCAGCCCCTGAGTCAGGTAGATCAGAGCACCGGCGATGGTGCCCAGCGTCGAGCCGGTCGCGAGCAACCACGGTGCCGCGACCAGCAGGCCCACCGCGGGCAGCCAACCACCGATCGCCACTGACAGCGTGCGGATCGCGGTCATTCGGGCCAGCGTCCGTTCCGCATCCGCGTGCGCGTCAACCTGCCGTTGCACCTGCCCGCAGGCCCGGTCCTCGGCACCGCAGGCGACCACGTCTCGCAGGCTGTGTGCCACAGTGCTGGCGGACTCGGCGACCGCCTCGTCAGTGAGCACGTGAACGCGCTGCCGGGTCATCATCGAGCGTAGGGAGACCAGGAAAACCGTCAGACCAGCCAGCAGCGGCGGCAGCACCAGGAGCCCGACGACACCGGTCAGGGTGGCCATCCCGATCACTGCACCTACCGTGCTCACCACGAAGCCACTGGTGAGCAGCAGCAACCCGGCGAAATTGTCCCGCACCACCTCCACCTGATGGGTCAGCCGGGCTACCGCACCCGAATCGGGCCGCCCGCCCAGCACTGTAGATCGCGCGAGCGCACCTCCCACCACGTTGTCCACCAAGTCATCGCGGAACGGCTCGACGATCTCAGCGAGAATCCGGTACACGTGGCGGGTGGCCAGGGCTCCGGCGAGCACCGCCACAGCGAGAACACCGAGCCACGCCGCCCCGGTAGCGGGCCGGCCGGCAAGAAATCCGTCATCCAACGCGTGCGCCACGCCGTAGCCGGACAGCAGCAGTGGAAGCGCCTCTAGCACCGACCACAGCGCCAACAGAACCAGCGCCCGCGGGTGCCGGCGTAGCGCGGCTAGTAGCACCCTGGAAACGGTGTTCGTTGCGGAGTTCATCTCTACCGGCGTCACGCTAGGTGTCATGCCGGTACCCCGACTGGTTCAGCGGGCACTGCCTCGGCGCCGAACAAGGCGCGGTAGTCCGGGTCGCGCCACAGCTCGCTGTGGGGACGCAGACCGCGCAGGCTGCCGCGGTCGAGCCAGGCAACCAGATCCGTCCGGGCAGCGGTGGCGGCTCGATGTGCGATGATCAGTCTGGTTTGACTCCGGTCCCCACCGGCCAGCACGGCACCGACCTGCCGCTCGGTCACGGTGTCCAGGCTGGACGTCGCGTCGTCGAGGATGAGCACCCGGTAGGAGTGCGCGAAGGCTCTGGCAAGACCGAGCCGCTGCATCTCACCACCGGACAGCGGGGCCGCGGCCAACTCAGTCCGGTATCCCTGCGGCAACCTTTGGACGAAGGTATCCGCGCGTGCGCTGGCAGCGGCCTCGCGGACCTTCGCCGCCGTGCGGTCGCCCGGTCCGAAGTTGATCACATCTTCGATCGTGCCACCCACCAGTGCCGGACGCTCGAAAGCGAAGCCAACGGCGCCGCGTAACTCGTCGTGGGAAAGGTCCGGCAGCGGCACACCATCGAGCAGCACTTGCCCCCGCTCCGGATCGGCAAGTCGACCGGCCAGCGCGGCGAGCAGCGACTTGCCTCCCCCGGACCGGCCGACCACAGCCACGGTGGCACCAGCCGGGACGACGAAGTCGAGCCCGTCGATGACCGTCTCCCCGGCGGCCGACACCCGTACTCCGCGGAACTCGAGCCGGCCGCCTTTGCCGGACGACTCAGGCAAGATCGCGTCGCCGTATCGGGTCATCGGCTCGGTGAGCACCTCAGCCGCACGGCGGCCACCGGCCCGGGCTCGGGACAGCTTGTTGAGCAATCCCACCGCCGAGCCGATGCCGGCGGCCATCACCGCATACCGGCTCGCGGCGTAAAGGTCGCCGACGCTCAGCCGGCCGGCCACGAGCCCGAACCCGGCTACACCAACCACAGACAGCTGCAGCAGCGGCCCGATCACGGCGGCCTGGCTGGTCATCCGCACCTGGTTGCGCCACATGCCCATGCCGTGCTCGCGCAGGTCGGGCAATGGCTGCAGGATCCGTCGTCGCTCGCGCTCGATGCTGCCGGCGGCGGCGATCGTGCGGGCCCCGGACAACGCATCGAGCAGCCGCGCCGCGATCAGTCCTTGGCTGCGCAGGTAGCCCCTGATGGTCTCGGTGTTGTCCCGAACGAACGCTCGTAGCAGGCCGGCCATCGCCAGCACACCGGCCAGGGCGGTGAGCCCCACCCAGGGATCGATCAACGTCAAGGCGATGATGCTGCCGACCGGAGGTACCAGACCGACGCCGACCATGACGGCGGTGATCCCGATCTGGCCCGCCTCGCTGGCGTTGCGGGTGACCCGGGTCACCAGGTCTCCGGTTTCGAAGCGACGGGTAGCCGCGGGGCCGATCGCGACGAGATGGCGGACCAGCGTCATCCGCAGCCAGGCGGTGCACCGGGCGTTGCTCTGTCCGGTAGCGATGTCACCGATGACTTTCCCAGCCACCATGGTGGCGATCAGCGCCGCGCAGACCAGCAGAGCCCAGGTGATGTGGCCACCACCAGGCAGCGCGTCCAGAGCGCGGCCGAGTGCGGTGGGCAACAGGATGTCCGCGCCCGCGCAGGCCAGCGTGGCCAGCGCTAGGGCACAGGTCCATAATCCGCCGCGCCGACCCGTCGAGAGCAGCAAACGGTTAGCCTGCCTCCACGGACCCGCCGACACCCCTGCCGGATCGCTGTTCACGCGACCTCCGCACTGTCGTAATGGTCTGTTAAGGCACTGGGTGTTCTGAGCCATTGGTGTTCTGAGTCGTTGGTGT
>QHBY01000168.1:6205-27969 GCA_003244245.1 Pseudonocardiales bacterium
CTGAGTCGTTGGTGTTCTGAGTCATTGGTGTTCTGAGTCATTGGGTGGTCCGGGGCAACGCCGGCTGCCCCGGACCACCCGGTGGTGAAGCGTCAGCCGCAGAGCAGCAGGCTGATGTCACTTCCGCAGTCGCGGTGACGACGGCAGTCGTCGTGGCAGTCGTCGTAACCGCCTGCCGGCTCCATGGCCTGGAGGTCGAGAAGCACCATTGTTTTCACCTCCTCTCGTATGTAGACGCGGATACCAAACCGTTCCTCCCCGTCAGCACCGCCGGCACGGGGGCATCGTGCGGCGGGAACTGCCGTGGTTCGCAGAGGAACGGGAGACCAACGGGGTGCTCGTGCACCGCCGAACCCAGTGCGAGCAAGACTCCTGCGGCGCCGCTCGCAAAATCCATCGACAGCCGCAGCAGCTGTTCACCGGGAAAAGCGAGATAGCCCTGGTAGTCAATGCGGTGCCAGCCAAGGCGCCGGATCTGTGCGGCTATCTCCTGGTTCCAGACCCCATGCCCAGGTGGGTATGCCCGGCTGAGGTAGAGGATCATTCCAGCCCGACCGCTGAACAGACCCGGCTGGATGTAGAACCGGGACAGTGCGGCGCGGCGAATGGCGGCCGAGGCGTTGACGAACTCGTCATCTACCCGGTGCGTGAGGTACTCGTCGAGCACCATGCCGATGCCCGCGCTGCCCCGGTCGAGGTAGGGCAGCGTCCGCCATCCCTCGTTGACCGCCATCGAGCCGTCGTCACGCACCAGGCAGCGACGAAGGTCTTGGCGCAAGGCAGTCGCTGACAGTTCGAGGAATCCGCGGTCTCCGGTGTGCTCGTAGAGCCGCAGGAACATCAGCGCCGGTCCCGACGAGCCTTGCATCAGGCCGGCGTATGGGTGGTCTCCGCCGCTGATCGTGCCGACGCCTTCGACGGTGCCCAGCCGGTCGGCGACGATGTCGGCGACACGCAGCGCGTGGTCGAACAGCGTGGGTTCGCCGGCCGTGCCCGCGAAGTGGGCCAGGTTGAGCGCGATGCCGGCCAGGCCGCCGGACAGATCTGCGCCGAGTTGGTCGCTGTGCTCGGTGAGGCAGAACTCGATCAGGTCGAGGGCCGCTTGCCGGTATCCCAGCTCCGCGAGCACGTAAGCCACGCCGTGCAGCCCGTCGTAGAAACCTAACCGGGTTCCGCGGGTCGCCGCGGCAGCCCGCTCAAGTAGCCAGTGCTCCCCGGCGGGGTAGGGCGTGGCCCGGGTGACCGCCAGCGCGTAGAGCACACCGGCGGCGCCATGGGCGATGTTCAGGCCACCGGTGCTGAACTGCGCGATGTCGCCAGGAAACAGCCGATCGGTGCGCTTCGGGGTAGCACTAGCCAGGATTCCGGTGACGATCGAGTCCCGCGCGGCTGTCCAGCCGCTTATCCCGTCGGGTAGCGACGGCAGCGCCCGAGCCCGCCCTCGCGGTGCATCCCCGTTAGTCCCGCTGATTCCGGTGATCGTCCGCACCGCCTCCGCCAGGAAAGCGGGTGGCACCGGAAAATGTTCGGCGATGACCTCGGCGAAGTCTTTCGGCTTGTCTGCGTCGAGCCTGATAATAGCGGTTAGGGGAAGGAACAGTGCCAATCGAAGACAGGCCAAGGAATACCGATCAATGTCGAACCCGATCCGATCCCGGGGGGCAGCGAATGCTGGGCTGCCCAGGGTCGGGCGGCGTGCCTCATCGATTCTCGCCGCGACTTCGTAGTCAATCAGCGTGGCCCGACCGTCGTCCCGGACGATGACGTTGAACAGATGCAGATCGCCGTGGATGACCCCGCGGCCATGAATTGCTGTGATGATCTCCTCGACCTGGGCACACATTCGCAGCGCCCATTCGGTGTAGGCGGCAAACTCGGCTGGCCCGGCGGCGGGGTCGTTCATCGGCCAGCGCTGCGCGAAAACCTTGTTCAGCGGCGTTCCCTCGATGAACTCCAGCGCGAGGAAGTGGTGCTCGCCAAGCGCGAAGTGATCGTGGACAGCGGGCACGCCCTCGACTCCGGCCAGGAGCTCGAGCGTTTCCCGTTCGCGCTGCAGTCGCTCGACCGCGTCGGCGCCGTCGGCAGCGAGACCGGCGTGAGGCCGGGCCTCTTTGAGGACCACCCGCGCTCCGGTGCGCTGGTCAGTCGCCTCGTAGAGCCCCCCGCCGTTGGAGAAGTGCAGGACCTGCTCGACGCGATACGGCAGCTCGGCAACGGTGGTGGCGTTGCGCGCGGCGAGTTGGGGAACAAGCAGGTCCGGCAAGGTCACCCACGGAGGCGTGCGGAACACCGCATCCCTGCGGTCCGGCACCAGCGCTCCGTTGGGGTCCTCGATGGCCGGGACCCGGTCACCCCGTGCCGACAGGCAGTGCCGCAGCGCGAAACCCCCGTAGCGCACATAGAGCGGACCTTCGTTCCAGCGCAGATCGCTGAGGATGTAGGGACCTGGTTCGCCGGCCAGCAGCTCGCCGAGGTCCTGCAGGATCGTGCCGAGAGCATCGATGTCAGCGGGGTAGATCGTGACGAACTTGCCACTGGACCCCCGAGGAGCGTACTTCGCGTTCTGCAGGTGGACAGCGGTTCGTGCGCCGAGGAACTTAAACGTGATCCGGCGCGGGACACAGTAGGCCCAGACGATTTCCAGGATGCGTTCCGCATTATCGAGACACGCCGACGCGTGGACTTTCCAGCCCTGCTGGGGCACCGAAGCGCCCACCGGGTTCATGACCACCCAATTTTCGAGCAACCGCCGTTCCCACCCATCGGGAACGGGACGTCGCACCGCATCGAAATGCTCCATCCGGTTGGCCCCGGACATCGAATCGTAAAACAACGGATCCGCGATGCAGTACACCTCGTAACCGTTGTCCACTGTGTCCCCCTTGCCGACCGATCATCGCTATGCAGCAATAGTCGTCCCGACGCCATAGGTGCGGCAAGTGGCGTTCGTCAGGCTTTCCATGTGAAGGAATCACGGGTATCGGCGGTGATTCACACGCCATCTCCGGGCGGGATCGTCAGCTCAGGCAACCGGGGCCGAGCAGGGCCTTGAGATCGCCCATCAAAGCGCTGCTCGGTGTCACCCGCAGGCTGTCGTCGAGCTTCAGCAGGTGCTTGCGGCCGCCGTTGACCAGGCTCAGCCGCACTTCCTGGGAGCCAGGGTGGCGGGCCAGTACGTCCTTGAGCTGGGCCACCCGCTCGGGCGAGCAGCGCGCGGCGAGCATGCTCACCGTCACCGGTTGCCCGGCACCGGGCTGGCCGCCACCAGCCGAACCACCGGGCTGGACGAGGTCGGGAACCACGAGGTCGTTGGCGATCAGCGAGATCCGGTCGTCTCGTTTGGTCACCCGGGCCTTGACCAGCACGATGTGATCTTCTGCGACGTTCACCCCGACGACTGAGTAGGTCTTGGGAAAGAAGAGCACCTCGATTCCGGCGGCGAGATCCTCTAGCTGGGCGGCGGCCCACGGCTCTCCGTTGCGGTTGACCCGTCGGGTCACGCTGGCGAGGATCCCTCCGACGATTACCTGCGCGCCGTCGTTGACCGTGCCGTCGAGGATCGAGGCGATCGGAGTGTCCGCCTGGCGAGCCAGGGTGTGCTCCACGCCGTGCAGCGGGTGCCCAGATACATACAGACCGAGCATTTCGCGCTCCAAGGCGAGCTGGTGCTTGGTGTCCCATTGCTCGGGGGGCACCGGCACGTCAAACAGGTTCAGCCCGGCACCGGTGCCGGGCTCGCCACCGAACAGGTCGAACTGCCCGATCGCTTCGGCTCGCTTGGAGTCCATGACCACGTCGATCGCCTCGGCGTGTACCAGATACAACCCCTTGCGAGGGTGTCCAAGCGAGTCGAACGCCCCAGCCTTGACCAGCGACTCGACGACCTTGCGGTTGCAGGCCACCGCGTCGACCTTGCGAAGGAAATCCGAGAAATCGGTGTAGGAACCCTTCTCGGTGCGGGCCCTGGTGATGGCATTGACGACGTTGCCGCCGACGTTGCGGATGGCGCCGAGCCCGAAGCGGATATCTTTGCCGACGGCGACGAAGTCGCGCTCGGAGGAGTTCACGTCCGGCGGCAGCACCGTGATTCCCATCTTGCGACACTCGGCGAGGTAGATTGCGGCCTTGTCTTTGTCGTCGCCCACGCTGGTCAGCAGCGCGGCCATGTATTCTGAACGATAGTTGGCTTTCAGATAGGCAGTCCAGTAGGAGACCAGCCCGTATCCTGCCGTGTGTGCGCGGTTGAAAGCATAGTCGGAGAACGGGAGCAGGATGTCCCACAGCGTCTTGATCGCGGCCGCCGAGTAACCAGCATCACGCATCCCACCGGAAAATGTCTCGTACTCCTTGTCGAGGATCTCTTTTTTCTTCTTGCCCATCGCCCGACGCAGCAAGTCGGCTTTGCCCAGTGAGTACCCGGCCACCCGCTGGGCGATCGCCATGACCTGCTCCTGGTAGACGATCAGCCCGAAGGTCTCGTCCAGGATCTCTGCCAGCGGCTCGGCCAACTCCGGATGGATCGGGCGCACCTCCTGGCGGCCGTTTTTCCGGTCGGCGTAGTCGTTGTGCGCGTTGGCGCCCATCGGCCCGGGCCGATACAAGGCCAGCACTGCGGAGATGTCCTCGAAACTGGTCGGCACCATGCGACGGAGCAGGTCGCGCATCGGGCCCCCGTCGAGCTGGAACACCCCGAGGGTGTCCCCGCTGGCGAGTAGCTCGTAGGCCTTGGCGTCGTCGAGCTCCAGATTCTCCAGGTCCAACGGTGGCTTGTCATTGAGCTCGACATTGCGCAGCGCGTCGTCGATGACGGTGAGGTTGCGCAGTCCGAGGAAGTCCATCTTGAGCAAACCGAGCGCTTCGCAGGCGCCCATGTCGAACTGCGTGATGATCGCACCGTCGGAATCCCTGCGTTGGATCGGGATGATATCGATCAAAGGCTCGCTGGACATGATCACGCCTGCCGCGTGCACACCCCACTGCCGCTTGAGCCCCTCCAGCCCTCGGGCCGTGTCGATGATCTCCTTGACTTGAGGATCAAGGTCGTACAGTGCCCGGACCTCGGTGGCTTCGGCGTAGCGCTTGTGCTGGGGATCAAAGATCCCGGCCAGCGGGATGTCCTTGCCCATCACCGGTGCCGGCATCGCCTTGGTGATCCGGTCGGCCACCGAGTAGCCGGGCTGGCCGTAGAGCACCCGCGCCGAGTCCTTGATCGCGGCTTTCGCTTTGATCGTCGAGTAGGTGATGATCTGTGCGATGCGGTCCTCGCCGTACTTCTCCGTAACGTAGCGGATCATGTCGCCGCGCCGGCGCTCGTCGAAGTCCATGTCGATATCGGGCATCGAGACGCGCTCGGGGTTGAGAAACCGTTCAAAGATGAGCTTGTGCCGGATGGGGTCGAGGTCGGTGATGCCCATCGCGTAAGCCACCAGGCAGCCTGCGGCCGAACCTCGGCCCGGTCCGACCCGGATCCCGCTGGCCTTGGCGTGGCGTACCAGATCTGCGGTGACCAGGAAGTAGCCGGGGAAGCCCATCTGGCAGATCACGCCGACCTCGTAGTCCGCCTGGCGACGGTGAGTGTCGGGTAGACCGCCCGGGAAGCGCTGCCGCAGGCCCCTTTCGACCTCCTTGACCAGCCAGCTGGCCTCGCTCTCCCCTTGCGGCACCGGGAACCGGGGCATCAGATCGCGACCCTCGGTGAACTCCACATGGACCCGTTCGGCGACGCGCAGCGTGTTGTCGCAGGCCTCCGGGAACTCGCCGTCCCACTGCTCGCGCATCTGCGCCGGGGACTTGAGGTAGAAGTCCTGGGCGTCGAACTTGAACCGGTTGGGATCTGACATGGTCTTGCCGGTCTGTACGCAGAGCAGCACCTCGTGCGGCTTGGCGTCCTCAGGAAAGGTGTAATGCAAATCGTTGGTAGCCAGTCCGGGCAGGTCAAGGGTCTTCTTGAGGCGCACGAGATCGTCCCGAACCCGGCGCTCGATCTCGATACCGTGATCCATCAGCTCGCAGAAGAAGTTCTCCCGGCCGAAGATGTCCCGGTAGTCAGCTGCGGCCTGGCAGGCGGCAGCGAACTTGTCCTGCTGCAACAACCGTTGCACCTCACCTGACGGGCAGCCAGTGGTGGCGATGATCCCCTTGCCATAAGTCGCCAGCAGCTCACGGTCCATCCGCGGTTTGTAGTAGTAGCCCTCCAAGCTGGCCAGGCTGGAGAGCCGGAACAGGTTGTGCATGCCCTCGGTGTTCTCCGCGAGCAGCGTCATATGGGTGTACATCTCACCCGGGTTGTCGACGTCGTTGCTGCCGCCAGCCAGGACGACCCGCTTGCGCTCATGCCGGGAGCCAGGCGAGAGGTAGCCCTCCATGCCGATGATCGGCTTGATCCCGTGGGCGTTGGCCTTCTTCCAGAACTCATATGCGCCGAAGACGTTGCCGTGGTCGGTCATCGCCAGGGAGGGCATGCCCATCCGGACACATTCGGCGAACAGGTCGTCCAGCCGCGCCGCACCGTCGAGCATGGAGAACTCGGTGTGGGTGTGTAGGTGGACAAACGAGTCACTGGACGCCCGGGTCATCGCCGTGAGCAACGAGCGACGATACGGCCCGTGACGGCGAACGTGACCACCACCGCACGGGCACCGAAGCCACACGTTGGGCGCCGCTGGAAGCTCAAGTCGCATGCCTGGCACTTCGGTTTCACGGAGAGTAATGTCGAACGGATGTTCGATCTCAGTCAGGGCTTATGCGAGCAACCGCCACCGCCGGAAGCGGCCCGGCCGAGGATGTTATCGACTGCTTGGCTGAAGACTCGCCCGACGGCGTTGCGGAGCCGGTGCGTTGGTCTGAGTACGTTCCCGACGGCATGCTGGCTGACCTGCTGGCGCAGCGGGCCGATACCGCCCCTGAGCACCATGAGTTCGAGGCGTTGGAGCGGGTCGGGGGCTGGGAACGGGTGATCGCGTGGGCGCACGACCACGCCCGCCACGCCGGGTCGCCCGGTGATGAGCGCAGTATCGAGGCCCGCCGCGGTGACGCCCTGGTCGACCTGGTGCTGAACCCGATCCGCGAGTGCGCCACCGAGGAGCCATTCGTTGCCCAGAACTGCCCTAGCAACACCGGCAGCGCCACCGGTGACTGCGGCTCCACAAGCGGTAGCGACCACTTCGAGCCTGCGGCCGCGACCGGTCCCGCGGGTTGCCGTTGTGAGTGTGGGCAATGTCCGGCGAGGTGGCGGGGTGGACGCACCGCGCTACTGGGCGCCGATGAGCTACCCGGGGACCTCGCCGGCTACGGACCCATCCCCGCCGCGGTAGCCCGCGACCTCGCCGCCGGGGGAACCTGGCGGCGCATCCTCACCGACCCATCAACAGGCCGGCCGCTGGACTACGGCACCACCCGCTACCGGCCACCAGCACACCTCGCCGGGCTGGTGATCACCCGAGATCAGACCTGCCAGTTCCCCGGCTGCCGGGTCCCAGCTCACCGCTGCGACATCGTCCACGCCATCCCCCACGATCCAGAAAACGGCACTGGCTCGACCAGTGAAATCAACCTCGGCCCCAATGCCGCCGACACCACCAGGTAAAGCAGTCCCCTGGCGGTCAGTCAACCAACACCCCGACGGCTGCACACCTGGGCCACCCCCAGCGGACACCACTACCACACGCAACCACCACCCCTGACCGACGCCGAACCACTCACCACCCACCCGGCATCCGACCCGGAAGAACCTCCGCCGTTCTGATCACTGCTGCGCCATGAGCCCTTCACATCGTTCGGAAGCGGGTATCTACTGGGCGCCGCCCGCCGACGGCCCGAGCTGCAACCTGGCAGCGAGCCGAGCGCCGACCAGTGGAGGGAGTGCATGGCGACCCAACACACCGGAGAGGGCCACGCGGTACACGCACAGGCCCAGGAATACCGACAGGGCGGAGCGACCGCTGGGCGGCTACCTGCTCGTGATGGCTGCGTTCGCCGCGGTGGTGGGCCTGGGCGGCCTGGTGGCCGCGTTGACCGGGCGCGGACTGCCCCGCAGGATCGCCCCCTATGACTTGGCCCTGATCACCGCTGGAACCCAAAGCTGTCCCGCATGATCAGCAAAGATGCGGTCACTAGCCCGCTACGTGCCCGTTCACCCGTTACCGTGGCACCGGAGGACCTGCCGAGGTGGAGGAAGCGCGTAGGACTGAACCACCTGCCCCGTCATTGCGGCTTCAATGCCTCTGAGCATGCCAGCTGAGCGCCACGACGATGTCCTCGCGTCTTGTAGACGCTAGCCACAGTCGTCGCCAGCAGCACGCCGACGATCACAGCCAATGAGAGCCCGATGCCCGCCGTCGGTACCGAGTCCAGCGGTTGGCCGTCGTTGACGAAGGGCAACGAGTTTTCGTGCAGCGCGTCGAGCACCAGCTTGACGCCGATGAACCCGAGTATCACGCCGAGCCCGATGGGCAGGTAGACGAGCCTGGTGAGCAGCCCACCGAGGAGGAAGTACAGCTGCCGCAGCCCCATCAGCGCGAAGGCGTTCGCGGTGAAGACGAGGAAGGCTTCCTGGGTGAGCCCGAAGATCGCTGGGATTGAGTCAAGAGCGAAGACCAGGTCGACCGAACCGATCGCGATCATCACAACGATCATTGGAGTAAACCACCGCTTGCCGTCGCGCTTGACCGTGAGCCGCGACCCGTCGTATTCATCGGTCACCGGGATCCGCTTGCGCAGCGCACGAAGCACGATGTTCTCCCCGAATTCCGCCTCCTGCTTGCGGTGGCGGATCTGGTGCCAACCCAGGTAGATCAGCAGTGCAGCGAAGAGGTAGAACACCCAGCTGAAGTGTGAGATCGCTGCCGCACCAGCCGCGATGAATAGGCCCCGCATGGCCAACGCGAGCACGATGCCGATCAGCAGTACCCGGTGTTGCTGAATGGCCGGCACCCTGAAGGCGCTCATAATGATCACGAAGATAAACAGGTTGTCGACCGACAGCGAGTACTCGGTGAGGTAGCCAGCGAAGTACTCGACGGCGAAGGTGCTGCCGGCGAACAGCCAGAGACCCAGGCCGAAAGCTGCCGCACAGGCGAGGTAGAACACCACCCACCGGGCCGCCTCGCCCATGCCTACCTCATGCGGCTTACGGTCGACGATGACCAGGTCGAGGGCGAACAGGACACCTAGAGCGCCCACTGTGACGAGCCATACCCACGCGGGCACATCCATGAGCGAACCTCCGGGCAGACGTCATGCGTCGGACACCCGGAGGTCTCTTCCACCGGCGAACCGGTCGACGGCACCGGGCGCCCGCAGCGTTGCGGGAAACCGTGTTGACGATGCCGCCGCGAAGGAATACTCCCCTCCACATACGGACCAGTCTCCCGTATCGCCTGCGCTGGCACCACCCCGGGTAGCCAGGTGTCGTGATGAGGTTGGTCACCGGTGGGGTGCTGAGAATCCGCCGAGGCGGCTGCAGCACCGGAACCGGTCTGTAACGTCGGCGGAGTGCCCCGAACGGTCCGCCGGCGAATGCTCGTCGTGTTGGTCGTCACCATTGTGATCGCGGCCGTCGGGGTGATGCTGGCGATCAGAGCGGCGGTCCCCGATCCGCAACCGGTCACCACCGAAAACGTCACGATCGACGTACCAGAGGGACCGGGTAGCGCCCGTCAGGTGCACCTGGACGCCACGATGTACCGGCCGGCGGTAACCCCCGCACCGGCCGTGCTGGTGGCTCACGGCTTCGGTGGCAGCAAGAAGTCAGTCAGTACCGAGGCGACCGCGCTGGCCCGCAGAGGGTTCGTCGTGCTCGCCTGGAGCGCCCGGGGATTCGGCGCGAGCACCGGACAGATCGGGCTCGACTCTCCCGATTACGAGGTGGCCGACGCCCGGGCGCTGGTGGACTGGTTGGCCAAGCGACCGGAGGTGGTACGTGACGGGCCCGGCGATCCGCGGGTCGGTGTCACCGGTGCCTCTTACGGCGGCGCGCTGGCCCTGCTGCTGGCGGGAACCGACCGGCGGGTGGATGCGCTCGTCCCGGAGATCACCTGGAACGACCTTTCGCAGGCGCTGTTCCCGAACGCCGCGAGCCCAGCCCCCATCCCCGCGGCCACCCCAGCGGCCGGCTCCTTCGCCCCGGACGGAGTGTTCAAGCGGGATTGGGCGGGATACTTCTTCGGCGCCGGGCCCGCCGGGCCGGGGGGATTGTGCGGGCGGTTTCGCCCGCAGGTGTGCGCGGCTTATGTCCAGGCGGCTACCACCGGTGGCCCCACTCCGGAGATCATGGATCTGCTACGCGGCTCGTCGCCCGCCATGGTGGCCGGCAACATCACCGCGCCGACCCTGCTCATTCAGGGCGAGCACGACACGCTGTTCGGGCTGGACCAGGCCGACGCCACCGCCCGTCAGCTCGCCTCGGCGGGTACCCCGTTGAAGGTGATCTGGTACGCGGGTGGTCACGACGGCGGGGAGCCCGACGCGGCCCTGCAAGAACAGGTCGGCACGTGGCTCGACTACCACCTACGGCGGATCGGAGAGGACCCTGGGACCGGGTTCGACTACCAGGTGCCGGGAATCTTCGGCACCCGAGGCGGGGTCGCACACCGCACGGTTCACGTCCCAGCCTATCCGGGCCTCGACGGCGTCCCGGTGCAGCGACGCGAGCTGGCACTGCACGGCGGGCCGCAGCCGGTGGTCCGCCCGCCCGGTGGCAGCCCGGCCGCGCTGAGCAGCCTGCCGGGCCTCAGCGCTGCACTGCCCACAGGCGCCACAAGCCTCGACGGGGTGGCGATGGACCTGCCCGGGCAGACCGCGACATTCAGCACCGATCCGCTGCCGGACCCGCTGGAGGTCGCTGGAGCTTCGCAGATCCGGTTGCAGGTGGCGGCCGCACCCAACGGCATCACACCACCGCCAACGGAAGGCGCGGTGCTGTTCGTCAAGCTCTATGACGTGGGACCGGACGGGCGCCGCACACTACCCGGGGGCGCGGTGGCCCCGGTGCGGATCGGCCCGCTGGCCGCCGACGGTGCCCCGACCGAGTTCACCGTGACGCTGGCCGGGGTGGTGCGTCCGATCCAGGCCGGACACCGGCTCGAGGTCGCAGTGACCACGACAGACCGCGGCTACGCACTGCCCCCGCAGCCTGGCGGGTACACGGTGTCGCTGGCCCCGGATGGTCGCCTGGCTGCTCCGGTGGTGCCCGGCGAGCAGGCGGCGTCACCGCTTCCCGTTGTCCAGCTCGCCGGGTTGGGAGCCCTGACCGCGCTGGTCGTGGCGCTCGGTGGGTTCGCCGCGCTGCGCCGGCGCCACGCCGAGGACGCCGATCCAGCGCTGACCGACGTGCCGCTGGTGGTGTCGGGGCTGACCAAGCGCTACCCGGGCGGCCTCACCGCCGTCGATGACCTGTCCTTCCGCGTCGAGCACGGGCAGGTGCTGGGTCTGCTGGGGCCCAATGGGGCGGGCAAGACGACCGTGCTGCGGATGCTGATGGGGCTCGTCAGGCCGACCGGCGGGGAGCTACGGGCGTTCGGGCACCGGGTAAGCGCCGGTTCCCCGGTACTGTCCCGGATCGGGTCGTTCGTCGAGGGCCCCGGATTCCTGCCGCATCTGACCGGGGCGGCCAACCTCCGGTTGTACTGGGCGGCCACCGGCCGGCCCGCTGCGGATGCCGGCATCGAGGAGGCACTGGAGATCGCCGGGTTGGGCCACGCGGTGCATCGACGGGTGGCTACCTACAGCCAGGGGATGCGACAACGCCTGGCGATCGCCCAGGCCATGCTCGGGAAACCAGACCTGCTGGTGCTTGACGAGCCGACCAACGGCCTGGATCCGCCGCAGATCCACGCCATGCGCGAAGTGCTGCGCGACTACGCCGCTCGTGGGGCCACGGTGCTCGTCTCCAGCCACCTGCTCGCCGAGGTGGAGCAGACCTGTAGCCACGTCGTGGTGATGCACCGGGGTCGGCTGGTAGCCGCCGGCACCGTCGCTGAGATCGTCGCCGCGGCCGGCGTCGGGGTCGACGGAGTGGACGCCCGCCACCAACTGGAGGAGGCGTTCCTGCAGCTGGTGGGACAGGGAGCGATCGAATGACCACGCACGGAGCGGCGCCCGGCTACCGGGCCACCGCAACCTTGCCGCTGCGGGTGGAGCTGGTGCGCCAGCTGCGGCGCAGGCGCACCGTGCTCACTTTGGGCTTCCTCGCGGTGCTGCCGTTGCTGCTCTGGCTCGCCTTCCGGGTCGGGCGCGACGACCGCAATCGCGGGGGCGCCACGCTGGCCGACCTCGCCACCGCCAGCGGGCTCAACTTCGTGATATTTACCCTGTTCTCGACGGTGAGCTTCCTGCTGGTCGTGGTGGTGGCGCTGTTCTTCGGCGACACGGTGGCCAGCGAAGCGTCCTGGTCGAGCCTGCGCTACCTGCTGGCCGCCCCGGTGCCCCGGGGGCGCCTGCTGCGGCAGAAGGCGGTGGTGGCCGCACTGCTGTCGGTGTTTGCCCTGGTGCTATTGCCGGCGGTGGCGATCGCGGTCGGGGTGGTCGCATACGGAGCAGGCGACTTGATCTCCCCCACCGGCCAGTCGCTGGCCTACCTGCCCGCCGCGAGCCGGCTGGCACTGGTTCCCGCCTACCTGGTGCTGCAGCTGGCCTGGGTCGCTGGGCTGGCGCTGCTGCTCTCAGTGAGCACCGACGCGCCGCTCGGGGCCGTCGGCGGTGCGGTGATGGTATCGATCCTGTCCCAGATCCTGGAGACCATCAACGCGCTCGGCGACCTGCGGGATTACCTGCCCACCCGGTTCAACGCGGCGTGGGCTGATCTGCTGGCCTCCCCGATCGACTGGACGCACCTGGCCAGCGGAGCGTTCTCCGGTCTGGCCTACGCCACGGTGTTCGGGCTGGCGGCGTGGTGGCGGTTCGCCACCAAGGACATCACCAGCTGACGTCGATAGTTCGCGTACCCGACACCCAGCGTAAGAGATCCGGCAGCCTCAACTTCATCTCGTGCTGATGCGATGACAGTAGGTGACCGCACCGGTTGACGAGGGGACGCGATGCTCACCCGGCGCACTTCCCTTGCTGTCGGCGGCGTCGGTGGCGCGATAGCGCTGGCTGACCCGCCCCGACCGCACGAGGACCAGAACCGACGGGCTCTGATCGTCATCGGCCATCGTGGCGCTGCTGGCTACCGGCCGGAACACACCTTGGCGTCCTACGAGCTCGCCGCGCGGCTGGGCGCGGACTTCTTGGAGCCCGACCTGGTGGTGACCAGGGACGGTGTGCTGGTCTGCCGGCACGAGCCCGAGATCGGCGGCACGACCGACGTCGCCAGCCACCCCGAGTTCGCCTTGCGCAAGACAACCAAGGCGCTCGATGGAGTTGCCATCACGGGCTGGTTCACCGAGGATTTCACCCTCGCCGAGCTCAAGACGCTGCGCGCGGTGGAGCGGTTGCCGCAGGTCCGCCAGCGCGACACCCTGTTCAACGGACGGTACGAGATTCCCACGTTCCAGGAGTTGCTGGACCTCCGGGCGCAACTGTCCGAGGAGCTGCACCGGCGGCTGGGAGTCTACCCGGAGACCAAGCACCCCACATACTTTCGCAACGCCGGCCTGGCGTTGGAACCTCGGCTGTTGGAGATCCTGCGGCGCAATCGCCTCAACCAGCCGGATGCCCCAGTGTTCGTGCAGTCCTTCGAAGTGACCAACCTCAAGCAGCTGCGCGAGGCCGGCCTGCGGACGAAGTCGGTCCAGCTGCTGGCTACCTCCGGCGCTCCGTTCGACACAGTGGCAGCCGGCTCGGGTGCGACCTACGCCGACTTATCCACCCCAGCCGGCCTGCGGGGCGTCGCGCGCTATGCCCAGGGGATCGGGCCGGACAAGCTGCAGGTCATTCCCCGCAACGCCGACGGCATGCTGGGCTGCCCCACCGCGCTGGTGACCGATGCGCATGGCGCGGGCCTGGTCGTGCATCCCTACACATTCCGTGCCGAGAACAGCTTCTTGCCGGTCGACTACCAGACGTCAGCCACGCCGACCGACTACGGGCGGGCGATCGACGAACAGGTCGCTTACCTTCAAGCCGGCCTCGATGGTCTGTTCACCGACCAAGCCGACATCAGCGTTATCGCCCGCGCCGAGTACCGCGCCGGGTCTGGCCAGTTGGCAAGCTGCCGCCGGTCATGTGCCGCCGGCACCGAACACCAGGATTGACGCGGTGAACCCGTGCAGGTAGTTACGGCCCGCGACGGGACCGATCTCCCCGGCCGCGAAGAACCCGGCCACACCGGTGGTATCAAGGCCCGCGCGCACCGCCAGCACGTCGTGATCGGCGCTGGGGAACATGGCCGCGCCGCGGCCATTGCAGGAGAACAGCAGCGCGCCGCCCACCGGACCGCCCTCCGCACGGAACCGGGTGAACAGCTCTTTGAGGTCCTCGTCGGCGGCGGACGCGTCACGCACCTGGAAGCGGACGGTCCGACCCACGTCCACGACCTCTCCGATGGCAATCGCTCCCCGCCGCGGGTCGGCACCTACGACTCCGCGGATGAGGAAATCGCCTCGCTCGTGCTGCTCGGCGTACTCATCCATCGCGAGCCCGATCTGCAAGCCGCGCACGGCGGCCGGCCGATCGTCGGCTGGGAGTCCGCCGACGATCTGCTCGAGCTTGGCCAGGGCCGGCATGCCGGCCAGCTCCAGCAGCACGTTGCCCTCGGCCTTGGTGACGATCATCGGGGGTCCGAAGGGGCGACAGCCCTGGCTGACGACCATCCGGGCCGCGAGGGGACCGCCGAGTACCACTCCTACCGCACCGGCCGGCACGCTGCGCCCGTCGAGGAACAGGCGCGCCGATTCCCCACCACGGGGACCGCTGGCGACGCCGCCGATCAGCGGCAGACCAGTGAGGTCGTCGTGGGAGCGCTGCACGAAGTCCGCGACGGGAAAGGTGAAGGGGTCCGCGAGGAGCACCGCGACGGCGTCGTCTTCGCGCCGGTCTGGCATTCCGGTAACAGCGGCGCCGTCGAGGGTGCGCACCAACTCCAGGTGCAGCGGAGTGCATCTGACCCCGGGCAGGCATGCCGCAAATGCGCTCACCGCGGGTACGCCCTCTACTCCCCGACCGGCACCGATCACTCCCCCAGCACTACTACCCAAGGTCGTGCGGGCCCCAGCCACCGCCATGGCGCGGGTGCCCGCCAGCTCGACCATCGCCGGATCGTCACCGCAGACGAACACGCACAGCAAGTCAGGGCGCTGCCCGTGCAGCGGGGCCAGCGCCTGCGTGACGGCAAATTCCGCCGCCGCCTCGAGGTCGGGGCCGGCCGCCAGGCCGTCCCCGAAGCGAGACATGAGCAGGGTCGGTGGGGAGGACACCCAGGTCACCTCCGGCCCTTACGGTACTGCAGACCCCAGTGTGCTGCAGTGAAGCAACCGGTGAGTGCACTTCCTTCGTTCGCCGTCCGTTCGGGTGCCGTTATGTGAACAGTCATATCCGACCCGTCTCATTCGGGGGACCACGATCGCGTGGTCAACCATCGAGAGGGCGCGATGTGACCAGACGCAAGACCCGGCTCGCCGTCATCGCCGTAGCGGCGGCCATCGCCGCCACCGTGGTCTCGGCTTTCCCCGCCGCAGCGGGAGCCAACAACCGCGACAAGCAGCACACTGCCACGCCGATCGAGCACCTCGTCGTGATCTTCCAGGAGAACGTGTCCTTCGACCACTACTTCGCCACCTACCCGAACGCCGTCAACCCCACCGGCGAGCCCACCTTCCAGGCCGCGCCGCACACTCCCCCGGTGAACGGCCTCACCCCGGCGCTGCTGACCCACAACCCCAACGCCGCCAATCCCGCCCGGCTGGACCGATCCGAGGCGCTGACCTGCGACCAGGACCACGACTACACCCCGGAGCAGAAGGCGTTCGACGGCGGCAAGATGGACAAGTTCGTCGAGAACACCCAGACCGCCTCCTGCTCGCCGCCCGCCATCAGCAAGCCGGGCCTGGTGATGGACTACTACGACGGCAACACCGTCACCGCGTTGTGGAACTACGCCCAGCACTTCGCCATGAGCGACAACAGCTACGACACGGTTTTCGGCCCGTCCACGCCCGGCGCCCTCAACCTGGTCTCTGGGCAAACCCACGGCGCGACGCCCACCTCGGCCAACAAGGAGGTGGCCGGGGGCACCCTCATCGGCGACCTGGACCCGACCTTCGACGATTGCTCGACCGGCACCACGGTAGCGATGAGCGGTCCCAACGTCGGCGACCTGCTCAACACCAAGCGCGTGACGTGGGGTTTCTTCCAGGGCGGCTTCCGGCCTACCACATCGGCGAACCCTGCCAGCGGGACGAATGCGGCCTGCAAAAGCTCCCACGCCAACGTCGGTGGTGCATCGGTCGGTGACTACAGCGCCCACCACCAGCCCTTCCAGTACTACGCTTCGACGGCCAACCCGCACCACCTGCCGCCGTCCTCCCCAGCCGCCATCGGGCACACCGACGCGGCCAACCACCAGTACGACCTGACCGACTTCAGCACCGCGCTGCAGGGCGGCCACCTGCCTGCGGTGTCATTTCTCAAGGCGGCCAAGTATCAGGATGGCCACGCCGGCTACTCCGACCCGCTCGATGAGCAACGTTTCCTCGTCGACGTCATCAACGCGCTGCAGGGGTCGAAGGACTGGGGCTCCACGGCCGTCGTCATCGCCTACGACGACTCCGACGGTTGGTACGACCACCAGCCCAGCCCGAACGTCAATTCCAGCCAGTCCCCGCTCGACGCGCTGACCGCACCGGGAATCTGTGGGTCGGCCGCGCCGCCGCTCGCTGGTTTCCAGGACCGCTGCGGTTACGGGCCGCGGCTGCCGCTGCTGGTGATCTCACCATTCGCGAAGCAGAACTTCGTCGACCACACAGTCACCGACCAGACCTCGATCCTGCGCTTCGTGGAAGACAACTGGCTGTGCGGTCAACGCATCGGCGGCGGCTCCTTCGACGCCCTCGCCGGACCGCTCACCGGCATGTTCGACTTCCCGCACAGCCACGCAGGCAACTTCATCCTCGACCCCGCCTCCGGCGCCCGGACGCAAAGCTGACTATCAGCGACCGTCGGCGGCTTGCTCCTCGGCTGAGGCGGGGAACACGGTGTGTTGAGGAGCGGGCATGGGGGTGTTGGCGCCCTTCACGCTGGCCCAGATCGCCTGGTTGAACTGTGCCATGTTGATCTGGTCTTCCCTGGTCAGGTCCTGGACCTCGGATTGAGCCGAGAACGGGGCGTTGACCGGGTTGACCTCGTGCAGATCCTGGGTGGGCTTCGCCGCGATATAGGGCATCAGGTCGGGTTTGTTGGTGAAGACAGCGAGCATCGGGGTGGCGTAGGCGTCGAACTGGGTCAGCGGCCGCAGCCCCACGATGAGCTCCATGGTCCGCAGCATCGAGGCGGTGCTGTAGAAGGTGGAGTCGACCCGCCCGGTCCTGGTGTAAGGGCTGATCACCTCCGCCACTGTGCGGTGCGCGTCAACGTGGTCGGGCCCGTCCTGCGCATCGTCCTCGGTGACGAAGATGGCGGTGTCGGCCCAGTACTTCGAGTGCGATACGGCATCGACGACCTGGCCGAGTACCCAGTCGTTGTCGGCGATGTAAACCCGAGGGGTGGGGGCGCCGCGCTTTGGTGCCTGCGTTGTGGTCGTTGGGTAGCCGGAGCAGTTCGACGGTGGGGAGGTTATCGCCCTTGGCGTAGCCGTCGAACTCCTTCTTCCACTCGGTGAATCGGGGCGAGCCGCAGTTCGCCTTGCGCGGGGTGAAGCTGTTGGGGCTGTCGGGGCAGGCCAGGTCGAAGCCACGGAAGGCGGGGTCGGTGTTGGCATTGAGCAGCGGATCGGTGGCCTTGGAGCTTCCGTCGGGCTGGGGGTCGACGTAGAAGCCGTAGTTCCGGAAGGAGATCTTGGCTGCGGCCAGGCGATCCCAGATGTAGGCTTGGGCCGGGTCGCGGTTCGGCGCGATCGCCGGGTCGCCGCTCTCCGTGGGGTAGGGAGCGCCCCGATCGGAGTAGTTGGATGGCCACACCTGCTCGGCGTAGGGGTTGGAGTTGGCCGCGACACTCCAGTTCCAGCCCTGGGCGCTGACATCGTTGTTGCCTGCGTTGGCGACATAAAGCGTGCGCCCGTCCCGAGACAACGCCAGCGCGTCGGGATTGCTGCCGTCCTGCGCACCCTGGTACGGGGCGAGGCTGATCGTCCGGGTTACCGCCGCCGTGGCGGTGTCGATCACGCTGATCTCATCGGAGTCGCCGTTGGCCACATACAGGGTGCGCCCGTCGGCCGAGGCCACCACCTTATTGGGATGCGTGCCCACAGTGATGGTCTTTTGCGGCGCTGGCTCGGGGCCGGTGAGATCAAGCACCGAGACGGTGTTGGTGCCCTGGTCGGTGACGTAGGCACTGTGCCCGTCGGCCGACGCCACCACCGCGTAGGGACGGTGCCCGGCAGCGGTGGTGTGCACCGCGCCAGTCACCAGGTCGACGGCGGACAGGGCGTCAGCCTGCTGATCGGCGACGAGCAGTCGGTGCCCGTCGGGGGTCAGCGCGATGCCAGCGGGCAGCGGGTTGATCTTCGCCCCAGTCGGGTCGGTGGTCGGCAGCGGGATCGGCGTGCCTTCGGCGAGCGTGCCGCCAGTGACCGTGTACCGACGGATGAGGTTGTTGCCGCCACCACTGGCATAGAGCGTCTTGCCGTCCCGGGCGAAGGCCAGGCCGACGAACAGCGCCTTGGGCGCCGGGTTGCTGACCACCAACCAGCGGCCATCCGGCGAACTCACCGCAACCAATGGGAGATCACCGAGGTTGGTCTGCTTCCCTGCCGGAGTGACCCGGTAGCCGATCGAGGTCACTGCGGTGCCGTCATGTCCCGGCGCAGTGTGTTGAAGTCCCCCGGCCAGCGCGGTTCCCCCCAGCGCGAGAGTGGCGGCCAGCACAACTCCTACCATGATCCGCCACCGACGTTTCGCCCCAGAACTGCTCATCAAGCGTGCCCCCAGCCAGGTCCGGCGCAACAGCAATACGAATAGCCGCGACGCTATGCCGGTCCGATGGCCAGAATCTGTCGATAGGGTTAATCGACATTAACGGCGGACGCACTTCCGGTGATTGAAATCTGGATGCCACCGCGGACCCGTCAGCTCGGCGGGCCGGCCGCCAGCCGCAGCGCGGCATTCTGCTGTTGACCCGACTGGTCCGCCCACGCCACGCGCACCAGATCTCCGGGATGATGACCCGTCAGCAGGCTGGTGAGCGTCGTGGGGGAATCGACCGCCGCACCGTCCAATGACACAATGACATCCCCCGCTGCCAGCCCGGCTTGTTCGCCCGGCGAACCAGGGTTAACCCCCGCGACAGCGATGCCAGGAACCTTGGAGCCATACCGGCTCCTCAACCGGCCGTGCCCTGTCTGGATAGCCGGCTCGTGGACCATGATGCCGAGGATGCCGGTTGGTCCGATATGGACGTTCGCGGAGCCGGTACCGGTATCGATCTGCTTGCTGATCGCGATCGCGTCGTTGATCGGGATCGCCATTCCCTCGCTCCCGGATTGGAACCGCGACCCATCGGAACCGGCGGTGTCGACACCGATGACCTGTCCGGCAGTGTTCACCAACGGGCCCCCTGAGTCGCCGGGGGCCACCTCAGCTGCGACCTGAATGAGCCCGACGAACTGCTCACTGCTCCCGGTTGTGTCGTCGCTGACGGTGATCGCCTGATCGAGGGCGGACACTGTGCCCGCCGCGATGCTCGGTGTGCCGCCAACGCCACCGGCGTTGCCGATCGCCGCGATCTCGTCCCCGACTGCGACCGCGCCGGAGTCCCCGATCGAGGCGGTCTGCAAACCAGAGGCACCCTGCATCTGGAGCACGGCGACGTCATGAACGCGGTCATAACCCACAACCGTCACCGGGTAGGTCTGGCCGTTACCGATGTCTGTGGCCGTGATGCTGGTGGCACCACTGATCACGTGGTTGTTGGTCAGCACCTCGCCGGACGGGCTGAGCACGATTCCGGTACCGGCGCCTTCACCGTTCTGGTAGCCCATCCGAGTGTTGATGTCCACCAGACCCGGCGCAACCTTGGCCACTAGCGCCGAGAGGTCCGTCGACCCGCTTGACGCACCGGACGAGCCTGCTGCCGGCGGGACCCTCGACGGCGCCCAGGGTGCCGAGACTGCTGACGGATCCCGCAGCGAGGACACCAGTGGCGAGGTGGACGCGGCCCGCCAGGCGGCGCGCCCTACGCCGAGCGCCACCGTGGATAGCACGGCCGCGACGAGCAGCACAACCAACAGGCGCAGCGGATGCCTTTTCGGAGGCGTGGGAACTTGCGGGGGCCAGTAGCCGCTCGGCCGGTCGACCTCGCTCACGGCCCCTCCTCTCCGGGACCTCGGGACAGTTCATCTCCTTCGAGTAAACCGCTGCAACCTGAGAGTGGCCTGGGTGCAGGTGTCCGGTCAGCCCTCGAACAGCCCACGTCCCCAGTACCCGGACGCATCCGCGACGCCCTGCGGGCAGGCGAACAGCGCGGAGCCGACATGGCGGATGTACTCGTTGAGCGCATCGTTTTTCCCGAGTTTGCGTTGCAGGGTGACGAACTGTGCAGGGTCCTTCTGGAAGCTGATGAAGAACAGGCCAGCGTCCAGCGTGCCGGTCCGCGCGTCGATGCCATCGGTGAAGGAGTACCCGCGGCGCAGGATCCGCACGCCATCGTTGGCCTCGAACGCTGCTAGCCGGATGTGGGCGTTGTCCGGGATAGCCAGCTCACCGTCGGCGGCTCGGGCCGCGAAGTCAGGGGAGTCGAATTCCGCTCTGCCGGTGAGCGGCGCGCCCGTGTACTTCGCGCGGCCGAACACCGCCTCCTGATCGCTGAGCACGTCCCGGTCCCAGGTCTCGACGAACATCCGGATTCGGCGCGCCACCAGGTAGCTCCCACCGCGCATCCACGCCTGCCCCGCCTCGGCGTCGACCCACACCCACTTGGCCAGGGCCGCCGAGTCGTCGCTGCGGATGTTGCGGGTGCCGTCCTTGAATCCCATCAGGTTGCGGGGCGTCTGCTGCCTCGTGCCGGTGGAGGAGGTACGGCCGAAGCCGAGCTGCGTCCACCGGGTGACCACAACGCCGCGTCCGAGCCGGGCGAGGTTGCGCACCGCGTGAAATGCGACCTGGGGGTCGTCAGCGCAGGCCTGGATGGCGATGTCGCCTCCGCAGCACGCCGGGTCGAGGGTCTCACCGGGCAGCGCCGGAAGCGCGGCGAACGCCGCCGGGCGGCGGGGCGCCAGCCCGAAACGTCCATCGAACAGGGCCGGACCGAACCCGACGGTGACCGTTAGCCGGACAGGTGACAGCCCGACCGTCTCCCCGGTGTCCGACGGGGGCACCGCGGCAGCGTGCGAGTCGCCGGGAACCATGACGCCCCGGCTCATCGCCTCCGCCGCTGCGGTCCACGTCTTGAGCATGTCCACGAGGTCCTCGCGGCGGGTGGCCGTGACATCGAAAGCAGCGAAAGCCAGCCGGTCCTGCACGTCGGTGGTGATCCCGGTCTGGTGACTGCCGTAGAACGCCACGGTCTGCTGGGCGGTACCAGCGGTGTCGGTGGGGTGCGCGCAGCTCGTGAGCCCGGCGCCGGAGGCGCCGAGGATCCCGAGCCCGGCAACACCGCCCAGCAGGCGGCGCCGCGACACCGCACCGCTGACAATCGGGCGAGCTTGGGTGGGCTCAGAACTCCTGACATGGTGCGAT
>QHBY01000169.1 GCA_003244245.1 Pseudonocardiales bacterium
CGGCCCCGGCCCGAGCAGATCGCCCTGTTCGGCTGAGCCACGCCCACGCAACGAAGCTGGATGCCACCTGCACGGCCTACTATGGTCCGCACCCTCGGGTCCGCACCCTCGGCCAGGTACTCGTCGCCGAACCCGCATTGTGGGGTCTAAACGGGGAGAGACTGGAAAGCACGTGAGCCATCCCCAGGACAAGCGGCCGGAGTACCGGCTGGCGCATGAGCCGGACGGCCGGTCGTGGACGGCGCGGGAGAACCTCGTCGACATCCTCGAACGCGAGCTGCTCGGCCCGGCGAACGGCCCCGAGGAGGTTTTGGACGGGGTACCCGACACCGCCTACCTGATCGGCCGGATCGCGCCGGTGCGGCTGACCGCCGGTCACGATGACCCGACGGAAGCGGACTCCGAGGAGGCTGCGACCGACGTCGGTGACGCGCTCGACGCGCAGGAGTGCCGGGGCGTGCCGGTCACGGCCGTGGACGAGAGCGGCGCGGGCCCGGACGAGGACAACGCCGAGGACGAGCCGCCCAAGCGTGGGCTGATGATCCCCGCGTCGATGGGGCTGCGCTGCCAGATCCCCGACGACCTGGACGCGTTCACCGTGACTGCGTCATGGGGGCAGTACGAGCCGGTGCGGGAGAAGGACGAGAAACAGATCTTCCGCCGGTACAAGCGCATCCCCATCGAGATCACCACGACGATCACCGTCGCCGACCTCGACCCGGCCGCCACCACGACGTTCCACCTTAAGGACACAGTGGTCCTGCGCGTCGACCGCCATGACGAGACCGGACGCGGGTGTCGGCTGATCGAGGTGGCGCTGTGCAACGATCGGGAGACGCCCCGCAGGATTCCGGTGAGCGCGTGGCTCTACCAGACCAAACTGTCCGTTAGCGCCGACGGCGCGGCAGTGTTCCTGCCGGTCGCCGACGCGCTGGAGGACACCCGGCCGGAGCGCGACGACGAGCTGCGGCGGTTGAAGCTCCAGTACCGCGACCGGTTGGAGTTCGCGATCGGGCGCACCTGCTCGGTAGACTGGACGGTCGTCAAGGACGCGCGCCGGGCCAGCGAGGTCTACACGACGTGGCTGCCGACCTGCCAGACGCCGCAGACGACGGCCGAGGAGATCGGTGCGGCACTGCTCGACATGACGGCACTGGGAACGGCGAGCCCGGACGCGCTCCGCGCTGGGTTGGCACCCATCGTCGCTGGTTACAAGTCCTGGCTCGACGGGCAGCGGCAGCAAGCCGACGCGTTGCCGGAGCATCTGCGGGGCGAAGGCCAGGACGCGGTCAGCGAAGCGCGCAAGGTGGCCCGTCAGCTCGCCGACGGCCTGGAGCATCTGCTCGGCAACGACGAGGCGTTGCGCTGTTTCCGGTTCATGAACCAGGTGATGGCCGACCAGCGCATCCAGTCGCAAGTCGCCCAGCTGCGCGCGGCGAATCCGAAGATGGGCATCGATGCGGCCCGCGCTGCGGTGCTCGCCGAAGGCCCGAAGGCGCATTCGTGGTTCACGTTCCAGCTCGCCTTCGTCCTCATGCAACTCCCCCTGCTGACCGATCCGGCCGCCGGGAAACGTTCCGGTGATCTCGCCAAGGCACAGCTGCTGTTCTTCCCCACCGGTGGCGGCAAGACCGAGGCCTACCTTGGCCTCGCCGCGTACACCTTCGCCATCCGGCGGCGACAGGGCATCGTGACGACACCGGACGGTCCGCTGGACGGCACCACCGGGGTCGCCGTGCTGATGCGGTACACGCTGCGGCTGCTCACCGCGCAGCAGTTCCAGCGCGCGACCGCGTTGGTCTGCGCGGCGGAGCCGGCGCGGATCAACGACCCAGCCACCTGGGGCAGCGAGCCGTTCCGGATCGGGCTGTGGGTCGGGACCGACGTGAGCCCGAAGCGCTACGACGAGGCCGCGGCCCAACTGACGAAGGCCAACGCGGGCGGCGGATACCGGCTCACCGTGTTGCAGATCCAGCGTTGCCCGTGGTGCGGCAGCAAGATCGGCCCCCGGGACGTCCGGACGGATGACGCGAAACGCCGGGTCTACGTCTACTGCGGGGACGACCTGGCCAGGTGCCCGTTCGCCGAAGGCGGAGTGGCTGCGGAGGGGCTGCCCGTGCTGACCGTCGACGAGGAGATCTACCGGCTCACGCCGGAGTTCCTCATCGCCACCGTGGACAAGTTCGCCCGTCTCGCTCGTGAGGGCGAAGCGGCCTCCCTGTTCGGTTACGTGTCCAAACGCTGTGCACGCCACGGCTTCGTGCACCCCGACTACCGGCACTGCGAGATCAAGGACGGCAGCAAGCACCCCGCGAAGAACGGCCTGCCCGCGGCGGCCGTCCGCCCCGTCTCCCGGCTGCGCCCGCCGGATCTGATCATCCAGGACGAGCTGCACCTCATCACCGGTGCGCTGGGCACGACGGTCGGCATGTTCGAAGTCGCCATCGACGTGATGACCGCGTGGCGCACCGCCGGAGGCGATCCCGTCCGGCCGCTGCTGGTCGCCTCCACCGCGACCGCGCGCAACGCACCCGACCAGGTACGAGCGCTCTACGGACGCGATGTCACGATCTTCCCCCCGCAGGTGCTCGACGCGGGGAAGACCTTCTTCTCCAAGGAAGAACCCGTCTGCGAGGAGTTCCCCGGCCGGCGCTACATCGGCCTGAGCACCACCGGGGTCCGGCTCACCACGGCGGAGATCCGAGTCGCCGAAATCCTGATGGCCGCCGGACAACTGTTGCTCGACCGCTTCGGTGCGGCCGCCGACCCCTACCTGGCGCTGGTCGGCTACTTCAGCGCGACCCGCGAGCTGGCCGGTATGGCCCGGTACCTGGGCGACGACGTCCAGACCGCGCTGGCCAAACGCCGACCGTGGTCGCTGCTGCCGAGCCGGACCGGCACGAACTTCGGCGCACTGCACGTCGCTGAACTCACCTCGCGGGTCGCGAGCGCCGACATCACCGCGACGCTGGACCAGATGGCGGTGGCCTTCGACCCGAACTTCGACTCCACCGCGGGCAAGCGGGAACTGCGCGCGCTGCGGGAGGCCAAGAAACCAGTGCCCACACGGGAGATGAACCCCTACGACGCGATCCTCGCCACGTCGATGCTCCAGGTCGGCGTCGACGTCACCCGGCTCGGACTGATGCTCGTCGTCGGCCAGCCGAAGAACACCGCCGAGTACATCCAGGCGTCCTCCCGGGTCGGCCGTGACCCGAAGCGTCCAGGCCTGGTCGTCTCGCTCGGCAACTGGGCACGGCCGCGCGATCTCGCGCACTTCGAGCAGTTCCGGCACTACCACGAGACGTTCTACGCCCAGGTCGAGGCGCTGTCGGTCACCCCGTTCTCGGTGACATCGATGGAACGGGGCCTCGACGGAGTGCTCGTCAGTGCCGTGCGGGTCCTGCAAGCCGTCCAGGCGCAGGGGCTCTCGCCCGAGCACAGCGCCGGTCGGATCGAGGCGGAACGCGACTTCGCGGTCGATCTGATCGACGCACTGACCAACCGGGTGAAGCGCGCGTCCGACGAGGACTGCGCGGATCGGGCGCGGCAACGCCTGCACAACCGGCTGGACCAGTGGTCCAATCGGCGAAAGCACCTGGAGGACCTGCGCAAGTCGCTGGTGTACGAGCGGGTCACCGATGACGCGCGGCACGGTCCGCTCATGATCAGCCCGGAGTACGCCCGGGCGCTGGCCGGCAGCAGGGACAGCGCGCCGTTCGTCGTGGCCAACTCGATGCGCGAGGTGCAACCGGAGATCAACCTGTTGGTCAGCCCCATCAAGGAGAACCTCGTGTACCTAGCGCCGCCCGGCGCGCCGGAATGGAAACTGCCCGAGGAGCCGTCATGACCACCGACGCGCGGTTCGTCTACGACGCCGCCACCGCGGTGGATCCGCTGGGTGATGCGGAGAAGGAAGCTGACAAGGGCACCAAACACAACCGCGCCAAGGTCGGATCGGGTCGCCCCTCGTCCCTGCTCTACACCTACGGTCCCGGCGCGATCATGGATCTGCCCCAGTTCACGATCATGCCGGCCGGACTCGACGACTGGGACCGGATCTGGAACCGGCGCGACGGCATTCCCCAGATCCGGGCACCACGATTGCGTGACGTCGTGCGCATGATGCTGCGTTCACCCGACGTGCAGCTGCGCCCGCATCCGTGGCAGCCGAAAAAGAGCAATTTTTCCAGCGAGGGTAACGACCTCGGGGTGCCGGCGCGCGTGTTCCCGCAATGGTTGCGCTGCACCGGGTGCGACATGCTCGGCATGGAGGGTTATTCACGAGCCCCGATAAATGATAGATGAGTCCGCGGCGCGCCTACTTGGA
>QHBY01000170.1:0-549 GCA_003244245.1 Pseudonocardiales bacterium
TGACAGTCAGAGGCGGTCGATTGAGACAGGTCGGCAACGTCCATGCGCATCAGCCGATCTGCTCGAACAGGGACACGATGATCCCCTCAGGCCCACGCACGTAGGCCATCCGCACGCTGTTCTCGTACTCGCCGATGCCGCCGACGAGCCCGTACCCGTCGGCAGCCACCGCACCGACGGCCGCCTCGAGGTCGCCGACCTCGAAGGACACGTTGCGCAGGCCAAGCTCGTTGGCCATGGCTGTGGGCGATCCGGGCACGTGGTCGGGCGTCACGAAGCTCGCAAGCTCCAGCCGGGACCCTCCGTCGGGCGGTCGCAGCATCGCGATCTCACAGTGCGCGCCCGGGATGCCGCAGACGGTCTCCACGAACTCGCCCTCCACGGATCCGGTGCCCTCGACCTCAAGACCCAGTCCGACGAAGAACGCCGTCACCAAGTCGAGATCCGCGACGGTGATGCCGATGTGGTCGAAACGTTGTACGTGTGCCATGGGATCTATCCTTCATAGTTGGCTTGCCGATTCGATGCTGGGACGGAGCCAGGGCTGGG
>QHBY01000170.1:601-4291 GCA_003244245.1 Pseudonocardiales bacterium
CCATGGGGCACGTCACCCACAGCTCGGTGGACGATCCGCTTTTGACTGGACGATTACCGGGGTGAGGTGCGGATGGCGGCCTTGGTCGCTGTCGGTAGCCGCCGCGTCGTAGCGGGCGGCCCGATCCATCTCAGGAGGTGCGCCATGGCGGCGCTTCTCATCGGCTACGCGCGCTGTTCCACTGACCAGCAGGATCTCACCGCTCAGCGAGACGGTCTGACCGGGCTGGGCGTCGCGGCCAACCGCATCTACGTCGACCACGGCCTGACCGGCACCAACCGTGAGCGCCCGGGGCTGCGGGAAGCGCTCGCGGCGTGCCGCGAAGGCGACACCCTGGTGGTGACCAAGCTGGACCGACTGGCCCGGTCGCTGCCAGATGCCCGGGCCATCGCGGACGAGCTGACCGCCCGGCATGTCCGGCTCAGCTTGGGCGGGTCGGTGTATGACCCCAACGACGCGGTGGGCAGGTTGCTGTTCAACGTCCTGGCGATGGTCGCGGAGTTCGAGGCCGATCTCATCCGGCTGCGAACGAAGGAGGGAATGCGGGTCGCGAAGGCCAAAGGCCGGTTGCACGGCAGGAAGCCCAAGCTCAACCCGCGCCAGGAAGCTCACCTAGTCAGCTTGAGGGCCGCCGGCGAGCACAGCACAGCCGAGCTCGCCGACCTGTTCGGGGTCAGCCGCCCCACCGTCTACCGTGCCCTCCAGCGCAGCAGGAGCGCCACACCAGCCTGAGCCCCCACCGAAGAGCCGTCCCGCAGCTCATACCCCTGCGGGGCGGTCGAGGCATGCGCTGACCCGGACCCGCCACCCGCCAGTTGATCATCTCGCGCTCGCACCCTGCCTGCGTGCCGGACGCGTCCGATAGCGGTTCCGCTGGTGAGGCCACCTGGGCTGCGGCCCTGGAACCGTGCGGACTGGCGCTGCTCGTTAATCGACAGCGCCTCGTGCCCGGGCTGCGTTAGCATATGGGGATCATGGCTCACGAGCAGCGGTTTCCTCGCCCCCGGCCGCGTCGCGGTCGCGGGGTCCGACTCGTGCTCGTCTGAGTCCTCGCGCCGCAGCGGTTGGGGGTGAATCCCCTCGTCACCGCAACCATGAGGAACTCCCATGACTACCTTGCTCTCGCCGAGCGAGATCGCTTCGGCTCTGCAACTGCGAGACCTATCCGATCCCGACAGCGGTCCGCATGCCATACAGACGCTGCTCGACGGCGCCATCGAGGCCCTGTGCGGCCGCTGGCAATGCCCGGCAGACACTCACCGGCCTCGAGGGCTGGTCGCTGTCGAAGATAACTACGACCGCCTCGGCTACGCCCCAGCCGCCATCACCCGAGACACCCGCTACACCCGATATGCCAGCGACACGGTCATGCTGCGCAGCCACACCTCGGCCGGTATCCCACCCGTCTTACGCTCCCTCGCCGCCCGCCCCACCGCGCCCGAGGACGTACTGATCGTGCTGCCGGGGCTGGTCTACCGACGAGACGTGATCGATCGCCTGCATGTCGGCACCCCCCACCAGGTCGATCTCTGGCGGATCGTGACGGGTAAGCCGATGACCCGGGCAGACCTGCACGACATGATCGACACTCTGGTCAACGCGATCCTTCCCGGCACGGCATGGCGAACCCAGCCCGCCGAGCACCCCTACACCCAACACGGGCTCCAAGTCGACGTCGACCACGACGGAGAATGGGTCGAGCTCGCCGAGTGTGGCCTGGCTGCCCCACACGTTCTCGCCGACGCCGGGCTCGACCCCACACACTGCAGCGGTCTCGCGCTAGGCATGGGACTCGACCGGGCCCTCATGCTCCGCAAAAACATTCCCGACATTCGCCTCCTACGCGCGAGCGAACCTCGCATCGCGCAGCAGATGCTCGATCTGACCCCCTGGCAGACCGTGTCGATGATGCCCCCGGTACGTCGCGACCTCTCGATCGTCACCGACGGCAGCGACGACGAGGAAATACTGGGAGACCGCGCCCGCACCGCACTCGCCGCCGACGCCGACGTCCTCGAGAGCCTGTCAATCCACGCTGTCACCCACCACGAGCAGCTGCCGACCCACGTCCGGGAGCGCCTCGCAACCCGCCACGGACAAACCAACATCCTGCTCCGACTCGTCCTGCGGCCCATCGACCGAACACTCACCGACACCGAAGCAAACCACCTCCGCGACCGTGTCTACGCCGCGCTGCACCGCGGGCCCGTGATGGAATGGGCGGGCTCCCACTCCCCCCGCTGACAAAGCCGGTGTCCGGTTGGGGATCGACCTGCGGGACGGCAGGGCGTTGACGGAGCAGATGGGCAGGGACAGAATCATCTGACCTTGATTCGCGTCCAGGAGGACTGAGGCCATTGCCCGCGTGTCCCTGAAGGGGCCGCTGGACACAGCCGTGCGGGCATGCAGCCCGTTCGCGAGACAGATGATGTCTGAGCGGTCCCGCTCTCTTGCGGTTGTCGCCTGCTCTCATCATCCCGAAAGGTTCTCCTGCTGTGCTCGAGCATGCTCTCCATGCCTACCTGCGCGCACTCATCGGCTCCCGCGCCGTCCGTGTCGGCCCGTTCCTGGTGTCCCTCGACGACCACGACGCCGGCCTGTTCCGCAACTACGCCATCCCCGACGACGGCGCCGAGCCGACCCCGGACCAGGTCGCGGAGCTCGTTGCGGTGTTCACCCACCGCGCCCGCACCCCACGGTTGGAGTATCTGCCTGGGCTCTGCCCGAAGGTAGAGCCCGGCCTGATTGCTGCCGGCTTCGTCCCCGAGCGGCGGCTACCGGTGATGAGCTGCGACCCGGCCGTCGTGAAAGCGCCACCCGTTCCTGACGGCATCGGGCTCCGCCTGGCCAGCAGCGACCTCCAGCTACGTCAGGTCGCAGAGGCACAGAACGACGCCTACGGACAGCCGGAGACCACCGACCATGACGTCGCGCGCCTTCGCGGCACGCTCGACGGCGGCGGGCTCGTAGCCGTGGCCCTCGACATCAGTACCGGCGGCGCTGTAGGGGGTGGGCTCTGCGCGCCGCCTCACAGCGGGGTCAGCGAACTCGCCGCCATCGGAGTGCGATCTCCCTACCGGGGCCGTGGCATCGCCGCCGGCCTGACCGCGTTGCTCACGCGCGCCTGCGCCGCAGTCGACATCACCACCCCGTTCCTCACACCAGCGGCCGAAGCAGAAGATCGCATCTACCGCTCAGTCGGCTACCGGCCGGCAACCGCGATGCTGCACATCTCGCTGCCGAACAGTCCGGGGTGAGCGCAGCAGACCGCAGCGAGGACGATGTCCACGACCCCACCGGCGGCCGTGGCCGGAACGATCACCGGCTGCTCGCGGGTTGTTGCTGCCTGAACGTGACCTTGTTCGGCAGGGGATCGATGTGTGGCTCGGGCCGTGCTGCGTCGGGAGGTTCTCGAAGAAGATGTGGCCGAGGATGTCGAGACCGGCCTGGCGGCTCCGTCCCAGGGGCAGGTGCGGCCACCGCGGCCGCACCACACCAAAGGAGACCCAGCATGACGAAGTATCTGCTTCTCAAGCACTACCGCGGCGCCCCCGAGGCCGTCAACGACGTCCCGATGGATCAGTGGACCCCGGAGGAGGTCGAGGATCACCTGCAGTACATGGCTGACTTCGCCACCCGGCTCGGGGGCAGCGGTGAGTATGTCGAGGGCCAGGCGCTCTCGCCCGAGGG
>QHBY01000171.1 GCA_003244245.1 Pseudonocardiales bacterium
AGCCCAACCCGTGAATGGACACGTCCGAACCGGGTAACCGCTACGCCGGGTTCGACATCCTGCCATTCGACAAGGAGCACGGGTTCGCGGTCGTCGACCAGCTAGGCGCCATCGCGGACCGGCACGACTCGAGCGTGGCGCAGGCCGCGCTGGCCTGGTTGCTGGCCAGACCGAGCGTGACCAGTGTCCTCATCGGAGCCTCGAAACTCACCCAGCTCGACGACAACCTCGGTGCCACCGAAGTGCACCTCACCCCGGATGACATCGCCGAGCTGGACGCCGCCACGCCGCTGCCCGCGGTGTACCCGAACTGGTACATCGACAGCCTGGCCGACCAGCCCGTCAGCCGGGCGCTCACCGCTCAGTGACTCCGCCTCAACTTCCGTAGTGGTATCGGCACGCGGCGATACGGATCTCATCCTCAACGATCTTGTAAACGAGCCGGTGCTCGGCGGTGATGCGCCGCGACCAGTAGCCGTGAAACCCGTGCTTGAGAGCCTCGGGTTTGCCAATTCCCTCGTTGCCGTCGCGGCCCACATCCTTGATCAGCGTATTGATCCGCTTGACCACCTTGCGGTCTTGTGTTGGCCACCAGAGGTAATCCGCCCAGGCGTTCTCGTCCCAGACGAGCTTCATTCGACGAGGTCTCCCACGATCCCTGCGCCATGCTCAAGTCGGTCGATCGAGGCCAGCAGCCGCCGAGCGTTCTCGGGACTCCTGAGGAGATACGCGGTCTCCTTTAGCGACTCGTAGTCCGCCAGCGCGACCATGACCACCGGGTCGTGGCCGGCCCGAGTGATCACCACCTCCTCGTGATCATCGACGACCGCGTTGAGTGTCTCGGCGTACTTCGCGCGGGACTCGGAATACGTCATGGTCCTCATGCTCACCTCCGCCTACGTACATAAAATTGTACGCTAATGATCGAAAGGTGGCAATCCCGCCGCGTGCGCCGTGCCCAACTCCCCGTCAGCCGTTACCAGAGACTCTTCCGCCATCGCTCCGGCGCTCGGTCTCAGACTGCCATTCTGTCCGATGTGAACGGATAGGCACGGCCGACCGAACGGATCGCTGGCGAGATCGTAGTGGTCGAGCCGCTCACAAGAGCGCGCGAAGGCGGCCTGTTCACCGCTGGTCAGGACCGGGACATCTGGCGGTACCTGACAGCCTTCCCCAACGCCTGCGAGAGCCCCGCGCGCTTTCATCGCTGGATGGAGGAGGCGATCGCGGCGACCGACGAAGGCACGCAGGTCTCCTGGGCGATCCTCGAGCGCAGCAGCGGGACGGCGATCGGCAGCACTCGGTATCTAGCCTTGCGGCCCGAGCACCGTGGGCTCGAAATCGGCTGAACCTGGGTCGGTAAACCCTGTGGCGTACCGGAGCGAACGTCGAGACCAAGCTGTTGCTCTTGGGCCACGACTTCGACACGCTCGGCTGTGAGCGCGTGGAGCTCAAGACGGACGCTCGAAACGCACGCTCGCGCGCCGCCATGGAGGCGCTTCCCGCGCAGTTCGAAGGTATCCACCGGCGCCACATGAAGGTTCCCGACGGATGGCGCGACACAGCTTGGTACAGCATCATCGCGCCTGAGTGGCCAGACGTGCGGGAGACTCTCCGGAGGCGGCTAGCGCGCCACGGCCTCGAAGCCTACGCCCAACGGTGATCTACGCCCTCGACCCGGCAACTCGATCACCGGACTACCAGCCCCAACTGCCGGGACCGCCTTTGAACGGGCCGACGACCTCCGCGGTGATCCAGCCGCCGTAGAACTCGCCCGGCTGCGGCGTCACCGGCTCCCCGTCCAGGGTCACCTCGTCGAACCGGCCGGCATAGACGGCGACCCGATCGGTCAGTTGCGGGTAGCGCAGATCGGGTTGCGGATACCACCAGCCGACCTCGCGCAGCGGCGCGACGCCAGGGATCTCCAGGTCGACGTAGTACGCCTCGCCTTTCCACTCGCACATCGTCAGCCGCGGCGCGGCCAGTAGCGGTACCCGGAACTCCGAGCGCGGCAGGTAGTAGGTCGGCGGGTGAGACGTCTCCAGCACGCGGACCACGTCGTCGGTGTCGAGCACGAGAGTCCTGCAATGCACGATCCTGGTGCGGCGCGCGACCCGCTCGGCTCGTGGCGGGCGTGGATAGTCCCAGACCGACTCCTGACCGGGTCCGATCGGGTGCACGTCAAGGGGGCGACACTGCTCCTGACGTGCGCGTCTCCATCTCATCGCTGGTCAACCTCTCGCAGTGTTTGGCGACGTCCCGCGCCCCTAGTGTGCGTGTGGTCGTGTCGGGGGAGCAGGAGCGGGGTTGTCAGGATGAGGAGACCGGCGATCGCGATCGCGGTGCGGGGGCTGGTGATGCTGGCCAGCAGGCCCCACAGGGCGGTCATGGCCGCGATGGTTGCGTTGCTGGTGACCGACCACGCGGACAGGGTGCGGGCGACTCGGTCGGTCGCGGTTTGGTCGAGCCGGTAGGTGGCGAACACCGGGTTGAACACGCCCATGCAGGTGATCAAGCCAAGCTCGACGGCGATGACAAGCACAAGCCCGGCGGCGCCGGGGCGGATGAAGGCCAACCCGACAGACCAGCACGCGCGCAGGGCCCCGGCGGTGAGCATGATCTTGTGCCGCCCGAACCGCGCGACGAGTCGGCGGGCCAGTCGCGAGCCGATGAGGCCGCCGACACAGGGTGCTCCGAACGCGAGGCCGTACTGCCAGGGCGCGAACCCTAGGCGGCCGAGCATGAGGACGGCGAGCAGCGGCGAGGTAGCCATGATCAGGCCGTTGACCAGGATCGTGTTGAAGAACAGCGGGCGCAGGGCCGGGTGGGTCAGGATGTACCGCCACCCTTCGAGCAGGTCGCCGGCTCGGAGCTGTGGTGCATCGGTTCGCGCGGGGCGCGGTTCGCTGCCGCCGATCGCGCGGATCCCTGCTGCGGAGAGCAGGAAGCTGACCGCGTTGGCCACCACGGTCGTCACCGGGCCGAACAGCCCGATCGCGGCCCCGCCGAGCGGCGGTCCGAGCGCGGTGGCGGTCCAGGTCGTGGACTCCAACCGCCCGTTCGCGACGAGCAGGTCCGCTGGCTGCACGAGCGCTTTCAGACATGCGCCGCTGGCCGCCTTGAAGGCGATATTGGTTGCGGCGACGATGACCGACACGACCAGGAGCTGGGCGAAGCTGAGCCAGCCGAGCGCGAACGCGGCGGGGACGCTCATCAACGCCGCGAACCGGATCAGGTCCATCGCAACCATCACGGACCGCTTGCGGCGGAACTCCACCCACGGTCCGAGCGGCACCGCGACCGCCGCCCCCACCGCCAGCCCCGCAGCGGCCAGCATCGACACCTCGGTCGGCCCGGCGTGCAGCACGAGGATCGCGATCAGGGGGAACGCATCGAGCGCGAGCCATGTGCCGAGCGTGCTGACCGCATACGCCGTCCAGAGCCACCCGAACTGCCGCCCCAGCGACCGCCTAGCCACCATGTCCAGCGCGCCCCTCGCTGTCTCGCCCGAACAACCTCACGTTGACCAGCGAGGTCAAAGCGGGCAGAACGCCAGCGGATCAAACAACCACCCTGCCGGCGAGCCACAACGGTGCGTTGTGCAACCAAGGTCGGTCGGCGTGGATCTCGATGCCGTGCGCACCTTCGTCGCCGTCGCCGTCGCGGACGCGGACGCGGACGCGGACGCGGACCAGTTTCACGCAGCGATCAACACCACCGCGTCAACCCAGCGGCAACAACGTCAAGAGCCGCAACAGCTAGGCGACGCGTCGGATCACGGCCAGTCCCCTGGTGTAGATCCGGCGCTTGGCCACTGGGTGGCCGGACTGTGACGACTCGATGAGCATGCCGTCCCCGGCGGCCATCGCGACGTGTCCGACACCACCACCGTAGGAGTAGAAGATCAGGTCCCCGGGCCGGATCTGCGACAGGCTCACCCGGGCACCGACCCGCGACTGCGCGGCGGCGGTGCGGGGCAGGTAGAGCCCGGCCTGGCGGTAAGACCACTGCACCAGCCCGGAGCAGTCGAATCCGCCCGGCCGGCTGCCGCCGCTGCGATAGCGGGTGCCGCGCTGCGACAGTGCCGCATCCAACGCCCGCAGCGCCATGAAGTCGGCCTGGTCGGCGGGCCGGACCGCGGTGCTGCTGCCGGGCAGGGGTGCGGCGGCCGCGCTGTCGGCGAAGGCGAGGACACCGCCGGCCGCCAGGGTCACCGCCGCCAGCGCGGTCGGTAAGTGGTGATGCGAGGTCGGTTTGGCGTGCTTTCCACGAGACTTGGCGTGCTTTCCACGAGACACTGGAGTACCCCTCGGATGTTGCCCAGCCCGGAGTCTGGGGGCCGTGGGTGGGTGTGTGCGTGCCTCGACATCACTGCACAGATCAAGCGCCAGCTGGCGGAGGCCCGCCGGTGCACGTCGCTCAACGGTCCGCCAGCAGCGGTGAACGGTCAGTAATCGGTTGGTGCCTGGACGTGATCGCCGCCGGTGCGGGTTACTCAGTTCTCGGTCGGGTCGGCGGGGTAGGTGGCCAGCAGGGCCAGTGGCATGCCCTGGCGGCGCAATATCCGACTCCACAGATCGGTGTCGGGCGGCGCCAGCACGTCGTCGGCCAACGCGGGTACGACCACCCAGTCCCTGCGGCCGATCTCACCGGCCAGCTGACCCCCACGCCAACCGGCGTACCCGGCGAATACCCGCAGCCCCCGGAGTTGCGGCACCATCAGGTCCGGATCCGCCTCCAGGTCGATCAAGGCCAGCGCACCGCGGACTTTGATCATTCCCTCGGTACGCTCGGCGTCCACGCCAGCGGGCAGCGCGGCCACACACAGCGCCGCGCGTCGTTGCACCGGGCCGCCGACGTAGAGCGCTCGTGGCAATGTGGCGTGCGGACCCCACAACGGCAGCACATCGCGTACCGGCACATCGCTGGGTCGGTTGAGCACGACACCGAGCGTGCCCGACGCCCCATGATCGATAATCAATACGACGGTGCGGTGGAAGTTCGGATCCTGCAGTCCCGGGGCGGCGACCAGCGCCGATCCCCGTTCCAGGGAGTTCACCGCGTCCACGTCGTCAACCTCACCATCGTCGCGCACACCGCAAAGTCACCACAAGGCACCCGACACGGCTAACCTGCATGGTCGTGACGTCGTCCCAGACCGTGGTCCCCTCCAGTGTGACCGACCGGCTCGGGATGCGGCGGCTGCTGGGCACTCATGGGTTCGGCCGGTTGCTGGCCTCCCGCTTCGCCGCGCAGTGGGGCGACGGGGTGTTCCAAGCGGGACTGGGCGGCGCCGTGCTGTTCAACCCGGAACGTCAAGCCAACCCGATGGCGGTCGCGGCCGGACTCGCAGTGCTCCTGTTGCCGTACTCCCTGGTGGGGCCGTTCGCCGGGGCACTGCTGGATCGTTGGGACCGCCGCCGGATCCTGGTCATGTCGAACCTGCTCCGTGGGCTCCCGATCGTGCTGGTGGCGTTGGCGGTCGGGTTCGGGGCAGCGGGTGCGCCGCTGTATCTGGGAGCGCTGCTGGTGACCGGATTGAGCCGGTTCGTGCTGGCCGGGCTGTCCGCCGGATTGCCGCACGTCGTACCACCACAGCACCTGGTGCAGGCCAACGCGCTGGCCGCCACCGTCGGCTCCGCGATGACCGTCCTGGGCGGTGTGTGCGCGATCGGGTTGCGCGGCCTCATCGGGCCGGGCAACGTCGGGTCAGCATGGGTGACGGGGTGCGCCGTGCTGGGCTCGCTGGTCGCCGCGGTGCTCGCGACCGGCTTTCGTCGCGGCCAGCTTGGCCCGGATTCCATCGATGAGCCCGCCGAGGCGACCCGTGCGCTGGCCAACGGGCTGCGCGACGGCGTGACGGCGGCGATCCGGGTACCCAGCGTCGCCGCCGGCCTGGTGGCGCTCATCGCGCACCGGCTCTCATTCGGCGTCGCGACCCTGGTGGCCCTGCTGCTCTACCGTAACTCCTTCACCTCGCACGGGCTGTTTCGATCCGGGCTCACGGGAGTCTGCGAACTGCTCGCCGCCGGCGCCGCGGGGTTGCTTCTCGCGGCGGTGCTCAGCCCGCTGCTAGTGGCCCGCTTCGGCCGCCGGCGCACCGTCCGCGGCGCCCTGCTGATCGCCGGAATCGTGATCATCACGCTCGGCCTGCCGATGCTCATGTCGACCATGCTGGCCGCCGCGTTCGCGCTGTCCACCGCCGGTCAGGTGGTGAAGCTGAGCCTGGATGCCACGGTGCAGGCCGACGTCGCGGACGACGTGCGCGGCCGGGTCTTCTCGCTCTACGACACGGTCTTCAATGTCGGCTACGTCCTCGCCGTCGCGCTCGCGGCCACTCTGGTCCCCCCCAACGGCCACGCCCCCGGCCTGCTTCTCCTGGCCGCCGCCGCGTATCTCATCGCCGCCCCCCTGCACGCCCTCATCGACCACTCCCCGAATACGGTTCGGGTCAGGTGAGCAGCGACCATGGGCGACGGTTGAGGGCGGACAGTTGCGGGATCTGGAGGGCTGACCAGGGGCTGATCACCCATGGGGCGGCCTCGGCCAGGGCCACCACCTCAGGCCAGGGTGCCCAGCGATATTCGAGCACTTCGGCTGGGTCGGGCCGCAGTTGGCCGTCGACGCTGCCGATCAGCACCGGGCAGAACTCGTTCTCCACCACGCCGTCGGGCGCCACCGCCCGGTACCCGAAATCGGGCAGTGCCACCGCCGAGCGCACCAGGCGCAACCCCAGCTCCTCCCGGAGCCGCCGGGCGGCGGCGTCGCGCGACGCCTCACCTGGCAGCGGGTGGCCACAGCAGGTGTTCGTCCACACCCCGGGCCAGGTCTTCTTGCTGGTGGCGCGGCGGGTCATCAGCACAGCGCCCGAACCATCGAAGGCCGAGTCGTCGAAGACATAACAGGAGAACGCCAGGTGCAGCGGCGTCGCAGCGTGGTGCACCTGGGACTTGGGCAACTGCCCGATCGGCCGGCGGTCGTCGTCGAGCAGGACGACCGGGGCGTCAGGGTTCACGGAGGTTGTCCTGCGCCCACCGGCGCAGCTCGGCTTCGGCCTCCTCGCGGGACAGCGGACCGCGGTCCAAGCGCACCTCCTTGAGGTGGCGCCAAGCCTGGCCGACCAGCGGACCCGGCGGCAACCCGAGCAGCTCCATGATCGCGTTACCGTCGAGGTCCGGGCGCACCGCGGCGAGGTTCTCCTCGGCTCGGATCCGCTCGATGCGCGACTCCAGATCGTCATAGGTGTGCTGCAGCGCGAGCGCCTTGCGACGGTTGCGGGTGGTGCAGTCGGCCCGGACGAGCTTGTGCAGCCGGGGCAGCAGCTCGCCGGCGTCGGTGACGTATCGGCGCACCGCCGAGTCGGTCCACTCGCCGCCGCCGTAGCCGTGGAACCGCAGGTGCAGGAACACCAGCGCGGCGACGTCGTCGATGACCCGGGTCGGGTAGCGCAGGGCGCGCAACCGCTTGCGGGCCATCTTGGCCCCGACGACCTCATGATGGTGAAAGCTCACCCCGCCGCCGGCCTCGTGCCGGCGGGTGGCCGGCTTGCCGATGTCGTGCAGCAACGCCGCCAACCGAAGCACCAGGTCCGACTCGCCGTCCTCCAGCGCGATCGCCTGATCGAGAACCGTCAACGAATGCGTGTAGACGTCCTTGTGCTGGTGGTGCTCATCGATCTCCAGGCGCATCGCCGGCACCTCGGGCAGCACGTGTTCGGCCAGCCCGGTGTCCACCATCAGCTCGACTCCGGCCCGCGGGTCGGCCCCGAGCAGCAGCTTGGACAGCTCCGCGGAAACCCGCTCGACGGTGATCCTGCGGATCTCGCCGGCCATCGAGACCAGCGCATCCCGGACCCGCGGGGCGAGGGTGAAGCCGAGCTGGGAGACGAACCGGGCCGCGCGCAGCATCCGCAGCGGGTC
>QHBY01000172.1 GCA_003244245.1 Pseudonocardiales bacterium
CCGGTGAGCGGTGTGCCGCTCGCCGACCACGACTCCCAGAAACTCACGGTGTCCAGCAGCGCGTTCTCGGCGTCGACCATCGCCGGTGCTCGAAGATGGCTCGGCACCCAGGTCAGCACGAACGGCACCGGTCACCGGCGCGAATGGTGAACTCCGACACCGTGGACCATTCCCGGCCTTCGATGGGGGCCGATGTGCTCAGCCACACGGCGTCGGGTCCGGCGACCGCCTCGATCCGATGGCCTCGGCGACGCACCCAGGGCATCACCCGGCCGTAGTCAAAACGCAGGCGCAGTTCACCGAACATCGGGACCGCCCCGCTGATGCCTTCCACGATCCGGATCAGATCCGCGGTGTGGCCCCGCGGGGGCATGAAGTCCACGACCCGGGCGCGGCCTTCCGGGGTGACCCACTCCGTTTCCAGGACGAGGGTGTCGTCGCGGTAGCGGCGGCTGCTGCAGGTGCCGCCCGCGGCGGGAGCCAGCAACCATCGGCCGGCGTCGGGGGTGTCCACCAGGGCAGCGAAACAGGCCGGGGAGTCGAACCGTGGGAAGCACAGCCAGTCCACCGACCCGGTGTTGCTCACCAACGCCGCGGTGTGCAGGTCGCCTAGCATCGCGTAGTCCTCAATCCGGGCCATACCCAGATCGTGGCAGTCACGCACCGGATCCCCAGCATGGGCGTCGCTCATCGCCGGTTCTTAGGCCTGCTCGCGCTCGCCGGGGGCCTCGTCGCTGGCGTGTTCGAGGTGGGCGATGCGCTGGTGGGCTGCGGCGAGTTGGCGTTCGAGGCTGACGATGCGGTGGCTGCGGTCAGCGGCATGTTCTGGTCGAGCAGCTCGCGTACCCGGATCGCCAGCGCGAGGTCGGCGCGGCTATAGCGGCGCTGCCTGCCAGCGGAGCGACCCGGAGTCAATGGTGTAGAAGCGGGGTAGTCCTGGTCGTCGAGCTTGTTGCGCATGCCCTGCGGTGGTGTCACCTGATCCTCGCGAAAAGCAGCCCTGACCGCCGAATCTGTATCGCGGCGGCCAGGGCCCATGTTGGTCTGTCAGCAACCGTCCCTGCGCTGCCGATCGGGACGGGAAGGCGCTCTCCTTGGCTGACGGTAACCCCACGGGTTATCGCCGACGGGGCCGGTAAGTATCGACCCGGGGGGTCGCGGCGCAGGAGAGCAAAGCACCGTCGCCACCAATGTCACAGTCCGCTGCTATCACCTCCTTACGAAGGAACAACCTCGTGCTCTGTGCACCGAAGATCCTAGAGCAGCTTAGCGATGTTGTCTAGCGACCAAGGATCGCTAGCAGCTCTTCGGCCACAATGCCCCGGATTGCGAGACGGTCAACCGCGCATCAGGGCGGTCACCGCCGGCACGGATCGCCGGCGTGCCTGCGCACGATCTCGGGTTGGGATCCGGAGAGGTCGATCACGGTTCGGTACGAACGCCGACCACCGGGTCACCGCTACGATTCCTATCGGGCCGTCAGCTGTGCGGAACCGACGATCTGGTCGATGACACTTGCCGGTGGTGCGGCCGCCAGATCCGACACGGTCACGAAGACCAGCGACGTGGGGATCACTCCGGAGAAGGCGGGGCCGGTCTCGACGGCGACGGTCTCGGCCTGCAGCTTGGCATTCGATTGCGAGTAGATGAACCGGACGTAGTAGCCGTTCCGGCCGGCGACCTGGGTAGGTCCCTGGCTGGTGATGGTGGCGCCCTGTATGCCCGGCTGGCCGGTGACGGCCTGTTCGGCGGCCTCTGCCGCCGTCTGGGCACTGGTCGCCGACGTGCTGAGCACGCTCGCGAGGGCGGAAGCGCATTGGACCCCCGCGGAGCAAGTGTCGGGATAGACCATCTGCGGAAGTTGGGGGTGGCTCTGGTCGGGGAGTTGGCGCCAACCAGTGGGGATGGTGACCGAGATGTCGATCCCAGGCCCGGAAAGCCGTGGGTCGCCCACCGACCCCGCCGATGGATCGGACCGGGCGGCGATCGCGGGGCCAGCGAACAGCACCGCCGAACCCATAACGCCAACGGTGACGACGACGGCACTGTGTTTAGACCGCATTGCTCCCCCTGCTGCTGGTCCAAGCTGTTTGCTGAGGTTAACCCCTTCGGTCAGTTGTTCGGGTGAAGGTACGTGTTCGATCACGAAAATACGTATTCGATAGCGGCACATTCCGTAGCACGCTTGCCGCGTTCCCCTGAGATCGCCCACCTGAGGTCGCCGGCCTCCTCGGCGATCACAGCGACGAGCTCATGCAACACATGCGGCCCGGGAGATGAACTCACCACCCACACGGGGGGCCGCGGTCTCGCTGCTCAGCGGGTTACCGGTGCATTGCGCATACTCAGGGAATGGCAGGCGTGAGTGTACCTGCGGTACCGGCGTGGGTGGTGCCGTCGGCAATGGAGGTTGACGATCTCTATGCGTTGGCGCGGTCGGAGTACGACGCGCCGCACGGTAACCGGACTCAAGCCTGCGGCATCGTTGGCGCGCTCATGTGGGTGCGTCGGATGCCATGGTCGGGCCGGTGACGGGCAGGCCCGAGCAGCCAGTCACCGCGGCGGTGGCGAAGGCCGAGTGCTGGGCGGCAAGGGCCGCGGGGGACGGCGGCCAGACACCGGAGTGGCGGCTGAAGGGAGCTTGCGCTGAGTTAGGGGTGTCCTACTGGCCACCGAACGTGGAGCTCATCGACCCCGAGGAGGGCTACGGCGTTTACCAGACACTGAGTTGGCTGCTCCACTGGCTTGATGGATACCGAGGCGGCTGCGTCCCACCGCTGCCACTTCCGCGGCGCAACCTCACTGGGAGCGTCGTGACCGCCGACCAGGGCGTAGGCGCCGCCAGTGTCTTCACCGGCCGATGGGTGACAGCATCAGGCAGGCCGCCGAGCTGATGCGTTGCCGTCGCCGTCGAGGACCTGTGTCGTCGACCCAGGACACTCGATCGGAGCACTTATCCCTTTGATTGTGTCTGCCTCAGCCACTGCATCAACACTTCTCTACGCGCTGGACGCCCCGGCCAACTACGTCGACCCCTCGGGGAGGCCGGTCTTCCTCGTCGTGCTACTGGTCGCCGCACTCGTTGGGACGATTCTTGGTGCGGTGGGCGCGGTGGGGAACAGAGTAAAGATTTGGGACGAGTTCCTGCTGTGGGTGATCGGTGGGGCGATTGGCGGTGTGCTCGCCGTCCTCGGCTGGACCGGGATCATCTACGGCGTCTGGGCGCTGTTCGAGCTCGATGCGAGCGTGCCGGCCACCACCGTCGGCCTGATCCTGTTTGCGACGGCGGCCCTGCTCGGGGCCGTGGCCAGTCCGCTGCTGGACAACACGAACAGCCCGGTGGCGTGGTTGTTCAGTTTATTCATGAAATGGGTGCAATCGCCGCTGCTGACCACGGGCGGACTCGTCGCAACGTTGTTCGTGGCGATCAGGGGCGGCAAAGTGGACTTCCGCCGGGGCATGCTGTTCATCGCAGTGGGTCCCGGTGGTGGCGTGCTGACACTCGGTGCCGTGGCCTGGACCCAGTCCGGCCGCTTCAACCCGGACGGGGCCGTGCCGGACAACCTGGCCCGGCACGAGTCGACGCACAGCCGGACCGTGGCGGCGATCGGCGAGCTCGGCTTCTACTTCACCTACGTCACGATCGGCGCCATCTGGGGTTCGGCGCAGGGCGGCTCGTGGAACAACCTCAACGCGGCCGGCTGCGGCAACCAGTTCGAAAAGACCGCGCACACCTTCACCGGCGATCCGGCCATCCCCCGGTCCACAAGCGACTGCTGAGACACAACCGTTGCAGCGAGTACAGCCAGATCATCGAAGGGCTCGTCTTGCAGAAGCGGGAGCTAGCGGCCGCCCGGCGTTCTTCACCCGGGCGCTGCAACAGGCCCCATGCTCAGCCGAGGTGACCACCGACCGCGCCCCCGCCTACCTATCGTCAGACGCGAGTGAAGATGGCCCCGGAGCGATCCGACGCCGATCAGCAGGACTAGCGGCAAAACAACATCTTCGGCGCAACCTCATCTGTTCCTGCGAAGCAGGCGTCGCAGGAACAGCATCACCAACAGCACCCCCACCGCGATCGCCGCATTGAGCAGCGGCCATTGCCTCGCCGGGGCCATCAAGGGCTCGATGCGCTCGGCGACCGGCGAAGGCAGTTCCGCCAGTACCTGGTCGGTTAGGCGATCAGCCTGCCGCGCCACCCCGCTTGCCTCGGCTGGGAGCGCTTCGGCGCCGTCGTGTACTTGGTGCTTGGCTTCTTCGGCCTTGGCTTGGGCCTG
>QHBY01000173.1 GCA_003244245.1 Pseudonocardiales bacterium
AACACATCTATCTACACTAGTCACCGGTGCCGCCTCAGGGATCGGGCTGGCCGTCGCCGGTTGTCTTGCCCGATCTGGCGCTGATGTGCTGATGGTGGATCTGCCTGGGGAGCGGCTGGAGGAGGGGGCGGCAGCCCTGCCCGGAGCGTCGGCTCTTCCTGCGGACCTCTCAGTCCGCAGCAGCGTTCACCGCCTCGCTTCCGAAGCGGCTGAGGTGGACGTGCTTGTGAACAATGCCGGTCTGCAGCACGTGAGCCCGATAGAGTCCTTCGACGAGGCGCAATGGGACTTGATTCTGGCGGTCATGCTGACGGCACCGTTTCTTCTTACGAAGCTGCTCATCGGGGGGATGTACGAGCGGGGATGGGGCCGGATTATCAACATCTCCTCAGTGCACGGATTGGTTGCCTCCAGTCACAAGTCGGCCTACGTCTGCGCCAAACATGGGTTGCTTGGCCTCACCAAGACCGTCGCGCTGGAAGCCAGCACCCATGGCGACGCCAACATCAGCGTCAACGCAGTCTGCCCGTCCTACGTGCGGACTCCTCTGGTCGAAAAGCAGATCGCCGACCAGGCCGCGCTCCACGGCATCGCGGAGAGTGAGGTGGTAGAAAAGGTGCTGCTTGATCGCAACGCAGTGAAGCGGCTGATCGAGCCGGCGGAGGTGGCCGGTATGGTCGCGTTTCTCTGTCGGGACGACATGTGGTCGATGACCGGTCGGGCGCTCACCATGGACGCCGGCTGGCTCTCGCACTGACTCCGCAAACACCTCCTCGCTGCCGCTCGACGGGCGGTGTCTTCTCACTCGGTGGCCGATGAATTGCGCGGGCGGGCGCACGGTCTTGAATGTCGACAGCGCCGCTCAACAGGCCGCTCAACAGGCCGCTCAACAGGAGGAACGACATGCGCACGCTGATCGTCTCGGAATTTGTGACGCTCGACGGAGTGATGGAGGCGCCGGGCGGGGAGCCGACCCACCCGCATTCGGGCTGGACGATGGAGTACGGCGTCCCTGAGCTATACGCCTACAAGCTCGACGAGGTTCGTGAGGCCGAATCGCTGCTGCTGGGTCGGGTGACCTACGAGGGCTTCTCGTCCGCGTGGCCGGAGCGCGACGGCGAGTTCGCCGACAAGATGAACGGGATGCCCAAGCACGTCGCCACGACGACGCGCAGCGAGCTGGGCTGGAACGCCACCCCGCTGTCCGGCGACATACCGGCCGCCGTCACCGAGCTGAAGAAGGGCGACGGCGACCCCATCCTCGTCGCCGGCAGCAGCACGCTGGTGCACACGCTGCTCGCCCACGGCCTCGTCGACGAGCTGCGGCTGATGGTGTTCCCCGTCGCGATCGGCGGTGGCCTGCGGGTGTTCCCCGAGGACCGCGGCAAGGTGGCACTGAAGCTCACAGACCTGGTGCGCTACGCAGCGGAGTCCTGCTGCAGGTCTACCGGTCGGTGTCCGCGGAGCACGCCGAGTTTGGAGTGAATGGACCGCCCAACGAGCAAGATCTGTAGCACTCGGCAGAAGCGTATTTGAGATTTCCCGTCGGCAGACGGCGCTGCCCGACGTTAACCCAGACCAGGTGGTTCGCCAATCGAGGTGGCGGCCCGGCCCCGCGGGGGAGGGGGCCGGGCCGCAAAGGGGACCGAGAACCGCGCGGCGAAAATCACCGCAGCCGAGGTATCCCAGTCTCCCATCTCAGAGTTGGCTAGCGGGAGCGAACATCGTGACAACTTGATAATCGACTGAAGTGTAACGGAGCTACTGTTGCTCACGCCTTCCTCGTTCGCATTGTACGTCTCTTGTTCACTGCGCGAAAGCTTCTGAGTTGCGGGCCGTTAGCCAGTGTCCTTTGTAGCAACCACTGGACTACGGAATGTGGTGAGACGCTATGCGCCCCCGTTACTCCGCTCGCGTTGTACGTCCCCCGTTCATTTGTTCGGGAGCTCTTGGGTCACTGGCGGTCGTGGCAGTCAATGGACTACGGAGAGTGCGACTCACGCAGATCATCTGTGGAAGTCGACGCCGGGTGAAGGTTCCGGTGCTATCGGTAATCCCGGCCGGTACAAGACCATGGGGAAAGTCAGCGAGACCGACCCCAACTGCGGTCAAGGTGAACTGTTCACCCGCGCGAAAGCTCCCCGCCTTGCTAAAGCAAGAGAAAGGCGGTCACCATCGACGACGATTCTTCCGGCAGCCAACGTGGGTCATCTCTTTATGATCTTGGCCTCATGGCTCTTCGGAATCCCCCCAGCACCACTACAACGAAGGAACGGAGACCACGCGAACATGGCAGCCCCGACCATCGACGACCTCCACGCACGTCGCGAGCAGCTAACTGCTCAGTTGAACGCCCTGCAGTCCCAACATGCGGCCAGAGCGCGCGATGTGCAGCTGGCTGAAATGGACTGGTGTGCGGCTCTCGCGGAAGGGCAGGACGTGGCCGTGCTCGCCGAGCGGCGCAGGCTCTGGGAGGTCGGATTGCGGGAGACCTCAGGGTTGATCGAGGAGATCCGTGGATGGCTGGCTGAGACGGACGCTGAGATCCGCCGATGCGCACTCCACGAGGGCCTTGACCGAGATCTGCAGCAGTTCGTCGCCGACCTGCAGGTCTACGACGGGTGCCGGGCGCAGCTCGACGGTGCCCACCAGGCCGCGATCGACAAGGTGGCAGACATTGCCCAGGAGCTGCATGAACTGGTGTGGACGGCGCGACAGCGCCACGACGAACTCGACACCCGCGCGCGGAAACTGCGTGCCACCGCGGAGCGGCTTGACCGTCCAGACATCTCCGTTCCGGGCCCCCGCAGCTGGTCACAGCCGGTGGAGCAGGCGCTGCGTGGTACTGGCGCGCCGTGGCGCGCCTACCTGACGTCGGTGCAGAATTGCGCTCCCGAGCCATTTGCCCGTGAGCTGGGTGCCGCGGCCGAGGTAGCCCTTGTCATTCGCCGTCGAGCGACGCGCTGAGACTTTCGCTCACCGTGCCGAAGCGGTGATCCGGGAACGTAACTGTGCCAGCTTGAGCGTCTCCACGCGCAGTTTCGGGAGATGTTTGATCAAGTCCCCGACGAACGCCGGCCCATACTCCTGGCTGAGGTACTCCCATGATCTCGGCGCGGGTCGTGCCGTAGATGAGGTACTCCTCGACCCCATCGAGGGTCATTCCCGCGTCAGGGCCAACCAGCAGGCGACTGCCCCAAGAGTCACTGTCCTTGTCCGGGCTACGGAGGGAGTCGCCTCCGAGCGTGGCACACGGGCGCGACATCGACAACTTTCTGTCGATCGGGATCTCGCAAGCGCCTAGGGAACACAGACCACACACACATCTCACACCACCACCCCACCGTTGCCTCCCAGGCAACAACACAGCCACAGCCGATCGGGTCAAGCGAAAGCGGACAGGCATGACCCCTGGCCTAAGCGATCCTGACAGCTTGATCTGACAGCAACGACGGCGGACAACCGACCACTGCTTCGCATCCCGCTGCACAAGCATCAGCAGGTCGTGGACCTCGCCGGACGGTGGGCACCGCTTTGGGAGCGTGGGGCTCCGGTTATCCCTCGACCGTGGCGCTTGATCTACCGCGCTGAGCGACAGCGAGGCGACTTCCGTTCTACTTCCGTCAAACCACCCGATCTGACCGCCAACTACCAGTATCGACCGGGGGTCACCCTCCGTAGTATCTCCAGGTAACCGGACGTATCGCGAACCAACGGGTAGCGATCGAACCAATCGATCTTGAAATTCAGCGTTCCCGCTTCCCGCTGAACGGCCGGTAGCCGTCCGGATCCGAGCGTAGAGAGGGGCGTAGTTGGCCGGTCCGCAGGGCGAGGTGGGATCGGCGCAGCGCACTGACCGCCTTGTGCACGGCCAGCTCCCACGGGCTCGGGGGAAGAGTGACAAGCGGCCAGCGGTGCCTGTCCCCTCTGCTCCCGGTCCCGACCAAGCGCCCACCGGCCGTAGCGGGACCTTCCTCGAGCTGTTCACGAAGGACACCGACCTGGTTCCGCCGTTCTCCCTGTCGCAGCGCCCGGTAGGACGTCGGGCGAGCGCCACGCGTGGTACTGGCTCGGTCCGAGTACCAGCCGTGGGTGGGACGGCGAGCACGGGAGATGCCGTAGCCGGCAAAGAGTTCGTCTAGCGTCGATCAGGTGAGCCCAGGACAGGACATCGTGGTGATTGGCGGCGGGATCGCCGGCGTCTCGGTTGCCTACGAGCTCGCCGCGCACCGCCGGGTCACCTTGCTGGAGGCCGAGGCCAGCCTGGCCATCCACTCCACCGGGCGCTCGGCCGCCATGTACGTGCCGGGACACGGTGGCCCGCAGGTGCGAGCGCTGGTCAACGCGAGCCGTCCCCGGTTTGCGAGGCTGGCCGAGGAGTTGGGCGCGCCCGCGCTGCTGCGTCCACGTCCGGTGCTCCGGGCCGCTTTCGACGATGACGGTGAACAGACGTTGCGCGCCAAGCTGGCGGAACAGGCGCACGAGCCGGACGTGCGCCAACGTCCGGGTGACGGTGTCCCGCGGCACGCCCTGGCAACCGCACCGGCGGCACGAGCATCCCGGCCTCGGGCGAGGTGACGGTCGCACCGTTGGCGGCCAGAGCGGCGGCGAGATCACCGGTGCGCGGGGAGCGCACCCGCACAGCGCCGCCGGTGACGGAGTCGATAACCTGCTGAACCGGGCCGGCGGCGATGATGCGACCGCGGCCGATCACCAGGAGCTGGTCGGCGGTCTGCGACATCTCGCTCATCAGGTGTGAGGAGAGGAAGACGGTTCGTCCTTCGGCGGCCAGGGCGCGCACGAGCTGGCGAACCCACTGCACGCCCTCAGGGTCGAGCCCGTTGACCGGCTCGTCGAGGATGAGCGTCCTGGGGTCGCCTAGGAGGGCGGCGGCGATGCCCAGGCGCTGGCCCATGCCGAGGGAGAACCCTCCCACGCGCTTGGTCGCGACCCCGGCCAGGCCGGTCATCTCGATGACCTCGCTGACCCGGGAGGCCTTGATGTTGTGGGTGGCGGCCATGGTGCGCAGGTGCGAGCGGGCGCTGCGGCCGGGGTGCACGGCGCTTGCCTCCAGCAGGGCGCCGACCTCCCGTAGCGGGGAACGGTGCTGCCGGTAGGGCTTGCCGTTGACGGTGACGGTGCCCGACGTCGGCCGGTCCAGTCCCATGATCATGCGCATGGTCGTGGACTTGCCGGCGCCGTTCGGACCGAGAAACCCGGTGACGGTGCCGGGCGCGATCTTGAAGCTGAGGGAGTGCACGGCGGCGGTGTCGCCGTAGCGTTTGGTGAGCTCGTGTGCCTCGATCATGACCGGGACCTTTTCTAGACGGTATGTGTGGGACCGGAGCGCTCAGGCAGCGAACGCTGAGGCAGGCGACCGTGCCCGCCGGGGAGGGCGAGCGAAGGATGGTCGGGCGGGGGCGGGCAGTCAGGCCTGCTGCGGCGTGCGCAGTGGTTCGCTGTCGAGGCTGGTTGCCATGGTCGCCGGCGATGCGGTGCGGCGGGGCCAGGTCCAGGCGTAGCGCACGATGAGCGCCAGCACGATCACTTCCAGTCCTATGGACAGCGTGTAGTAGTACGTCCAGGACTCGCCGAGGGCGTTGAATGCGGAGACGACGACATAGATCGGGGCCACGATCAGATTCATCAGGCGATTGGCCCGGGCGGGCAACGTCATCGACAGGAACACCATCAGAATCGGGACGGCCATGAGCGTCAACGCGACCATCACAAACACCTGGCTGACGTCGAACTGCCAGACGATCCCGACGAGGATGTCGTCGATCGTGCCGGGCATGAAGAATTTTAAGATGTCCACGTAGACGTACAGGAACATGAAGCTCGTCCATGCTGCTGCGAGTTTGGCCTGCACGGGCATGCGCAGATCTTCCAACGCGCTGTGGGATGGCGAATTTTCTAGTGCGGTGTGGGATTGAGGCGTTCTCATCAGATTGCTCCTTGCCTTGATTGGGCGGGTGCTTCCACCTTCACGGATGCCGGCGGCGGGCACATCAGCCCCGGAGCCTGTTTCGACCTGGCCGTTGGCACAGCCGAGCTCTTGTACTTTCGGCGGATACGCCGATCACGCGGGCTGCCTAGGCTGATCAGATGGCCACCAACGCCCTCCACTCGCTGTGGGTCGAACCTCGACCCACGAACCCCCCGAACCGGGGGCCGCGGGACTGGACCCTGGTCGCAGTACTGATCTGTTGGTCCCTGGCGGAAGCGGTGCTTCGCCAGGACCTGGCGCCGCGCCCGCTCCTGCTGCTCGCGGTTCTCGCGGTGCTCGGCCCCCTGCTGTGGCGACGCACGCACCCGCTCGTTTCGGTTGCGGTCTCCTTCGGCACCTTGACGATCGTCGACAGCGTCAGAATCCTCACCGGGTCACCAGGCGCCCTGCTGTCAAGCATCTCTGCGGCGCTGATCCTGGCCTACGCCCTGTTCCGGTGGGGCTCGGGCCGGGAAGCCGCAAGCGGCCTCGGCGTCATCCTGCTCTGGCTGGCCATCACCTACGTCGCCGACCCAATGAGCCTGGCGGAGACCGTCGCAGGGTACGCGTTCTTCCTATTCGCCACCGCGCTCGGCGCCGCGATCCGCTATCGAACAAAGATCCGCATCCGCGACATCGACCAGGCCAAGGCCCGCGAACGCGAACAGCTCGCTCGCGAGCTCCACGACACCGTCGCCCACCACGTGTCGGGCATCGCCATCCAGGCCCAAGCAGGACGTGCCGTCGCGGCCTCCCACCCCGAGCGTGCCATCGAGGCCCTGACCATCATCGAGGAAGCAGCGACCCGCACCCTCAACGAGCTGCGCGCCATCGTCGGCGTGCTCCGCGCCTCACAGGACACCGAGTTTGCACCGCAGCCCGGCGTGGCCGAGGTCGAGCAGCTCGCCACCGATGGCCAAGCGCGTCCCTGCGTCAAGGTGGCGCTCTTCGGCCAGTTCGACGACCTCAGCCCGGCGGTCGGGGCCGCGATCTACCGCCTAGCCCAGGAGTCCATCACCAACGCTCGACGGCACGCCCGCCACGCTACCCAGGTCATCGTCACCGTCACAGGCGACGCCGACCGGGTACGACTGACCATCGACAACGACGGCTCCTCCGGCGCTGGCGGCCGCGCCCCAGCGGGCTACGGCCTGGTGGGCATGCAGGAACGCGCTTCGCTGCTCGGCGGCACCTTCCACGCAGGCCCCACCGCCGAGCGGGCCTGGCGGGTAGAGGCGACCCTGCCCCGAACCGGGATGCCACGATGAGCATCAGGGTCCTCATCGCCGACGACCAACCCATCGTGCGCACCGGACTGACGATGCTGCTCAACGCCCAACCCGACATCGAAGTGGTCGGCGCGGCCGCCGACGGGCGCGAGGCAGTCCGCCTGGCGCTCCAGCTGCGCCCCGACGTCGGCCTGTTCGACATCCGAATGCCGCTGATGGACGGCATCGAAGCCACCCTACGTCTCGCCGGCCCCGACGTCACCGACCCCCTGCCGATCGTGGTCATCACCACCTTCGACCTCGACGAGTATGTCCAGGGAGCGCTCAAAGCCGGTGCCCGCGGGTTCCTGCTCAAGGACGCCGGACCCGCCCTGCTGACCCAAGCCATCCACGCCGCTGCCGGCGGAGACGCACTGATCGCACCCAGCGTGACTGTCCGACTGCTCGCAGCATTCGCCCACGCACAGACCTCACCACCGAGGCAGCCGATAGAACCGCTCACCGCCCGCGAGGAGGAAGTCCTCGTGCCTGTAGCCCAAGGCCGCACCAACAACGAGATCGCCAGCGAGCTGTACATCACCCCAAGCACCGTCAAAGCCCACCTCGCCAGCCTCATGCGAAAACTCGGCGCCCGAAACCGCGTCGAGGTCGCGATGTGGGCCCACGAGACCGGCCGCATCTGAGACCGCAAAAGCTCCCGCCGCCGTCTGCTGCAGCGGCCCACAGCGTCACAATTCGGCGTGTACCTCTAGAAGAGGACACTGCGTCCGCTCGCCGAGTGATGCCAACTCAGCCCGCTGAAAGACCAACTCCAGCATCTCTGAGTCCGTTGCAGCCAGGATCGCTGCTCCGCACCACCCAGACCCGCGTGACCCTGTGCGTCAGGATGGGGTGAGACACCACGGTTGATCTGGTTTTGACCTCGTACGGGGCGAGCTGGGGTCAGTCACCGTCCAGCGCGGGCGGGCACGATCGGGCCTGCCGGTCCTCGACAGGGCTTGCGTACAGGATTTGGCCGACCTGCATCATTGGCACCGATGCACGGTGACGTAGCGGTGACGCACCTGCAGTAGACAGACGGAGACAGAAGCACTTCTCGCGTGAGGTGAGACATGGCACAAGACGAACCGACAGTTAGCCAGATTCAGGCGGCGATCGAGGCGGACGGTCTGTCTTGGGAGGCCGAGGAAAACTTCCTCACCCAGATGACGACCGAGGAGCGGCGGGGTTATCTGGGGGTCATCGTCACTCCGGACGAGATGGCCGCGCTTGAGGCAGAAACGAGGGCATTCGCTGCACAGGAGCGCGTTTCGTTCGGGACCGGGGTCGGCGCCCCAGCAGCAGTGGACTGGCGCAGCGGGGGGTATGCCGACCCCCTGGGGTGAATTGACGGGACGTCGGCGGCGGGTGAGCGCTGAGGAACGAACTCAAGTGCGAGTTGCGTAAAGGGTGTCACCCAGCGAGGAAGTCGAGAACCGTTGCCGCCCATGCCGATGGTTGGTCAAAGTGAGCCATGTGGCCCGCTTGGTCGATGACGCTCAGCCGCGTGGCAGGTACGGCCCGATGAAGTCGCTCCGCGACTTGCACCGGGAAACCCATGTCCTGCGCGCCGTGGAGGATGAGGATGCGCCCGTCAAAATCGCGCAGAACCCGCTCGGGGTCCTTCGGCCTCCATGGGTGGAGGCGGCCTTCTCGAAAGGGGCCGATCCATTCGCCGGAGAAACGCACTTCACCGAGCAGCGCCAAGTACTCATCGATTCGGCCGAGGTTCCAGATCGCCGTGGGCGCGGCATCGACTGCCCACTGTTCGGTCCCCTGGATGTCCTCCAGGCCCTCCCCGCGAGGGAAGTCCATCCAAGCCGGCCAGGGTGCCACCACCTGCAATCTGCGTTCGTACTCCTCCCAACCAGCAAGAAACTGGCCGACATCGGTGTAGGCGGTTGTAGAGGCCAAGATCAGGTTTCCGACGAGGTCGGGGTGTGCTTCGACGAACAACTGAGCCACTTGGCCGCCGGTTGAGAAGCCGAGGAGATCAACGCGATTGTGCCCAAGGGTCCTGATGAGCCGCGCGAGGTCCTCGACGACGAACTCAGGCTGGTATCCGTCCGGGCCGAGACCGCGAGTGCTCTGACCACAACCCCGCATATCGAACAGGATCACGTGTCGGTAGGAGGACACCGGAATGAGGCCGGGCAGGAGGTACGTGTGGTCCCAGTCCGGTCCCCCGTGAATGACGACAAGCGGCGGAGCAGCAAAGGGGTCGGGCCCCATCTGTCTGACAAACAGGTCCACACAACCCAGCGAGGCAACGCTCGTGCAGTCCACTCGATTCCTTCCGCTCGACGTCCACGGACGATACCGAGGGCCCGACTCAAACGTCCGGAGCTGCCGCCGGCCGGCGGTCGAGTGCCGCCGAATTTCGCGCCACCGTTGCCGAGCCGAGTCAAGAAGAATCCCCGTGCGCCGCCACGCAGGCCCTCCCCGCATCACGACATTAACTGACGCGGTCAGCGAGCTCGTTCGGCGATGTAGCTGGTCCAGTCGCGGGCGGCGAGTCTGGCCCAGTCGGCGGCGTTGCCGTTGGTGATGCCGATGAGTTCGGCGAGCACGGGTGCGGGGATCTCGCCGGCGACCGGAACAGGGGCCGATCTGCGACCGGCGCTTTAGGCCGGCGATCTTGAGCGACACCATGAGCCGCTCCCGATACCAGCCCGCGCGAGCCGCCCCCCGCCAAGGCAACATCTCCCGCCCGCTGTGCAACATACGTGAAATGATCATGGGCGTCGGATGGCCCGCGGCGCTATCTTGCCTGGTCAGACCAGGAATGGCCGCAAGGCACGTGCTGGTCTTGAAAACCGCTATGGCGCGGAAGCGTCATCGTGGGTTCGAATCCCACGCCCTCCGCTCGCGGGTACGTCGGAGCAGCGAAACCGCAGCTCAGACGGCGTTTCGGGTCCGTTTCAGAGTCACGCCGTCTGTCTGGCCGTGTCCGACCATGCACGGCCGTCACCGGCTAGCTGTGCAACATGCGTGCAACGGCCCAGTCTCAGGCCCGGCAATGCCGGGCAAGGGTGGCGCGACGAAGTCACTCAGGGAGCGGTGCAATTCGGCCAAGGTTGAGTCCGCCTCAAACCTTGGGGGTTGGGTCAGGAACTGCCGTGGAGCGGCGCGACGGCGGTGTAGAGAGCCCGAAACTCCGCCGCGATTAGGTCGTCCGAGTTCTCAATGAACGGCATCGCGCCGGCTGCCCGTGCAACCGCCAGCTTTGCTCGGGCAGGCGCATCAATGCTCTCGGGGCCGGTGCCGTCTTCGTCACGGCCGTGTGCGGCGAGGTCAATGCGTGCTTGCTCCACCAGGCCCTCAAAGTGGTGTAGGCGGGAGCGCAGCCGCCGTTGTTCCTTTTCAGCCCTTCGTCGGCACATCTCGGAGCAGTAGATCTGTGAGGGTTATTCACGAGCCCTGA
>QHBY01000174.1 GCA_003244245.1 Pseudonocardiales bacterium
CCGCAAACCCTGCAAACCCCGCAACTACTGCACGCCGCGTACCGAGTGCTGCGGGGTTTGCAGGGTTTGCGGGGTTTCGTGACCATCGATCCGTGCGGCCCCGATGGAAGGAATGAGGTCACTCACAGCGTCCGCTCGCCGTGTTCTGGATCTTCCATAGCGTGGCCTTCGTGTGGGAGTCCATCCCGGCCCGGCGGACCGTCAGGTCACCGGACCACCGGCCGTCGCGGTTGCTCAGCCAACGGCCCAGGGTCTTGCCGATCGACCCGACACCGGCATGCGACCTGGCTGCCTTCTCCGTCAGTTCGGCCGGCAGCGCGTCCATTGGGATCGGCGCCAAGATCTCGGAACGCCATCCGTTATCGCCGGACACGGTGCGCGGCTGGAAACTTCTCCAGCAGCTCTTTCACCGTCCAGGGGTTCTCGCCGAACTCACCGTGTACGGCGTCGAGAAATTCGCGCCACTCGGAGTCGTCGGTGCCGATCGTCTGCCGGGCAGCATCGCGCTGGTCGAATACCCCTGGGTGCCCGGCGGTGGTGAGGATCCCGGCCACGGTTTCGATCCATCGTGCGTAGGAATCGCTGCCCCGTAGGGTGGTCGGCTTGCCTTGCAGCACCCAGTTCCGGATCAGGAACCAGGGCCCCGCTGCGCTGGGCCGCCGTGGAGGCGGGTTGTTTTCGGGTCAGCACAAGCAGCGCGTGGATCAGTTCACCGCGGTGGTCGCGGACCCACTGGTCCAGGTTGCCGATCGTGAAAGCGGAACGCAGCTGCGGGTCGGGGCATCCGGGGTCGATCGTCACCCAGCAGGTGCGGCGCACCAGGTCCCCGCCCAGGGTGACGTTGTTGCCGGTGAGCACCCACAGTCGATCATTTCGGGCGCGCATGTGACTGTTGGAACCGAGCCGGCGATCTTCCCACGTCGCCGAGGTCAGTAAGCCGGACAGCACTGACGAGCGCAGGACCCCGGAGACGTTGTCGAGCTGGACGACCGGGCCGGTGGTCACGTCGAGAATCGTGGTGATCACCTTGCGCATCTCGGCGTCGTCCGGTGGTACCTCGGACCGGAACACGCCGCCTTGGACGATGCGCAGGATGCCGGCTAGCAGTGATTTCCCGGAGCCGGGTTGCGGGGCGCCGATCACACCCAGCTTGTACGGCGGTGGGGCGATCTCCCGGAGCAGCGGGGTGAGCAGCAAGCCAAGGTAGTTGGCTTCGTCGTGCTCGGTGAGGAACTTGAAGTCCTGGACCATGTAGCGCAGAAGCTTGAGCGCGTCGGCGACCTGCGCGGCGGTCGGCTCCACGGGCACCGGTTCCACCGTGAGATCTGGGTCCGGGAGGTAGAGCAGTTTAGCCTGCTCATCGTAACCGGGGACGTCCAGGATCGTGCCGTCGCCGCGGGGTAGCGGACTGTGGGTGACACCCCGCAACCGGCGTAGGTGGGACTGCTCGCTGGGGAAGTCCAGCGCTGGGCGGGCGGCGGCGGTGGGAAACATGGTCACCACCGGGGACCTCTCCCCGGTCGCGTCGTTCTTCACCAGCTTGTAGCACCAATAGTGCAGCTGGATGTATGACGCTGTGGGATGCGCTCATCGGGCGCACCTGGGCCGCAGAAGACCCACAACCATAACCGGAAGAAGCACGGAAGGGCAGCCTGATGCTGCCCCGCTGAAGGACCGCCGTCGGGGGTGTGCGGCCCGAACGAGGAAAGGAAGGTAGATGGCTGATCCGATCAAGAAAATCACGCTGAAGGACGGCACCACCCGGTACAGGTTCGTGGTCGACATTGGCCGTGACCCCGTCACCGGGAAGCGCACGCAGAAGACTTACACCGTCGGCCTGAGGCGTGAGGCTGTCGCCGAGCTGGTTCGGATCAAGAGCCAGACCGCGCAGGGCACGTACGTGAGACCATCAGAGATGGTGCTCAACCAGCACTTGGAGGAGTGGCTGCCGCCGGTCGTGCGGGACCTGGAGGCTTCGAGCGCCCGGAACTACGCCGACGCGCTGCGGTCGGCGCAGGAACGGCTTGGCGACAAACAGTTGCAGAAGATCACGAAGAACGACATCGAGCAGCTCGTCACGTGGATGCGCACCAGCGGGCGTAAACGTGGCGGGGAGCCGGGGACCGGCTTGTCCAGGCGGACGGTGGCGCTGACGCTCGGTCGCCTCACCGCGGCACTGGAGACCGCCGTCGCCGAGGGCAAGCTTGTCCGCAACGTCGCCAAGCTCGTCAAGCCACCGAAGAAGACCGAGCAGGACCAGCGGGTGCAGGAGACCTGGTCTCAGGATCATGTGCGCCAGTTCCTGGCGACCGCCGGCAAGGAACGGCTGCACGCGGCCTGGCGCATGTCGCTGGACGGGCTGCGCCGCGGTGAGGTCCTCGGGCTGCGGTGGTCGATGATCGAGTGGGGCTCGTTCGCCGAGGCCTGCACCGCGCACCGGGAGAAGTGGTGCGAGCTGTGCTATGGCGTCGGCGAGGGATACCGGACGACCACGATCAGGATCGAGAAGACGCGTGTGCTCGTCGAGTACAAGGTGATCGAGAAGGACCCGAAGTCCAGCAACGGGAAGCGCACTCTGCCGCTCGACGCCGCTACAGCGGCGGCATTGCGGGCCTTGTGGGTACGTCAGGCCGCCGAGAAGCTCGCCGTTGGCGCCTCGTACGCGGATACCGGCTGGGTCGTGGTCGACGAGCTAGGCGAACCGGTGCACCCGGAGTGGTACTCCGACGAGTTCGAGCGGGTGCGTAAGCGGGCCGGGGTGCCGCGGATCGTCTTGCACGGTGCCCGGCACACCGCGATCTCGCTCATGGAGAAGGCGAAGGTGCCGATCAGCATCATCAGTAAGTGGGCCGGGCACTACGACGTGAAGTTCACGTACTCCCGGTACGTGCACGCCACCGACGAGGACCTGCATGAGGGCACCGCGGCGCTGGCCGCGTTGTACAAGATCAGCTAACCAGTGTGTGAGAAATTGTGAGACGACGGGCTTTGAAAAGCATCAGAGCCCTTGTCTCACCGGAGTGGAAAAGGGCTCTGACCTGCGTCTTAGGTGGCGCGCCCGGAGAGACTCGAACTCCCAACCTTCTGATCCGTAGTGCGAAGTTCACCTGATAGGAGCAGCACTACCGGGCATTTCGCTTGCCATGGTTGCGCCGCCGAGGCCCCAAAAGTACGCGGAGGACTGGAGTTAATGGACAACCCAATGGACAAGATCCACACCGCTGCACGACCGGCCAACCGCGTATGCCGATCCCCCATTCAACCCCGCTCCGCGGCGATCACACCGATGGCCTGGCCGCCTACGAGCCGATCCATGATGACGATCCGCTCTTCCTCGGACAGGAATCGGACCGAGACAGCTGCGCGGCCGGGTTGGTGATTGACGGACAGACCTGCGGCTGACCGGCACCGTTGACGGTAGTTCGGCCCTAGGTGGCTGGTGTGAAG
>QHBY01000175.1 GCA_003244245.1 Pseudonocardiales bacterium
CGCCCAGCTGTCCGACCCCGCCCAGCTGTCCGACCCCGCCCAGCCCGACGAGCCGCCCGAGGCGACGACCGAGACCGCGGCGACCGACACCACCGGCGGTGCGCCCGGTCATCACTACCCACCACCACCACCGGAGCGCGACGGGTTGGTCTACAGCGCCGACCTGCTCACCCTCGCCGACATCGGCCCCGCCGGCGATCCCGCCCCGGGCTCGACGTCGCCCACCCTGCCCGCCGCGCCCGACGCCGAGGAGACCCGGTGAGCCTGGACAAGCTGAGTTCGTACTTCGGTTTCACCGCCACCGCGTTCCGCCGGAACCTGGCCCCGGCGATGCTGCACCGCCACGCCGGCCACGCCGAAGCCGTCGCCCGGATCCGCTGGTGCGTGACCGAGACCGCCCTCGGGGTGATCACCGGGGAGGTCGGCGCCGGCAAGACCGTCGCGCTGCGCGCCGCCCTGGCCGGGCTCGACGCCTCCCGGCACACCGTCATCTACCTACCCAACCCCGCGGTCGGGGCCCGCGGCCTCTACGCCGCCCTGGTCACCGGGCTGGGCGGGGTCCCCCGGTTTCACACCGCCGCCCTGATCGCCCAAACCATGGACCACCTCGCCGCCGAAAAACACGAACGCGGCCGCGCCGTCGTCGTCGCCGTCGACGAAGCCCACCTACTCTCCGCCGACCAGCTCGAGGAGCTGCGATTGTTGACCAACAGCGAAATGGACTCCGTCGCCCCCTTCACCGGCCTGCTACTGGGCCAGCCCACCCTGCGACGACGGATCAAGCTCGGCGCCTTCGCCGCCCTCGACCAGCGCATCGCGCTGCGCTACGCCCTACCCGGGATGACCGAACCCGAGACCCGCGACTACCTCACCCACCACCTCAAGCTGGCAGGGCGCAGCGACCAACTGTTCTCCGACGACGCCGCCGCCCTAATCCACCAAACCAGCCGCGGACTACCCAGAGCAGTGAACAACCTCGCGCTGCAAGCCCTCATCGCCACCTACACGGCGAACAAGACCATCGTCGACGAGTCCGCCGCCCGCACCGCCGTCGCCGAGGTCACCGCCGAATAACCCGGACCGATCATGACGACGCGGTGAGCGTCACAACGCCAACATGACCACGAAGGCCCCGCCCGAGACACAGGGCGGGGCCTTCAACATTCCCAGACACCCGCAGCCAGCGTGACGCCGACATCCTCACCGACTGCGGCGCCCAACAGCTGATGAAGGAGAACGACCAATGACCACCACAACCACAACCACAACCACGGGCCGGGGGCGGTGGCCGCTGGGGCTGCTGGCGTTACCGGCGGCGGTCGCGATCTGGTCGGGATGGGTCGGGCTCGGGCAGATGGCCGGGTTCGGTCTGGTCCACCCTCTGCCCGGCATCGCGGATGGGTTCACCCTGAACTCGGCGATCACGTTGCCGATCGGGGTGGAGGCGTACTCCGCGTACGCGTTGGGGACGTGGTTGTCGGCCCGTCCGATGCCCACGCGGGCGCGGCGGTTCGCGGCCTGGTCGTCGTTGATCGCGCTCGGGTTGGGGTTGCTCGGGCAGGTGATCTATCACCTGCTGTCCACCGCCGGCTACCAACAAGCCCCGGCATGGGTGGTGGTGTTCGTGGCCTGCCTACCCGTGCTCGTCCTGGGCGCCGGCGCCGCGCTGCATCACCTGCTCGGCACCGAGGTGGACTCCGCCGCGAACGAGCCGGCGGCCGCCAGCGACCAGGTAGCGGCAGCACCACCGGCGGCCCGGCCGCGTCAGCGTCCCGCGCCCCGCCGGCGGTTGCTGGCGGAGTACCTGGCCGAAGCACGCGCCCAGCTCGCCCCGGGTGTGGAGCCGACGCCGGCGTGGTGCCGGCGGACGACGGGGTGTTCGGCCGGGACGTCGGTGAAGCTCGCCGCCGCGCTACGCGCCGAGCTCCCCGAGCCGGCACCGCCGGCAGCGGCGCGGCTGACCGCAACCACGTCCACGTCCACGTCCACGAGTGATCGAGAGGAGCACGCCGCATGACCACCCATACGACCGACCCGCGACCGCACCACCGCGCCACCGAGAGGACCGCTGTGTTCACGCCCGACCCGTCCACCACCAGCACGAGGTCAGCCGATCTCGTGGTCTACCCACCCAGCTCCCGACTCCCATCCGGGCGCCCGGTGTACCGGGTGACCCACCTGCTCCAGCCCCGGCGTCGGCGTTCGTGGCGGCCGTGGCTGACCG
>QHBY01000176.1 GCA_003244245.1 Pseudonocardiales bacterium
CCGAGGCGCAGCCTCTTTAGGTAACACACACCCAAGCGCCATCTGTCGATCACCGACACGCACATCCGCCCAGCTCGCAGCCCGAACCCAGACCAGCTACCGCGAACCACCACAAGGCCAAGATCACGCTAAGGGGAAGGTCCCACTAGCTCGTTCAGACCACACGGACCACGACACGGATGCGCGCGTCCGCCCTGTCGCCTGGGTGCGCCTGAGGACAACATGCGGCCGAACGGAGCAGGCAAGGGCGGCATGTGGAGGACACTTCGGTCTGTTGTCGCGAGCAGCACGCCGTTGGGCGCCGTGGCGTAATCACGGCTCTCAGATCTGGACGAGATATCGACCGGTCTCTGTACGTTGTCCGCCGCGGGGCGCTCGGTAACGCCCCTCAGGGGAGAACCATGCAGCCCTTCATAACCTTTAGTGTGACGAAATCCCACGATTAGGTGAATCCACTTGTGGTAGGCAAGCGGGAGGCGGTGCAGGAACTTGAATCCGCCGTTCATCGCATCCTGACGGCATCGCAACAGTTCAAGCGTGTCCACTGGTGAACGATGAGAATTCGATGAGAACGGTACGTATAAGTTCGATTGAGACTACCTAATCGGCGCCCGCACTCCCGGTCGCGCTGATACGATTCCCAGGGAGTCCGGTGCTTCGGCTTTCTGCTGGGGGAAATTGATGCGTTTAGATGAGAAGCTGCGTTTCGAGCGGCGTTCCAGCCGGATCACGCCGTCGATCGGGCCGTTGTTCGGGCTAGCAATGGCTAACCTCACCGGCGAACCCGTGCGCGAACGGGGCATGAGAGCGGAAGCCGCGTGGTGGCCTCGGGCCGGTGCCTTGCTTCCAGCGGTCACCAGCAAGGCCGACGGACAGCTCCACCGGCTATTGACCATGACATGAGACAGCATGCGCGGCGGTGTTGCGGGTGTGTTGCGCCTGGCGCCCAGCGTGTCGACGCAGGCAGGACGCAGGTAGAAGGGTTGATGAAGAACGTTGGATAAGAGAAGGATGTCCAAGCCGTCAGTGCCCGGACCGCGTAGTCCGGAGGTTGCGCAGCACCCGGTCAGCTATGTCACTCGCAAGCTGCCCCATGTGACAGCGGTGTTCTGGATTCTGAAGATCGCCGCGACCACACTGGGGGAGACCGGTGGTGATCTTCTCGCGCAGACGTTGAAGGTCGGTTACCTGACCAGCACGCTCATCTTCTTTGCGATGTTCCTGGTCAGCGTGGTGTTCCAGCTGCGGGCTCGCCGGTTCCACCCGGCGATCTTCTGGACGGTGATCGTGACGACCAGCACCGCCGGGACCACGATGTCGGACTTCATGAACCGCACCGGCGGGTTGGGCTACACCCTGGGCGCGGTGATCCTGACCACCTGTCTGGGTGTCATCTTCCTGGTCTGGTGGCGTAGCGGGCAAACCTTGGACGTCGAAAACGTCGCCACCTTCAAAGGCGAGATGCTGTACTGGATCGCCATCCTGTTCTCCAACACCCTCGGCACCTCCAGCGGTGACTTCCTGGCCGATGATGCTGGTATCGGGTTCCGCAACGGCTTTCTGCTGCTGGCCGGGATCATGGCGCTGCTCGCGGCCGCGCACTACCTGACCAACATCAACGGCACCCTGTTGTTCTGGATCGCATTCGTGCTCACCCGACCCCTCGGCGCCACCGCTGGGGATTCGCTCAGCAAACCACTCGATCATGGTGGGCTGAACTGGGGCACCGAGGCCACCTCCGCGGCGCTGTCCGGAATCCTGGTCGTGCTGGTGCTCTACCAGATCAGCCACCTGCGTCGGCACCCACTCGAACCGGTCCCGGCACCAGTGAATCGGCGCACCGGCGCCCCCGAGCAGCTCAACGGGCGCAGGATCGAGCCGGTCCCACAACCGGCCGGCGAGCCGGGCGCATCAGTTGGGCTGGACAGCGCCCCCGCAAGGCCGCGGCCCACGCTCGGCCTATCCACCGAACCCGACAGCTAAGCGGCTAGCCGGAGTTTCCGAATTTT
>QHBY01000177.1 GCA_003244245.1 Pseudonocardiales bacterium
CGGCTGAATAACCCTCTATGGGTCGTTTCAACCCTTGGGTTCGGTGGGAATCGGCGGGGTCTTGCTCCTCGGCTGTGGTCACGAGGAGCACTCTGGCGTTGTCGGCGTAGCGGATCGCTGTCTTGGGGTCGAGCCCGAACACGGTGGCCAGGTGCAGCGGGGGGTGTTGGCCGGCGTTCTTGCCGGTTTTGATGGTCAGTTTTTTGACGATGTCGGGCATCGGGGTGCCCTTGTCGCGGAGCGCGCGGGCGAAGAGCACGTCGTCCTCGTCGAGCACCTTGGGTCGGCCGCCGTGGTTGCCCCGGAAATCCCAGGGAATCCGCCCGGCGCCCACGCGGCCGCCACCACCCCAAGCACCAGGACCAGATGTCACGATCCGGTACTCGAACATCCCGGGAAGCACCCGCTACCTCGGAACGTCCTTACCTACGGTTAGGAAATCCCGATGAGATTGATCTTGCTGGGGTCAGCGTACTCGCGGGGCTTCGAGCTGGCGGGGTACGGCAGCGCCGAACCACTTGGGCAGCTGGCTGAGCAGATCTTGCTGATCTTCACCGACCCACGCCACGTGGCCGTCCGGCCGCAGCAGCGCCGCGGGCACGTCCAGTTCCTCGCTGACGTCGATGACGTGGTCGACCCGGTCTGCCCAACCCGCCACCGAAAGCCGGCCGGTCTGGTCGAGCAGCAGTCCGCGGCCGCCGTGAGTCAGTTCGTAGAGGCGACCGCGCTTCAGCCCCACGTCCCGCATCCGCCGGCCGAGCAGTTCATGCCCCTCGCCGAAGTCGTAGCGGACCCCGATCGCGGTGATCTTCTCGATCAGGTACCGGTTCACCTCCTCGAAGTCCATCAGTTCCGACACCAGCCGGCGCACCGCCTGGGGACCCGGCTCGGTGGACATCAGTACCATCTGCGCGCGGGTGTTGACCAGTACGTCGGCGGCCACCGGGTGCCGTTCGGCGTGGTAGCTGTCCAGCAGCCCCGCCGGTGCCCAGCCGTCGACCTCGGCAGCCAGTTTCCAGCCGAGGTTGAACGCGTCCTGGATGCCGAGGTTGAGCCCCTGCCCGCCCATCGGCGGGTGGATGTGCGCCGCGTCGCCGGCCAGCAGCACCCGGCCGGTCCGGTAGCGCTCGGCCTGCCGGGTGGCGTCGCCGAAGCGGGACAGCCAGCGCGGTGAGTGCACGCCGAAGTCGGTGCCGGCGAACACCCGCAGCTGCTGCCTGAACTCCTCGAGGGTCGGCGGGACCGTGCGGTCCTCGGCCACCCCCTCGGCGGGCACGACGACGCGGTACACCCCGTCCCCGAAGGGCCCGGCGCCGAACCGCTTCTGGGTCTTGCGGACTTCGGCCACCACGGCGGCCAGCGTCTCCGGTGGCACGGCCACCTCCATCTCGCCCAGCAGCGTCTCGACCCTGGTGGGCTCGCCGGGGAAGCCGACGCCGAGCAGCTTGCGCACCGGGCTGCGACCACCGTCGCAGCCGACCAGGTAGCGCGAGCGCAGCTGTGTGCCGTCGGCCAGCTCGGCGGTCACCCCGTGGTCGTCCTGGCTCAGCCCGACCAGTTCGCAGCCGCGCCGGATCTCGGCGCCGAGCTCGATGGCGTGCTCGGTCAGCAGGCGCTCGACGGTGGGCTGCGGGATGCCGAGGACGTAGGGATGTGCGGTGTCCAGCCGGTCCGGCCACGGCTTGTCGATGCCGGCGAAGTAACCACCGACCGCGTAGTACTGCTGGCCGAGCGCGAGGAACCGCTCGAGCAGCCCGCGTTGGTCCATCACCTCGACGCTGCGTGCGTGCAGGCCGAGCCCGCGGACCACCCTGGTCGGCTCCATCTCCTTCTCCAGCACGAGCGCGTGCACGCCGTGCAGCCGCAACTCGCTGGCCAGCATCACGCCGGTCGGTCCGCCGCCGGCAACGATCACGTCAATCATGAAAACCGCCCCATTCAACAAGGTTGCATTTCGCCAGCTGCTCCGCGCAGTCCGGCGGCGCGCACACCCGCACCTCCGCGCCGAGTGCCCGCAACCGCGCCGCGAGTCCCACCGGCGGTTCGACGTCCCGCGAGACCCATACGTCGCCAAAGGCACACGTACTTCGCGAATCCCTGATTTCCGCAGGTTCTGGCTTCGGTCGGAGATTCTGCGGCACGACCCGGGTCTTGCCGCAAGGCCCCCGGTGCGCTATACGTTGAGAGTGGCAAGGAGTGGGCAACCTCCTTGCCTTTGCCTTGTGTCGTCCGCTGTGGACGGACAAGCTCCTCTCGAAGCGGTGACGCGCCGCGTACGGTGATGCCGCCGCTAGCTGAACACACCTGGGGCTCATCCCTCCCCGTCCTCGTCGGTGTCGGCGGTGGCCGGGTCGCGCAGGGGCCGCAGGCCGCCGCCGGCCGGGGTGGAGGCGCAGAAGCTGTAGCGGCCCAGCACGTTGAGGTTCGCGTGCTTGAGCGGGCAGAGCCGGGCGACGTCCTCGTTCAGCACGTCGTGCTCGCGTGCTTCGGCGGGCAGCGCCCGTAGCTGCTCGACGCGGTGTCCAGATAGCGGCTGGTCCCCAGCACGGCGGCGTTGAGGACCAGGCCGAGCGTGCCGAGCTGGTCCTCCTGCCCCGTCCGGTACGCCTGCATGATCTGCCCGCGCTTGCCGTGGCAGATGTCCCGGGCCAGCTTGTGGCGGGACTCCTGCACGGTGAGCTGCCGGTTCATCCGCCGCCGGTAGGTGTCGTCGACCGGGTCGACCACCCGCAGCAGGTGCAGGGTCTTGGCGATCCGCCCGTACTCGGCGAACGCGGTACCGAGCGGGGTGGGGCGTCCCTCGCGGCCGAACATCCGCAGCAGGTCGTACGCCCGCACCTGTCCGGTGGCCAGGGAGCCAGCCACCCGCAGCATGTCCGGCCAGTGCGTGATCACCTTGTTCAGGTTGACCTTGTGTCCAGGATGTGCAGGGAGTCGCGCGGGGTGCCGGGCACGACCATCTGCCCGATGCCTGCGACCTGGTCGTTCACGGCGTTCAGCCAGGTGATGCCGCGCTTGAAGTGGTAGTACTTCGGCGAGGGCCGGCGTTGATGGTCCGCTTGGGGACGACGAACCGCAGCCCGTCCACCGAGGCGAGGAGGCCCTCGCCCCAGTGCTCCACGATCGGCACCCGCCCCTGGGCCTCGATGAGGGCCGCGTTCGCCGCGGCGATGGTGTCGGCGCGCAGATAGTACTGGTCGACGTGGACCAGCCGGCCCCGGGTGAGCGCCTCGTCGTCCGGGTCGATGACGGGGGTGTAGCCGATTTTGCACGCCTCGACGACCAGCAGCGCAACCAGGGAAGTCTTCAGGTTCTCCATGCGGGTGCGTCCGTCGCCCAGGTGCACGAAGGCGTCCAGGAAGCCGGTCCAGGAATCGACCTCGAACAGCAGATCCGGCAGGTCGATCTTCGGGAGCATCGCCGCAGTGATCGACCTGAGCCAGCGCAGCGACTTCGGCTCACCCAGCGCGCCGAGGCGTTCCACGTTCAGCGCCCGTCCACGCCGCCCGTGCAGGAACGCGCGGAACTTCCGCCCCCACTCCGCGTCCTCGAACGGGTGGTAGCCGTAGGCGTCCCGGATCTCCCACGCGTGCTCGTACGCCGTCTTCGCCCGCTCGGTGTACCGCTTCACCACCGATGGGTCCTCGATCCGCAGCTGCGCACCCAGGTGCTCGACGACCGACCACGGCACGTCCAGCGGATCGTCCACCAGGAACCGGCCGACGTACCGGACGGTGCACATCTGCACCGCGAACCCCAGTTGGTGGGCCTTCGTCCGCCGCAGCGCAATCAGGTCCCGGTCCACGTCGTCCAGGAAGAAGAACCGCTCCAGCTCCGGCCGCGTCGGCTCCTCAACGAACCGCCCGTACGCCGCCGCCTGCTCATCAGTCAGAAATTCCACCGGCACCCGGCGGACGGTAGCCGCCCCTCGCCAGCGACCAACGATCTTCCGGAGAAACCCGACGCAGCATCCCGACCCTGTGCTAGATAACCAAGATCAATCTCAGCGCCAACCACGGTTCCATTGATCCCCGGGGTTCTTAGTTCATCGCGGTAGCCGATAACCGACCGGATACGTGTCGGTTGGCGCTGCTCGAGACGGGTGAAGCGGAGATCGGGGCGGGTGCACTGGAGGCGGCCCTGCAGTGCTTGCGCCGGGCAGTCGCGGACGCGATGGCGCTGGGCGACGGCGCGCTGACAGCGCAGGGCTTCGCAAAACTCGGCTCGGCACTGGTGCATGCGGCGCGCGGCAGCGACGAAGAGGGCGCGACCGCGCTGCACCGCGCCCTGATCTGTGAGGGTGCCGAGCCGGCGACGCTGGCGCAGACCCTGTGCGAGCTGGCCTACGTCGAGTTCCTCCACGGCCGATACGACCGGGTAGAGGTCTGGCTGGCCCAGGCCGACGTCGTGACCACCGATCCCGCGCAACGCGCCATCGGTCTATCGGTGCGCGGCAGCACCCTCAGCGACCAGGGCCGGTATTCGAGCGCGCTGCACGCCCTCGACGAAGCGCTCGGCCTCGCGGACGCGGTTGTATTCGCGGCCGGGGCCGGGCCAGGCAGCGGGATGGCCCGTAAGGAGACGGTGGACCGCGGTGCCGCTGTCTTATTCGCCGACGCTGCTGAGCGGGCGGGGGTACGCCGGTACTTGATGATCTCAGCGATGGCGCGGACCGGGAGCCGCCACCGGGCACGGATCCGGTGTTCGCCGCCTACCTGCGAGCCAAGGGTGCAGCCGATGCCGACCTCGCCTCGCGCGATGGTCTGGACTGGACGATTCTGCGGCCGGGGCGGTTGACGGACGAACCCGGCACCGGGCTGGTCCGACTCGCCGTGCGTACTGGCCGTGGAGCGGTACCGCGTGATGACGTCGCGGCGGTGCTCCTGGCGCTGCTAGACCGAACTTACTTGATCTTCATG
>QHBY01000178.1:0-3790 GCA_003244245.1 Pseudonocardiales bacterium
TCGCAGCGATCGAGCACCCCAGCCCGTCAACCTGACAATGCCACGGAGCGGGCGACCATCACGCACGTGGCCCGGCGGCAGGCCGCTGGGTTGGAGGGAGAGCCTCAGAACAGAGGGCCCGGGACTACTGATTCGGCGGCATGGAAGGACGCCTTGGCGGCGTCACCCAGCGGTGTGCCATCAATTTCCTTCACCAAGCAAGGCAATAGCGGTGGGTGAACCACACACTCGTCTTGAGAATTGATTGCCCCAACTGTTGCTATGCCCCGCAGCAATTCTAGCCATGGCCCACCGCTAGCGCCGCCAAGATTTGCGTCGGCGCCAAGACCATAGTCGCATCGGATTTGCATCTCACTTGGGGGCTGCGAGGAATCATGCGCATCTATCCCGGAACAGCTACGGACATGATCCGATCCACCCGGGTAGCCCAGAGATAGCCAAGGCTGGCGCGCTGTAGTTGAGTTGAAGTCGGGAAGCAAAGCTCCTGTAATGCTCTGAATAGGAGTACCGTCACGATTTGGATCCAGAGTAAAGAATGCGAAGTCGTACCTGTTGTCATTACCATTGTAACGCTGATCGATCCACGCTGGCCGAGTAGTTTCCCAGGCGCCGTACGGCTCGTTGCAGTTTCCCGTGAAGCCTTGATCTACCGCAATTGTGTTGTCTGGAACGCAATCCGCAGCTTTCCCCGTAAATGCCGGAATAAAGAGAATACGCGAAGAAACGGCACCGTCATCAGACCGCACGCAATGCGCTGCCGTCATGATTACGGACTGGTTCCCGCTTTTGACAACGGTTGCTGTGCAGCCCTTGATGCGGAGGTCCGATCCCATGATCAATACTTCACCAATCGGCGAGAATGGAATTATCTGGAGTCCGTAAGTCGTTGTCTCAACATCTCGTGAGGTTGAAATCACGCCCGATTTAGGGGTGTATGTGGCTTGAATATCGTCTGTCCCGAAGGGACGTTGACGGAGCGACGCTTTCGCGACTCCTGCCACGTCTGTTGTACCTGTCAAGGTCGTGCCCTTGTCCGGGCCGCCGACGACCCTGAACACCACGCTTGCACCTACGATCGGATTACCTGCCGAGTCAGTAAGTTGTGAAGCTAGCTCATGGCTGGGGCAAAGCTGGCACATCTGCGGCTGAGCTCCAAGCGAGAGCCGCGCCTCTGCAACTTTAGTGAAGGTTAAAGTACCGAAGCCTTCGCCGAGGACACCGCTTAGGGTGCTCCCCGACACCGTGAGACTTATGCTCGTAAATCTCCCGAACGAGCAATCACCTGTATGCCAAAGGCCGTGTTGCCCAGAGTATGAGCTGCCCGATCCAGAGAAAGTCGCCATGATTGTTCCGGGAGGGAGGTCACACGAACTTCCAGTCACTCGGACTGGACTCTTCGCAGTTATCGTATAGACATTTCCCGAAATCGAGATGGTGACCACCGCGGGGGCACCGTAAGTTACGTTATAGTCTCCGACGATCGGGTCCGTTGTGGCTGTTGCTGCGACAGCCGGGCTGGCTGCTGAAAGCAGCAATGTCACAATCGCACTAAGAGTAATCAGCCTCAGAAGATCCACCATCCGACATCGGGCACCACCGATCTCCGGCCTCATAAAGGCGACAGTGCCATTACTGCCTCGATCCGTCGAAGTGTCGCTGGAACGGCCGCTCTGGCACCACCGTTGACGAGCGCACATCACGCGCCCCCCTTGCACCCGGAGGCCCGGACTGTCGCCGGCACGCCACCCACTGGACCTCGTCCGCAAGCGGATCACGTCGTCTCCTTGTCCTGCCGCAGTGACCCTGACCGGCCGGCTGGCCGAAGGCTTCACCCGAGTACTTTGCTTCCCGAAGGTGGACGGGAGGAGTCCAGTAGCCGACCAGGGGATTGCGGCAAATCGGACAAGGCACAGCTATCGCCAGATCTTCCAACTGGGTTCACAGGCGATCATCGTCAGCGAGCCGTCAGCGGAAGCAACGCGACGAGTCAACACTGGTTAATCCACACCGGTGTGTAGCCGCAGTTCAGCGATACCCAACGACACTCCCAGGCAAGCCGAACCACGGCTGATCAGCGTCACACCGAAGTGCTCACAGCGGTCGCCCTCCAGGCCGAGTCACGGTGGGCGGGCAGCGTGGCCACCGCGGGCAGCGTCGGGGTTCTCGGCAACGTCGCGACCGTGTTCAGTGCCAGCATCAGAGCGTGCACCGAGTGTCCGGCATGCGTTGGCTGCCGCCGATGCATGGGCACGAAACCTGACGTCACGCAGTGGCAGCGACCAAGCTCTGACGGAACTCCGTTGCTAGTGAATCCCGCGGGTACCGCTGCCGCAACTCGCCGTCAAGCTCGGTGCCGATCAAGAGCAGCGACGGGCGCGAGCGACGATCGATGGCGAGGGCCTGATCGGCATACACAAGCGACTGATCCAAGTCGCCTCTACGCGCTTCGACGACGGCCAACGTGAGCGTGGCCTCCGCAGTTCGCATCGGTGACTGTGACGTTCCGTCCGGGGCCGTCGTCTTACGGATGATCTCCGTTGCGTGCATCTCCGCGAGGCTGTCATCACCGATGAGTCGGTAGCAGTCCATCGCGTAGAAGTCGAACTTATCCGGGTCGACGACGAAGTGGTTGTCCGGCCGTTCGGGGTAGGGCAGCGAGTCGAGCAGCACGCGGCCCTTCTCCAGCGCCCGAGTCACATTGCGGTGATTCCCCATCCGGGCCCACGCTTTGGCCTCCTGGCCGAGGAGCTGGACGCCTTCTGCGCGTCCAACGACTCAGCCACAACCCGATCCGCGCCAAGCAAGCCTTCACCGCGATCAACGACCCGCTGACCACCGACACCGGCACCCGGATTGCGCTGCGGGCGTTTCCTGGACCGCTTCCCCGAGATCATCGGCCGGCTCGCCGGCATGGTCGACCGGTTCGCCACCACCCTGGACTGCGTCGACGTCACCTTCATCGGCGATGGGCTGCTCGACCAGCTCCCACTACCCAGCCAGATCAGCGCCACCCGCGTCGGCGGAGTCGATGTGAACAAGCCCCGGATCCGAGCCGCACTATCCGCAGCGCTGGCCCTGTCCACCACACCCGACGGCTTCACCGCCACCGAGTTCACCACCAAGGTCCACACCATGACCGGACAAACCGACTCCGACTACACCACCCGCCAAGGCGCCTACGACCTCCGCAAACTGCGCGGCAAAGACCTGATCACCAAACCTGGCCGGACCCGCCGCTACCAGATCCCGACCCACACTGCCAGCACCATCGCCGCCCTGCTGACCCTGCGCGAGCAGGTCATCGCACCCATCCTGGCCGGTGTCCGCAGCCCACGACGAGGACGCAAACCCACCACCTGGACCCGCGTCGACCGACACTACGAAACCCTCCGCATCAACATGCACACCCTCTTCCACCACCTCGGCATCACCACCACCGGAGCCGCCGCGGCATAGACAACTTTTTGTCGATCGGTGCGCCGCAAGCGACTAGCGGTAACAGCCCGACATCAGATAGAAGTACCCAAGGCGCGAGAAGAGCAATAGTCAAGACCTGTGGATGAAGATCTTTTAGGCGGCTTCGGGTTGGTGGTGTTCGGCGGGTCGTTCGACGAGCTTGCCCGCCTCGAAGAGGGCGCCGGCGCGGACCAGCGCGACCAGGTGCGGCGCGTTGACCGCCCGCCAGCGGGCTTGGGCGGCCTCGATGAGCTTGAATGCCATCGCCAGTCCGGCTGCTCGCGAGCCGGGACCGCGGGTGATCTTGGTTCGGGTTGGTCGTGCGGAGGTGGAT
>QHBY01000178.1:3801-7055 GCA_003244245.1 Pseudonocardiales bacterium
ATCCACCTCCGCACGACCAACCCCATTGTTATCTTGAGCCCCGAGGATGATCAAGGTTGTGAGCTGCGGTTTTGCGATGTGGACGGTGTCGGTGACGTAGCTGTTTAGCAGGCTGTGATCGGCGGCGAAACTCGTGGTTCCGGCGTGTCGCGGTGTGGTTTGTGGGAGGGGGCGGTGCGACGTTCGCCGAGGGCCTCGGCGAGGGCGTGTCGGAGCCGCTTGTTGTCGGTCTCCAGCTCGCGGATGCGTTGGGTGGCGACCTCGACGCGGCGTAGCAGGGAGGCGTCGGAGGAGCGCTGGCGGTCCGGGACCAGCCGGCCTGCGGCGGGACGCGGCTGGTCTCGCAGCCGTTCGATCTCGGCGCGCAGCTCGGGTTGGTTGTAGAGCCAGGACCGGGACACGTTGGCCTCGCGGGCGAGCGCGTCGAAGGTGATGGGCCGCCCGGAGTTGTCCATGCGACGCAGGGCGGCGACGGCGCTGCGGTAGGTGACCTGGGCGCGTCGGCGGGATGCGTCGATGAGGTGATGGGAGTTGTCAGCCCGCATCGGAGGCCACCGTCGGGCTGGCGGGTGCGTCGGCGAGGGTGCCGATGATGTTGTCGAGGTTGCCCAGGACCTGCTGGTTCATCTCGACCAGGCGGTCCTGGCCGCGGGCCTGGGCGGCGGTGATGAGCTCGATGACCTGCTGGCGGTGGGTGTGGTGTTGGGGCAGGAACTCCGCGGTGGTGACGAACATCGGGCAGGTCAAGCAGGCGTTGGCGTGCGGGCAGGTCTTCTGAACCGGCAGCCCGCAGAATCCGTTGGGCAGCGCTTGAGTCGCCCGGCCGAGACGCTGCTTGGCCCAGGCGGCCTCGGCCAACGGCCCGGCGGGGTCGACCACGACGACGGCGCCGGCGATGTCGACCTTGCGGGCGGCTTCCCAGTGCCGCCGGACGGTGGTGTCGTGCAGCCGGGCGTAGTGCGCGGTCATCTGCGGCGAGTCGTGGTCGAGGATGCGCCGCACGACCTCCTGCGGGACGTCCCGGTTGATCAACCGGGTGCCCAGGGTGTGTCTCCACTGGTGCGGGGTCAACGCCACCGGCCGGCCGTGGGTGTCGCGGACCTCGCAGCAGGCCAGCCATCGATAGAGCGCGAGCCGGTAGGTCGAGGACGCGACCGGGGCGCGGCCGTCGGGATTCTTCGTCGGTCGCGGGAACAGCACCGGCGCCTTCCCGACGCGGGTCTGCTGCTCGATGATCAGGGTGTGGAGCTGTTCGTCGATCGGGACCAGCGCCTGGCGTTTCATCTTGTGGTTGTCGTAGCGCAGGTAGGGAGCGCTGTCGGCGTCGGTGACCAGGCAGTCCCGGGGCAGGCTCAGCGCGTCGGTGACGCGCAGCCCGGCCCGGATCAGGATCAGGGTGACCAGCCGGTAGGCCGGGATGGTGAACCGCGCGAGGTTGGCGGGGTCCTCGATCTGGGCCATCACCTGCTCGGCCAACGCCCGTGGGGGGCGCTCGGCGCGTCGGGGGAAGTCGTCGGGGAACACCAGCGCGGTGGCCGGCAGCGAGTCGTCCCAGTGATGCTGGCGAACCGCATGCAGGAACATGTTGAGCGCTCCGATGTGGTCACCGTGGCGCTGACTCCCGGCCAGCTCAGCGTGCAGGTCGGCGAGGTAGCGCTCCAGCACGACCCGGTCGATGTCGGCCAGCGCGGTGACGCCGATGCGCTGGCAGAACACCGCGAACCGGGTCAGCGCGAGCAGTCCGCGGCTGGCGACCGGTAATCCGAGTCCGGTGCCCAGCCGCCAGCGCAGCCACCGTTTGACCAGGTCGCGCAGCCATGGCTGCGGGATCCTGGTGAAGGTCAACTGCTGATTGCCGGTGAACCCGAGGCGGCGCATCTGCCACACGTCGCGGCCGAACTCGGCCTCCCAGCCGCCGGCGTCGGCGAGGTCGCAGACCTGGCGGCGGGCGTAGATCAGCAGCGCCCGCGGGCCGCCGTCCTTGGGTGCGGGTCGGCCGATCTGGGTCCGCCACTCGTCCTCGGCCCGGTCCAGCAACGATCCTGCGTTCGTCGCGGCCAGCAGCCGGACCAACGCCATGACCACCACCGGTAGCGTCTTGGTGCTGGGCTGGTCGCGGCGACACTGCAACGCGTACTGGATCTCCAGTTTCAGCTGGGGGCTGAGCCGGTCTAGCCGGATGATCTCCTCCTCGGTGGTCGCGACCTCGTCGAACCTGCGGACGAAGACCTCCACGTCGGGCCGCCCGTTGACCTTCCAGGTGTTGGCGTGGCTGTGGCAGAACGGCAGCGTCGCCTGCGGCCACAACCGGCAGTGATCGATCCGGCAGACCGCGCCGGGCGCCGGTTCCCGCAGCGCCGCCCACGGGGCCGTCCAGTCGCCCAGCTCGGGCGAGCCGGCGCGGTCCCACCGCTGATGATGGAGCTGACACAGTCCGCCGCGTGCGGCCCCGAAGCCACATCCGAGGATCCGACACTGCATGTTCGGGCGCTGCCGGCGCCACCGGGGATCGGTGGTCGCGGCGAACTCGTCCAGGTCGGGGCGACCCGCCCCGACCCACCGCAGGTGATGGCCCTGGCACAGGCCGTGCCCGCGAGCGGGCCGCTGACACGTCTCGACCCGGCAAGCACCACCGCCGAACACCGGGTCCTCGGCGGGAAACATGAGCACGTCGACGCGGAATTCGGGGCGGACCGCGCCGAGTAGCCCCTCCAGCACCCGACGGTGCGGGCCCGGCGACCGGGCCGGTGCCGGCATGCTCACAGCGCCACCGTGCTGTTGGTGAACCAGCCCGCCTGCTCCAGCACCTGGCGGGCGTCGGCGACGCTGAGGTGTCCATAGACCTCGACGGTCGTGGTGACCGAGGCGTGGCCGAGCAGCGTGCTCACCACCTCCACCGGGGTGCCCGCGCGCAGCAGCCCGGTGGCGTAGGTGTGCCGGCACCAGTGCGGGTCGAACTCCACCCCGGTCCGCCTGCGCAGCCGTTTGACCAGGTCATAGACCGCGGCGTAGGTCAGCGGGTGACCGCGCGGTTCGCCCCAGAGGTTAACGAACACGTAATCGCTGTCCAGGTCGCCGTACTCGCCGTGCAAGTAGTCGGCGTAGAGCCGGATCAGCCCGGCGCTGGTCGGGATCGTCCGAGGGTGCGCGGACTTGGCGCGAGCACCGTTGTCGTTGATCCGCGGCACCACCGCAACGGTCCGTTCCGCCGCGGCCCAGTCCTCGTGCCGCAGCCCCAGCGCCTCCCCGATCCG
>QHBY01000179.1:0-3317 GCA_003244245.1 Pseudonocardiales bacterium
ATGATCGACCTCTCCGACGGGCTGGCCACCGACGCGGCGCACCTCGGTCGCAGCAGCGACGTGCGCGTGGAGCTCGAGCTCGAGCGCCTTCCACTGGCCTCAGGAGTCGCCGAGGTCGCCGTGACCCTCGGTCGGGAGCCGCACGAGCTCGCAGCCACCGCGGGGGAGGACTACGAGCTGTGCGCCTGCGTTCCGCGCGAGCGGCGCGCGGATGCCGAGCGGGCCGCGCCACTGCACTGGATCGGAGCCGTCCACGAGCTCGGCGCCGGGGAGAAGGCATGGGTTGCGTTCATCGACCGCTCGGGCAAGCGGGACTTGGCCGGCTACGAGCACAAGGTCTAGTCACGCAGAAAACATCCGCTGAGACGCCGAGTCAGGCGGCCGGGGGGGCGGAAGGCGACCAGATCGCCGCTTATCTGACCCGACGACGCGGATGGACGCGGGGAGCAGCCACACATGCGCCGCGGGCCGACCGAGGATTGCCTCGGCCACCTTGTACACGTCGACCTGGTACTCGGACCGATCGATTCGTCCTCTGAGGGTTTCGATACGCAAGGCTCTCGTCACCTTCCATGGCGCCTCTCGGCTCGACCCTCGTGGAGCTCCGGTGCCGGCGCGTGCCGAATCGGTAGTCCATGTGGATCGTTGTCTCTATCGGCCCTCGGACCGGTCGACCTGATGGGGTCTGGACACCAATTGCCCTCGTCCTGCCTTGCGCGACCGCGGGCGGCCTCACGCCCCCCGCAATCGAGCGGAACCGAGCGCCTGGACGTCGACCTCCCGCGCGAACACGACATAGCGCTGGCTGGCGCTGTACAGCGGATGGCATGCCGTCAGGACGAGGCGATCATGTCCCACGGCCCGGATGACGGAGTACTCGGTCGGCTTGACGATCTTCGTCTTCTCGATTCGATACGTGAAGCGAGCGTAGGGCATCTCGATCGTGATCTGGTCGCCCTTGCGCAGGTCGTTGATCTTGCGAAACGGGGCGAGGTAGGTCGTCCGGTGGCCGGCGATGGCCACGGTGCCCGGCAGTCCAGGGAGGGGGGTGTCACGATAGTGCCCGGGGCCCTTGCGGAGGGTCGAGCCATCGGTGCCCTGGACCACCACGAACGAGATCCCGATCCTGGGAATGCCTATGCGTCCGATCGCGTTGCCGGACTTGACGTTGCGGCGCAGCGACCGCGCCAGGAAGGCGACCCGCCGGCGCTCCGTCTGCAGGCGGGCGAGCGCCCGCTGCTGCAGCTCGCTGGGCCGTAGGCGCTCCAACGCCCGAAGGTCGCTGCCCAGACGGTCTTGCGTGATCCGCGCGTACAGCGCAGACAGCGGCTCCTGCCAGGCGTACGTGATCCCGGCATCGGCGATGAGGAGGCAGCCCGCGACGATGAGGATGGTCGAGAGCGTTCGCAACACGCGACGCATGAGCCAAGTATGACGCTCGCTTCCCGGCCCCCGCCCGCGGGGAGGCTCAGCGGCGCAGTGCGGACTCGGTGCCGCCCAGCGAGCCCGGACCGGCGTAGGAGAGCGGCCCGCGCGTGCGCGGCGTCGAGGGCGCGGGCGGGCGGGCGCCGCGGACATTCACGATGACCAGCGCCCCGGCGAGCGTTCCCCAGGCCAGGCACCACGTCAGCTCGCCGGCGATCCCGACGTGGCCGCCCACGGTCAGCTGGAGGGCAAACCAGGGAACCTCGCCGAAGGAGAGGCCCAGCTCGCGGGCGTAGTAGACGACGACCAGCACCGCGGGGACGAGCGAGAGGACGAGCGCCGCCACCGCCAACCACCGGCGCAGGTGGACCTCGGGCGCCACCACCAGCAGCGTTACGTGAAGGGGTGCCACGAGCAGCGCGGCCGCGAATGGGTTTTGGATCCAGATGGCCAGGACGAGCACCGCCGCCGTCAGCAATACGGCGCCCGCCGCTCCCGGCGACGAGGGGTCCCCCTTCATCCGGGCCATGAAAAGCACCAGTCGGCGGAGGAAGACCCAGCCGAGGAGGAGCACCAGCGCGATGCCGGCCAGGGCCGCCACCACGACGGCGTCGAGCGGGAGCGTCCCGGGCGGAGGGGGCGTGGAGGGGACCGCCGGCAGCAGCCCCGTCAGTTCGAGGACGAAGGCGAAGATCGTCGCCGCGGCGAACGGGAGCGCACCGCACACGGTCCAGGCCAGCCACATCGCCATTGGCTCCCGGCGGCGCCGCCCGCGCGCGAAGCCGTCCACGGCGGCCAGTAGCACCGGCAGGATCAACGCTCCGATGAGGAGCCGCACGGCCCACGGGGGCACGAGCTTGCGCCGATAGAACAGCGTCGAGCCCGGTGAGCCCAGCGTGGGACCGCGCCCGTCGAGCGCCGAGAGCGACCGCAGCACCGTGCGCCCCATCTGCTGGAGGCGGTCCTGCGAAACCGAGCGCTCGGATCCGGGCCCGCGCTCTCCGCTCACGCTGACGAGAACTGCGGGGATCCCACGCGCCAGCACGACTCCCTGCTCGGACACCGTCAGCGGGAAGGCGAGGCGCGCGAACTGCCCGGCCAGGCGCAACTCGCCCACCTTGCGTCCGGTCTCGAGCGTCAGCGCCGACGCCACGGTGCGACGCAGGCTCAGCGGCGCGATGCCGCGAGCCTGCGACCACGGAACCACCTCGGCGCTGCGAACGCGTTGTCCGGCGAGGTCGCCGAGCACGACCACCCCCTCGATCGGACCGCTGGGGTCGGCCGCGAACCGGTCGGCGCCGGCATCCCCGCCAGAGCCCCCGCTGGTGGAGACCAGCACGAGGGTCTTGCGCAGCGTTCGGCCCTGGAGGACCCGAGCCAGCTCGGCGAGCGTAGCCGTGCCCGACAGGTCCGCCGTGGCCGGCGAGGAGAGCGCGTCGCGGTGGGCAAGCACGACGATTCGCCGGTTGGAGACTCCGGCGCGAACCCCGATCACCGTCTCGAGCGACCGCCGGCCGAGCACGGTTCGAGCGGAGAACCGGCGCGTCGTGACCTCGAGCCCGGACTGGCGAAAGACGCCGGCGACGCGTGTGGCCACGTCACGATCCGCGCGGCTGCCGGGAGGGCGGCGCGGAAACGCAGCGGCCAACGGGCGCAGGCCGGTGCCCGGGCCATCGAAGGCGCGCGCGCCAACGAACGCGTCGGGGGCCAGCGACGTGGTCGACCCCGTCGAGGGCTCCTGAAGGGAGAATGCCGCGAGCACGAGCGCGAACAGCACGGGCACGAACGCGGCCCGGTAGATGCGCGGGTCGAGCATGGCGGCAGGAGCCTAGTGCAGCCGCCGCCGGGGTCCTGGGCCTGATTCGCAGGCTCCATGCACCGCACCTCTAGGC
>QHBY01000179.1:3353-3530 GCA_003244245.1 Pseudonocardiales bacterium
CTCGTCGACGACGAGCAGTCGATTCAGACGCTGCTGTCCTATCCCCTGCGTAAGGACGGTTACGAGGTCGTCCGCGCCACCGACGGTCGGGATGCCCTTGCGCGCTTCGCCGAGGAGCCGTTCGACCTCGTCGTACTCGACGTCATGCTTCCCCGGCTCGACGGCCTCGAGGTCTGC
>QHBY01000180.1 GCA_003244245.1 Pseudonocardiales bacterium
ATCTCAGTGAATGACCGAGGCTAGGCGGCGTGAACCGTGATCCCGCGGTCTTCCCGAATCCCCACCAGTTTGACGTCCAACGTCCCGAGGCAGACCAGAACGTGGCGTTCTCCAGCGGCATCCATTACTGCATCGGCGTCCAACTGAGCAGCTCCACGGCGACAGGTACCTCGGTTCATTGGACCAAGCAAGGATAATTCGCCGAAGGTAATGGTGACTTCCCTTCACCGTGCCAGTAGCCGTCGAACAGATGCTCGAGCAGTTGTCGCGGGTCGCGGATGACGGCGGCCCCACTTGGGGCCTGCCATGTCGATCATGAGTGGTGACCGACTGTTCGAGCCGAGCCGCCGACCCCGGGTGCGCTCGAAACGTGCCACGCCGCGCGGAGGACTCCGCGCATCGAGTTCGACGGCGGTCAGCGGGGTCAATGAGATCCGCTCACGGTTGTGATCTACGCTCCCGTCATGGGATTTGCCGATACGGAGCGGAACAGGGCGGCCGTGCATGAAGCCGGCCATGCACTCATTGCCGCCTCACGTGGCCTTGCGGTCGCCGTCATTGAACTGCACATTAACGACGGCGAGGGCGGGATGCGACTGCGCGAAACACCGTCGGAGCTCGACCGGATATGGGTTCTGTATGGTGGCCCGTTCGCAGAAAAAGTGGTCTTCAGGAAATTGGCTTCAGTGGCCATATCACCTGAACTTGACGAGCTGCTGTTGGCGCACCGGCTGTGCCGGCAAATAGGAATCAACGATACCGTCGGCATCAGGGATCAAGTAGAAGCATATCTCCGGGACCAGCAAGTACGGCTTGAGCTCGTCGCCGCCCGACTGTTGGAAACCGGTACGGTGGAAGGTGCTGAGCTTGATGAACTACTTCGCGAAGAGCTCAAGCTAAGCCTAACCTGACAAGGCTGGATCAGCGGAGCTGGCTTGTCGCCGCCACCGGCGTCCCGGAAGGCCCGAACCAGCTCACCGCTGGGCATCGCGCAGCAGAAACCGTCACCGATCTTCCTGCTCGGCCAGTCGCGCTAGCTCGCGCGGCCCGAACTCCTCACAGGACAGGGTGTAGCCGACGCTCACCATGGGACACCGGATACCCGAATCTCCTAGGGTGAACCGACCTCCAGCTGCTGAGCATCGGACCTGGTCATGCGTTACTCCCCGGCTCAGCGGTAGCGGCGCAGCGCGGCGCCGGGCGCGCCGGTTGGCGTCGGCGCGGTACGGGGCGACCTGTGGCCACACCGCCTGCACCTCACGCAGGAAGATGTCCGCGCCGACCGGCCCCATGCCCTTGAACTCGGTGAGCAGCTCACGGATTCGCTTCGGGTCCCCGCCGGCGTCCTCGCGCATCCTGCGCAAGTCACCGTGCCAACGGTCAAGCAACAGCGCGGCGGAGTCGTCCAGGATGGTCGATGTCCGCTCGTCGTACCGGCGGTAGCCCCCGCGACCGAGTGCGTCCACGCGGTCCTGCCAGGTCGCTGCTCGCATCCGCTGCGGTGTCCGATATCCCGCGGCGAACAGTTCCTTCGCTGTCGCGACGGCGATGTCCCCGGAGATCCGAGCGCTGAGCAGGGTGGACAGCATCAGCAATTGGTAGAGCGGCGAGGGCTTGTCAGCGAGTTGGATGCCGGCCTGCTCCGCGGACGTGGCGCCGAAGCGGTCGAGCAGGACCTTCACCACGGACTCCTGACGGGAAGCCATGGGTGTACGGCTACCCCGAACCTCGTTATGCCTGAAAATCACGCCGGCCAGGCAGGTTGCGAGGCCTTAGTCACCAGCAAGGGCAGCGGCCTAAGGGTCCAGCCGTCGAAACGACAACGAGGGTGCCTCCGTTCGCGCTTCCGCGAGCACAGGCACCCTCGCCAACCATGTGGAGGTGCCGGGAATCGAACCCGGGTCCTCCGTCGCCTCGTCAGGGCTTCTCCGTGCGCAGTCCGCTAAGCCTCTACTCGGATCCACCGGTCACGCGGACAAGCCGGTGTGACGATCCCAGTCGCTGTAGGTGTCCCATCCAGGCCCCGCGACCGGGCCTGGCGGTGAGTCCCCTAACTGATGCCGGGGTCCGGGGCGGGGACGCCCCCGGTCCGACACAGTCGCTACTCGCTCAGGCGGCGAGGGCGAACTGGTGCTGACTAGAGTCGGCACTTATTGGTTGCGATGACGCTTACGGTGGTCTCTCGCCTGCACCGGCACGCTTCCCACTGACTCAACGTCCAGAGTCGAAACCGTTCACCCCCTTGTCGGGCTGTCTAACCACCCCAGAGTAACGCCTGGACGTCCACTCTTCATCCCTGATGCCCAGCAGCGTCGAGCTGCAGCAGCCGGCCGGGCGTGTCGTACACCACCGCGCGCAGGAAAGCCGCACCCAACCGGTCGTCGGCGGCCGCCCAGCCGGCGATGGCCCGAAGTTGGGTGGCGTAGTCGTAGGGGATGTTCGGGAAGTCGGTGCCGAGCGCGATCCGATCCGCCACGTCAACTAGTCGTGCAGGCCAGTCCGGCGGCAGAGGAGCCAACGCGTCGGTGAAGGGAACGCCGACCATCGTGGTGTCCAGGTGCACCTCGGGGTAACGCCGCACCAGCTCCAAGGCACTGTCGTACTCAGGCAGCCCGGCATGAGCCAGCACAGCGACCAACCGGGGATGGGCAGCGAGCACCTCGCCGAACACCTCCAACCCGGCGTAAGGCCCGGCGACCGGCCCGTTCCCACAATGCACCACGACCGGTACGCCGGCCTCGGCCAGCAGCCCCCACACCGCGTCGAGCAGCGGGTCACGCGGATCGAAGCCACCTACCTGGACATGCACCTTGACGCAGCGCGCACCGCGGACCAGCGCCCGCTGCAGGTACTCGGCAACACCCGGCTCGGGATAGCAGGTGGCAATGGGCACGGCCTCAGCAACCGCGGCGGCGAATTCGGCGACCCAGCCGTTGAACCAGTCCGCCATCCCTGGTTTGTGCGGGTAGACCAGCGGTGCGAACGCCCGCGCGCCCATCGCGCGCAGCGCCGCGACCCGATCGTCCTGGGGCAGCCGGGAATGCACCGGCCAGGGCATGCCGTAGCGCTCGGCGGCCTGGTCGAAGAAGCCCCACACTTTGGCCATGACCTGGTCGGGCAGGAAGTGCACGTGCAAGTCGATCAGCCCGTCCAGGCCCAGTGCGGCCCGTCCACGCCGTGATATCGGCGTCATCGACGGGCGGTGCGGTCACCGGGTCGCGGCTCACCAGTGTCGACTCACCATGTGCCGATTCAACCCATGCCCTTGACGCGCCGCCCCAAAGCCCGCGCCACCTCGCGGTTGGCGTCTCGTTTGGCCAGATCGGCGCGCTTGTCGTAGGACCGCTTGCCACGGCCCAACGCGATCTCCACCTTCACCTTGCCCTCGGAGAAGTACATCGACAAGGGCACCAGCGACAACCCGCTCTCCCTGGTCTTGCCGATCAGACGCTCGATCTCCTTGCGGTGCAGCAGCAACTTGCGGGTCCGTCGGGGCTCGTGGTTGGTCCAGCTGCCCTGGGTGTACTCCGGGATGTGCAGGTTGCGTAACCACACCTCACCGTCATCGACGCTGGCGAAGGCGTCGGTCAGCGAGGCGCGGCCGGCGCGCAGCGACTTCACCTCCGTGCCGGTGAGCACGATGCCCGCCTCGTAGGTGTCCATGATCTCGTAGTCGTGCCGGGCCCGCCGGTTCGAGGCGATCACCTTGCGACCTTGCTCTTTCATGCTCTTTCAGGCACCTTACGTCCGCACGTAGAGACGTAACGTCAGGTAACCGGTCAGGGCGGCGACCACGGAACCCACGAGTAGCAGGATAGGCGCGACCGAGAAGATGTCCGCGTAGCCGATCCGCGGCACGATCGCCGCCTCGAAAACGCCCGCCAACACCCGGTCGACGAAGGCGACCTTGCCGACCACCAGGCCCACGATCGCCAGCACACCACCGACCACGCCGGCGACCACCGCCTCAAGGAGGAACGGCAGCTGGGTATACCAGCGGGAAGCGCCGGTCAGGCGCATGACGCCAACCTCGGCGCGCCGGGTGAACGCCGAGATCTGGATCGTGTTGGAGATCAGCAGCAGCGCCGCGAGAGCCTGGATCAGCGCGATCACGAAAGTCGCGTTACGCAGCCCGTCTAGGGCCCGGAACAGCTGCCGGAGGTACTCACCCTGGTCAGTGACCCGGTCCACACCGGGACGCCCGGTGAACGCCTTGGCGATAGAGGGGAAACGCGCCGGATCGGACAGCTGAACTCGCAGCGACGCTGGCAACGCCTCTGGTCTGGCCAGCTGCAGTAGCTCCGGCTGACCCTGGAAGATCCGCTGGAACCGAGCGAAGGCGGCCTGCCTACTCTCGAATATCACGGTCTGCACGCCGGGAGCGGACTCCAACTGGCCGCGCAGGGCAGAGCAGGTGCTCGACGTGCAACCGGGGTCATTCGCGCTGATGTCGGCGCTGAGATACACCACGGTCTCGACGCGCTGGTAGTAGTCCTGCTGCATCCGGTCGATAGTGCGGACCACGAGCAGGCCCCCGCCGAGCAGGCCGAGTGAGATCGCCGTAGTCAGGATCATCGCCACGGTCATCGTGACGTTGCGGCGCAGGCCGGTGACGACCTCGCTGAACACGAAGCTGGCGCGCATGGGAAGTGGACATTCCTCAAGTTGGGGACGGGGGGCGCGGGACCCGGCAAGCCGGGCTCAGCGGCTGACTCCGTATACGCCGCGGCTCTCGTCTCGGATGAGTTGTCCGAGGTGGAGCTCCACGACGCGGCGACGCATGGAGTCGACGATCGCGTGATCGTGGGTGGCCATCAGTACCGTGGTGCCGGTTCGATTGATCCTTTCCAGCAGCAGCATGATCTCGTGACTGATGTCGCGGTCCAGGTTCCCGGTGGGCTCGTCGGCCAGCAACACCAGCGGCCGGTTGACGAAGGCTCGGGCGATCGCCACCCGCTGCTGCTCCCCGCCGGAGAGCTCGTGCGGCATGCGGTCCGCCTTGCCTTCTAAACCGACCAGGTCAAGCACTTCGGGCACCACCTTGCGAATGGTGTGCCGTGGCTTGCCGATCACCTCCAGGGCGAACGCGACGTTCTCGGAGACCGTCTTGTTGCCCAGTAGCCGGAAGTCCTGGAACACACAGCCCACCCGCTGCCGCAGCTGCGGGATGCGACGTTGGGAGAGCTTGCCCACGTTGAGGTCCGCCACGTAGACGTCGCCCGTGCTGGCCACCTCCTCGCGCAGCAACAGGCGCAACAAAGTGGACTTACCCGATCCGGACGGTCCGATGAGAAAGGCGAACTCACCCTTTCCCACCGCGACTGTGACGTCATCGAGAGCGGGTCGGGTAGAAGTCCGGTAGGACTTGCTGACGTGCTCGAGTCGGATCACGAGCGGCGAGTCTACTCAGCCAGGTCGGGTACTTGCCCGGCGCCACGGCGAAGGCGCGCCTGCGGATTCCAACCGGGTTTCAGCCGGCGACCCGCGCCTCCTGCTGGCGACGCCACCGGATACCGGATTCGAGGAAGCCGTCGATGTCCCCGTCGAGCACCGAAGCCGGGTTGCCCACCTCGTGCTCGGTCCGTAGATCTTTGACCATCTGGTAGGGATGCAGCACGTAGGACCGCATCTGGTTGCCCCACGAGCTGCCCTCACCCTTGAGCGCGTCCATCTCCGCCTGCTGCTCCTGGCGCTTGCGCTCCAGCAGCCGGGACTGCAGTACCCGCATCGCCGCGGCCCGGTTTTGGATCTGCGATTTCTCGTTCTGGCAGGACACCACGATCCCGGTCGGCAGATGGGTGATACGCACCGCGGAATCGGTAGTGTTGACGCTCTGCCCACCGGGTCCGGAAGATCGAAAAACGTCGATACGAATCTCATTCTCCGGGATATCGACATGGTCGGCGGTTTCGGTCACCGGAAGCACCTCGACGCCGGCGAAGGATGTTTGCCGGCGTCCCTGGTTGTCGAACGGTGAGATCCGGACCAGCCGGTGGGTGCCCTGCTCGACCGACAGGGTGCCGTAGGCGAAGGGTGCCTTGACCGCGAACGTCGCCGACTTGATGCCAGCTTCCTCCGCAGGCGAGATGTCGTAGACCTCGGT
>QHBY01000181.1 GCA_003244245.1 Pseudonocardiales bacterium
GTGATGGCTGTCGGTTTCCTGGCCCGCTCTCGCATCGTCGCTCCCGCTGGCTGGAGTCGCTGGCTGGTTCCCCCGGCGGCTCTATCGGTGCACCTGGCGATCGGGCAGGTGTACTCGTGGAGCGTGTTCAAACCGGCTCTGGAGAAGTCGTTGGGGATCAACGGGACACTCTCGGCGATCCCGTTCGAGCTGGGCATCGTCATGCTCGGGGCGTCCGCGGCGCTGTTCGGCACCCGGGTCGAGCGTAACGGGCCGCGGTGGGCGATGTTCGTGGCGACGTGCTGTTTTTCCTCCGGCTTCCTCGTCTCGGCGCTGGGCGTGGCGACCCGGCAGTACTGGCTGGTCATACTCGGCTACGGCGTGATCGGTGGCATCGGGTTGGGCATCGGCTACATCTCCCCGGTCTCCACACTGATCAAGTGGTTCCCCGACCGCCCCGGCATGGCCACCGGCATCGCGATCATGGGCTTCGGCGGCGGCGCGCTCATCGCCTCGCCGTGGTCCGCGCAGATGCTCAACGCCTTCGGGGTGACCACCGCGGCGGCGGGCCAGGGCACCGCTGGCATCGCCAAGGCCTTCCTGATCCACGGACTGGTCTATGCGGTGTTCATGTCGATGGGGTGGCTGCTCGTGCGGGTGCCGACGCAGGGCTGGAAACCGGCCGGTTGGGACCCCTCGGTCGTGCAGCCCAGGACGTTGGTGACTACCGCGAACGTCTCGGCCCGCAACGCGATCCGCACCCCGCAGTTCTGGTTCCTGTGGGTGGTGCTCTGCTTCAACGTCACCGCCGGCATCGGCATTCTGGAGAAGGCCGCACCGATCTATCAGGACTTCTTCCCGGCCGCAGCCTCCAAGGTGGCGGCCTCGGCCGCGTCCGGCTTCGTCGCCATCCTTTCGCTGGCCAACATGGTCGGCCGCCTTGTCTGGTCGTCGGCATCGGATCGCATCGGCCGCAAGAACATCTACCGCTGCTACCTAGGGTTCGGGGCGCTGCTCTACCTGGCGATCGTGCTGACCACCAACGCCAACAAGGTCGTCTTCCTCGTCTGCACGCTGCTCATCATCTCCTTCTACGGGGCCGGCTTCGCCACCGTCCCGGCCTACCTCCGGGACCTGTTCGGCACCTTCGAGGTCGGCGCGATCCACGGCCGATTGCTCACAGCCTGGTCGACCGCGGGTGTGCTCGGGCCGCTCATCGTCAACGCCATCGCCGACGCCCAGACCCGAGCCGGGCAGACCGGCCCGTCCAAATACATTCTGTCATTCTCGATCATGACCGGGCTGCTGGTGGTCGGATTCGTGGCCAACGAGCTGATCCGACCGGTAAAACCGAAGTTCCACGAGGCCGCCGCACCGCGGGAGGCCGCGAGCCTGGCGGACAGGGGTACGCCATGACCGAGGTCCGCAAACGCATGCCGGTGGACGAACCGAGCAACCGGGCACCGCTGACGGCCCTGGCCTGGCTCTGGGTGCTCGCGCCGTTCGGCTATGGGGCCTACGAGCTACTGGTCAAAATCCCCGCACTGTTCGGGAGCTGAGCGGCCGGGTGGACGCGGGCCGGACCCCCACGACGCCGCTGACGGAACATGCCGCCAAGGTCGCCGACCTCCTGTCCCGAACGGTGCTGCTGGGTTTCCTGACCGGACACGACAACCCAAACGGGGCACGGTATGAGATATACGTGGTCCAGTTTGATGCGTATCCTGAGATCTTGTAATCAGCATTTAGGGACACGAGGTCGGCGATCGGAGGGATGACGGGCCTCGCAGAGCGGTGCGACACGCTGCTCCAGACCCCGGCGGCGCACAGACAGTGGGTGTCGACGGGAGAAACCGTGGAACACACGACCGGGCAGACGATCACTATTTTGCGCAACGGGTCCAGTGCGTCGCAGCCGGTGATGCGCGCGGTCGCCGGCGATAGCAGTGCGGGCAAGACACTCTGACCACTGACCAGATGAGGACATATGGATACCGTTGGCTACATCGCAGTAGTTCTGGCAGCGATCCTCGTCGTTGGCCTGCTCGTACTCGGAGTGGTTTCGCTCTCAGATATCCGCCGATACCTGCGGATCCGCAACATGTGACGGCGACCCGGCGAGACACCCCGACCGTTCCCGGCGATATGAAGCTAGCGTGACCTCGACGCAGTCATGGCTGACAACGGTCGTGGTGATCTCGATGTGACCCTGAGCTATCCCAGTGGCGAGCACCGGATGTCGACTACGAGGGCCACCGTAGGCGCCTCCGGGATCGGCCTGGGCACCCTGCGGGCTTCCACCGGGATGGTGACCGTGGATCCGGGCTTCGTGAACACCGCCGAGTGCACGTCGCAGATCACCTACATCGACGGCGACGCGGGCGTGCTGCGCTACCGCGGGTACCCGATCGGCCAGCTCGCCGACGCATCCGCGCCGACGGAGGTGACGTGGACACCTTCGTCGAAAAGGTGAAAAAACACGACCACGGCGTGCGGCTGTCGAAATCGCCTTGGCGCTGGAGGCCAAGGCGCTGGCCGACGACTACTTCGTCGAGCGCAAGCTCTACCCCAACGTCGATTTCTACACCGGTGTGATCTACCGGGCGATGGGCTTCCCCACCCGGATGTTCACGGTGCTCTTCGCGCTGGGGAGGTTACCGGGCTGGATCGCGCACTGGCGCGAGATGATCAGCGACCGGCAACCAAGATCGGCAGGCCACGTCAGATCTACACCGGGCACATCGAGCGGCAGTACACATCGATTACGCAGCGTTGACGGCTCCCTCAGCGCTTGGCCTGGACGGCGAGACCTGGCCACCGGTGCTAGCCCGGGGGTAGCCGACGGAGGCTCACAGGTTCTCGGGGTCGCGCAGCGCGTCCGTCAGCTCCTCGACCAGGCTGAACAAGTCGACGGGGGTCATGCCGAGGTCGTCGGAGTCGCGGCAGCCCCGTTCGAGCGCGTCAACCGTAGCCGTGACGTTCGCGAGCAGTCCCCGCGCGTCCTCAAGCTCAAACCGGAAGGCGCCGTCGAAGATTTCGATGTCGGGGGTCGGAGGAGTCATATCGGGGAGCTGAGGAGTCGCTGTCATACGCCCAATGTATCGCAAACGCTCGAACATCGTATTTCGCAAACATTGCGAAAGGCGCAGTTCGCGACACGGTGACCTGCGGATCAGCTTTGTAGCTGTCATCGGTCGATGGCGTGAATCTTCAGCGATGGCATAACGCGTTCTGGTTGCCGACCGATGGAGAGTGTTGGCGGACCCCGACACCCGCCACGCCTCGCTGTTCCGAGCCCGCGTGCCCGGGGCCACGCATGTTCGGTCAGTCGTCGATGTCGTCGAAGTCGGTCGGGGTGAGGACGCGGAGGGCTTCGGCGGCGACTTCGAAGTCGGCGGGCAAGGTGCCGTCGACTTCCCCGTCGAGGATGATGTCGAGTGCTTGGTGGTATGGACGTGGAGAGTGCGCACGCGCAGCGTGTGTATCCCGCGGATCGGGCGGTGGATTCCCAGGACGGGTTGCAGGGCGGCCAGCAGCAGGCCGGGACAGGTGTTCGACGGCGATGACGTCGAGGATGCGGTCGTCGAGGTTGGCTCCGCGCACCCGTAAGCCCAGAAAACCTCCGAACACCGGGGCGTTGATCACCGAGAGGTGTACCAGCCGCAGGCGCTGGTGGTGACCGTCGTACTGCAGTTCGCAGTCGAATGACGGCTGGTGAGCAGCACCGCCCGGCGCGATACGCCGTTATCCTCCGGCGGGGCGTCCCCACGCCGGAGACCAGCGGCAGCGAACACCCACCGGGCGGTCACCCCGGCGGCGATTCCCAGTCCGGCCGCCAGGACAACGCCGGCGATGGTCCTCACCGTCGGCTGAACCAATCCGCGTCCGAGCCCGACCCGGTGCAACAACCTGCGGCCGCCGCGCTTGGCCGGCCGCGTCCGTCGCGGTCGGACCTGAGCCGCGTGCTTTTCACCCGTTGGCGCTGCCTGACGTTATGGGCGGTAACCACCACCCTTGGCCAGCGTGCCGTGATTCCCGGCCACACGAGAGGCCTCGCCGCGAGCGGTCGCAGCGGCGAGGCGTTCGGACCCCTCTCGGGTGGGGGACCGCCCTCGACTTCCACGAGATCCCGGACAACCTCGGGCGCCGATTCGCGTCCTTCGTTTCGGTGCTCGCAACGTAGCTTCCCCCGGGACGACCCGCTTGACCACGGGTCAGGGACTGCCCGGATCCAATGACGCCCAGCCTGACACGTTCACGACCGAGGTGGAGGCCCGTGCGGTTCAGAGCACTCGACCCAGTCTCGGTACCACGATCCGTCCAAAGGACCGTCGTCCTCGCCGTGATCGTCGCGCTGACGCTCGCGGTGTTCCACTACTGGGGCCCGTCACATTCTGCGGTTCGCAGTAGCCGGCGGCCACGCGTCGCACCTCGCGCCCGGATGAGCGACAACGCGCCGGTAATGCTCTCAGCTAGCGAGCTCGATGTCTGCTCCTCCATACAGTTCCGCGGCGCACGACGGGTGCTGGAACGAACGCTGTGGACGACGGCCTGCCTCGCCGTGCTCCTGATGCCCGTGCTGGTCGGCCTCAGCAGAGCGGGCGACTCGTCGCCGCTGTCCCAGCTCTCCGTCGGGATGGGGATTTTCGGCACTTCGGTCCTGGTCTGCGCCGTCGTGCTGCCTTCTCGGCTGCGTTCGCTGACCCGCACCTTCGGCATCGACGGGGTGCTTGGCATGCACCGCTTCGCCGGGTTGCTCGTCACAGCGCTCGTGCTCGCACACATCGTTTTGGTGGTGGCGGTAAACCCGGCCAACTTCGGCCTGCTCGACATCGTCCACGCACCCAATCGAGCCCGGGCGGCCACCGGCGCCACCGTAGCGTTGGGCGCGCTGATCGGGCTCACGGTGCTGCGCAAGCGGCTGCGGCACCGCTACGAGGTGTGGCGTTGGGTACACGTGGCGCTGGCCGGCTCGGTGCTGGTGCTCACCGCACTGCATATCTGGTGGCTCAACCACCTGGTCCGCGACAGCGCGATGCGCGCGTGGTTCACCATCCTCGTTGTGGGTGTGCTGGGGGTCCTCGCCTACCGGTGGCTGTGGCGGCCGGTCTTCGGTGCGCGCGGCAAGTATGTGGTCCGCGAGATCCGGCCGGAGACTGAAACCGTGAGCACGCTGGTTTTGGAGCCTCGGGGACACCGGCTGGTTCATCGGACCTTGAGGTTCGCGCCGGGCCAGTTCGCCTGGCTGCGCGTGAGTCCATCCATCGGGGCCCAGGAGCACCCGTTCACCATCGCCTCCAGCGCTCATATGAGGACGCGAAGGGAGTTCACCGTCCGACACAGCGGTGACTTCACGCGCGCGCTGCGCCGGCTGCGGCCAGGCGATCCGGTGTGGCTTGACGGCCCGCACGGTTCCTTCAGCGTCGACCTGCAGCACAGCACCGGTCTGGTAATGATCGCCGGTGGGGTCGGCATCACCCCGATGATCAGCATGCTGCGGACCCTGGCTCACCGGCGCGACCGGCGCCCACACCGGCTCGTGACAGTAGCCCGGACCGTTGACGAATTGCTGTTCCGCTCGGAGCTCAGCGAGCTGAAAAGGCGGCTGGACCTCACCGTCGTCGAGCTGCTCCGCCAGCCACCCGAGGGCTGGACCGGCGCGTCCGGCGCCCTCGACGAGGCACTGCTCACCGAACTGCTACCCGGCAGGTTGCGGCGCAACCAGCTCGGTTACTACCTCTGCGGACCGCCTGCCCTGGTCACCGACGTGGTGACCGTGCTCGACGAGCTGGATGTCCCACTGCCCCGTATCCACACCGAGCAGTTCGACTTCGTCTAACTCGCTGAGGTACCGCGCATGAGCAACATGCCGGCCGCTGAGGACTACCGATTGCGCCGGATCGAGCCCGTGACCGACGCCGCGCTTGCCCATCTCGACCTCGAGGATCTCTTGGTCGAGCTGCTCGACCGGGTGCGAGAGCTCCTTGCGGTCGAGACCACCACTGTGTTGCTGCTCGATTCCTCCTCCGAGCAACTTGTCGTTACCGTTGCCAGGGGCCTTGAAGCGACGGTCCGTCAGGGGATTCGCGTCCCGGTGGGGAAGGGTTTCGCCGGTCGCGTCGCGGCGGAGAAGCGCCCGGGGATCATTGACCTGGGGTATTCACGCCGAT